>JAIXXP010000008.1 GCA_027490665.1 Cryomorphaceae bacterium | reverse complement strand
GAAAAAATCAAAATTCGTCCTAATTGGGAACTTTCACTTCCGGTGAACATCCCATCTAACAGCTTGTTTACAAATTAAAACCTTATGAAAAAACTACTCTTTATTATCGCAGTTGGCTTATCGGCAAGTTTCAACGCACAAGTCTTGACACCAAAAGCGAGCCCAGTTGCCAAACTTCAGCAAAAGGTTGGCTTAGCTGATATCCAAATTGACTACTCAAGACCGGGCGCCAAAGGCCGCGTCATTTTTGGAGACCTCATCCCTTACGGGCAAATGTGGCGTCTTGGAGCCAACGAAAATACAAAAGTAACGACCAGCGAGGCCCTTATTTTTGGTAAAGACACACTCAAAGCAGGCACTTATGCCCTTTTTGCCAAACCTGGACAAAGCAGCTGGGAATTTTATTTCTACACAGACTACAGCAATTGGGGCTTACCTGAAAAATGGGAAGACGCTAAGGTGGCATTAAAAGTGAGTGCAGCAGCAGAAACCAGTAAAGAATTTACGGAAAATCTTACCCTTCAACTAGAAGACTTGAAATCGAGCAGTGCAAAAATCACCCTGACTTGGGCACAAACGAAAGTGACTTTGCCATTTACGCTCGATACCAAAACCAAAGTTTTAGCGAGCATTGACAAAACAATGGCTGGCCCAAGTGCCAATGACTACCACCAAGCAGCCACCTATTATTTCAACGAGAAACTCGACCTTAAAAAAGCGCTCGAATGGTCTACCAAGGCTGTCGAACTGCGCGGCCCTTCTGCCTACTGGATGACCCGCCTTAAAGCACAATTACAAGCAGCCAACGGCGACTTCAAAGGAGCAATCGAAACAGCTAAAATCTCCATCGAAGCTGCCAAAGCAGATGGTGATGACGCCTATGTACGCGCCAACGAGAAATCCATTGAAGAATGGTCTAAAAAACGCTAATCAGTTAAAATAATTCAGTTGTTCCAACAATACCGCTATCATTTTTTATTACACCTCATCATTTTCATGTGGGGCTTTACCGGTATTTTGGGCAAACTGATTCATCTCGACGCGCTGCTCATTGTTTGGCACCGCTTGTGGATAGCTGCACTTGCTTTGGCTGTCTATATGTTCTTTGCCAAGAAAATGATTTTCCCGAAAGGGAAAACACTTTTTTGGGCTGTTATGGTTGGTTTAGTGGTTGCGCTGCATTGGCTTACTTTCTACACCTCTATTCAGTTGTCAACAGCTTCGCTTGGAATTCTTTGCTTGTCTACCACAACCCTACATGTCACTTGGCTAGAACCCCTAATCATGCACAAGCGCTTCTCCTGGATTGAATTTTCAATGGGCCTCTTGGTCATTGGCGGCATTTATTTTGTGGCCCATGATTTCAAAGGAGAAGAACTGAAAGCAGTACTCATTGGCTTGGTTTCAGCCCTATGTGCCGGAGTTTTCTCTGTAGCCAACGGCAAACTCGCCCAACAAACCGACACTCCAGGCCTCAGCCTCACCGAACTCACAACAGGTTTTATTGCGCTCAGTATCTTTTTTATGAGTCAGGGGAAATGGAGCATGGACCTCTTTGAAATGACTGCCTCTGATTTTTATTGGCTGCTCTTTTTAGGCATACTTTGCACTTCATTTGCCTTCCTAGCAACCATAGATATCGTCAAGCGCCTCGGGGCTTTTAGTGTATCTCTGAGCATTAATTTAGAACCGATTTACACTATTCTTTTAGCAATTGTATTGCTCAAAGAGCACAAATTACTCCAAACTTCGTTTTATTGGGGTGCAGCCATGATATTATTGGTTGTGCTCGCTAACGGCATCTGGAAACACAAACAACGAAAAATAGCAAATACAAACTATGGAAATGCAATATAAAAACCTAGGAAAAAGTGGTTTACAAGTGAGCCGCCTCTCCCTAGGGTCTTGGCTTACTTTTGGAAAACAAATATCCGACGACACCGCAGAAGCACTCATGACCTACGCCTATGAGCAAGGGATCAACTTTTTTGACAACGCAGAAATTTATGCGCGTGGCAAAAGTGAAGAAGTCATGGGCGCCATTCTCAAGAAAAAAGGTTGGGCTCGAGATTCATATATTGTGAGTAGTAAAGCCTTCTTTGGAATTGGTGGAGAACTTCCTACACAAAAAGGCTTAAGTCGCAAACACCTTGTTGAAGCGTGTGAAGCTGCATTGAAGCGTTTTCAGTTAGATTACCTAGACCTTTACTACTGCCATCGCCCAGACAAACAAACCCCAATTGAAGAAACCGTCTGGACCATGCACCAACTTATTATGCAAGGCAAAATTTTGTACTGGGGTACATCAGAATGGTCGGCACAAGAAATCATGGAGGCACATATGTTTGCCAAACAAAATCACCTGATCGGCCCAATTGTAGAGCAACCTGAATACAACATGTTTGTGCGCAATAAAGTAGAAGTCGAATTCTCTCAAATTTATAAAAGTGTTGGTTTAGGCACCACCATTTGGTCTCCACTAGCAAGTGGCATTCTTAGTGGCAAATACAACGACCAATTCCCAGATGGTACGCGTTTGGGTATGGATGGCCTAGAGTGGCTCAAAGAACGCAACTTGACACAAGAGCGCATTACAGCAGTACTAGAACTTGGTAATCTAGCCAAAGAACTCGGTTTATCCTTACCGGTTATGAGCTTGGCTTGGTGCTTGAAAAACCCAAATGTATCAACCGTCATTCTAGGTGCAAGCAAATTGCAACAATTGCAAGAGAACATGCAAGCGCTTGGCGCACAAGAACTCTTGACGCCAGAAATTATGCAACGCATCGAAGATATTTTACAAAACAAACCTGAATTTCCCGCATATTAATCGTTTCACATCATGATTCAAACAGACATTATCATTATTGGTGCAGGCCCTGTCGGCTTATTTACAGTTTTTGAAGCCGGCTTACTCAAATTGCGCTGCCACCTCATCGATTCACTGCCACAACCTGGTGGACAGTGTTCAGAAATCTATCCGAAAAAACCGATTTACGACATCCCTGGCTTTCCTTCTATTTTAGCAGGTGAACTGATCGACAACCTTATGGAGCAAGCTGCGCCGTTTAAGCCTGGTTTTACACTTGGTGAAGCAGCTATGACCATAGACAAAGACGAAGAAGGTCAGTTTATCGTTACTACGGTAAGAGGCACTGCTCACCGCGCACCAATTGTCATGATTGCTGGCGGGCTTGGCGTATTCGAACCGCGCAAACCACCTATTGCGAACATCACCGATTTTGAAGACAAAGGAGTTGAATACATCATTAGAAACCCAGAAATTTACCAAGACAAAGTTTGTGTCATTGCCGGTGGCGGCGACTCCGCTTTAGACTGGTCTATTTACCTCGCCGAACGCAAAATTGCCAAACGCGTTGTTTTAGTTCACCGCAGTAGTTCTTTCCGTGGGCACCTCGACTCCGTACAACGGGTCATTGACATGGCTGAAAGTGGCGAAATCGACCTCGTCACTGAAGCAGAGGTAACAGGTTTGCAAGGTGCTGATCAGCTCGAGCATGTCATTGTTACCCATCAAAAAGACGGTGAACGTAGTATTGCTGCCGATCATTTCATTCCCTTGTTTGGCCTCAAACCAAGCCTCGGACCAATCGGCGACTGGGGCTTAGAGATTGAAAAAAGCGCAATTAAAGTCAATACCCTAGATTATTCTACGAATATCCCAGGTATTTACGCAATTGGCGATGTCAATACTTATGAGAACAAACTCAAGCTCATTCTCTGTGGTTTCCATGAAGGTACGCTCGCTGTTCAATCTGCTTTTGCGCGAATCCATCCGGAAAAAAAGAATGTCTTGAAATACACAACTGTCAATGGCGTGAATGGCTTCTAATTGATGAAAAACAAAACGGTTAATGCGGTTGCCATTCTCGGCGTCATTTCCATTCTGAGCATTTTAATAGTTCAGTTTGTCTGGATCCACAATACCCGTCAGTTGCAACAAGAGTACATTAACATTCAGCAGCGCGAAGACAGCCTCAACCTCAGAGAATTTGCTCAACAAGCACGTGCTGCCTTGCGAAATGTACTTACATCTGTCAATCAGAACGAAGACCCGAGCGCGGTATATGGTGCCATCAAGCAAATCAGTTACCAACACTACACCGTAGACGTCAGTGACGAAATTCAACCGTTTTACTTAGAAACGCTTCTCAAAAAAGAGTTTTATTTGCAAGATATACAGCAAGACTTCTTGTTTGGCATCTACGATTGCTTCACAGATTCTATTGCGCTCTCTGGCCTTTACGTTTTTGACAGCGATTCGATTTACGCAAAAAAAGCACAAAAAACCAAAGGCATCACACCTGAAAGCCTCAACCTCACCAAAGACGGACATTACTTTACTGTTTACTTCCCCAACCTCCAGCTCGATCAAATTGAAGCTGCTTCAAGCTTTTCACCTTTGGTGTATCTTATGATTGTTGTTGTTTTTGTGGTCGTGTTCTTTGCATTTAGTTTGGGCATCATCATTCGTCAAAAAAGGCTTTCTGAGGTCAAGAACGACTTCATCAATAACATGACCCACGAGCTCAAGACACCCATTTCTACGATTAGTCTTTCGAGTGAATTATTGTTGCGAATGGAAGACAACGCCGAGCCTGACCGCATGCGCAAGTACGCGAGTATCATTTACAAAGAGAACAAGCGCCTGGAACAGCAGGTTGAACGCGTTCTCAATATAGCCAAACTAGACAAAGATAAGGTCAGTTTAAACAAAGAATCGGTGTCGCTTTACAGCATACTTGACGACGTCAAAGAAAATTTTGAATTCAACCAAGCCACCGGCGGCGGTACTTTAACCATTCAAAAAGAAGCCGAACTAGCACAACTCTTTGCAGACCCTGTCCACCTCACCAATGTGCTGTTTAACCTTGTGGATAACGCAGTTAAATATTGCAGAATTGCACCTGTCATTCACATAACTGTCAAGGCAGAGAAGGATGGCTATAGAATCGATATACAAGACAATGGCATCGGAATCAAAAAAGACGACCTCCGCATGATCTTTGATAAGTTTTACAGAGTGCCAACTGGCAACATCCATGATGTCAAAGGTTTTGGCCTTGGTTTGTATTACGTGAAGCTCATTATAGAAGCACATCAAGGAAAAATTGATGCCAAAAGCACCCCAGAAAAAGGAACTACATTTAGCTTGTGGTTACCTGCGCGGTAATTTACCTGAACGCGTTAAAGTGGCATCGGGTTGTGGATAAAGCCCTTTGCGAATCATTGTCTTCGTTTTTGGATCTAAAATGAATAGCTCTGGAATCCCAGAATGTTCTCGTGGGGAAGTTAGTATGAATTGCTTCTCTTTACTTTCGATGAAGTAACTTGAAGCATAACGGGAAGTTCCAATCTCCAAATAAATACTATCTCGGTCGAGATAAGCTTTGATTTCACTAGCGTTTACATCGTAGGTTTTGGATCCCATTTTCACTTCGTACTTAGGAATTTGACCCGTATAAATTCCGCGGTATTTGCGCTTTAACGCCTGTGCATTTAGCTGTGTAAAACTTATGGAAAAAAGCAGGAGCAAGAGGCCTTTGTAACACTTCATAGGGCTAAAATAATTACTATTTTCGTAGTCTAGCAAGTTTTTGTAAATGAAACAATACCACGACCTCCTATCCCACATTCTAGAACACGGTGTTCAAAAAGAAGACCGCACCGGAACAGGAACTATTTCAGTATTTGGCTACCAAATGCGTTTTGATCTTTCCGAAGGATTTCCGTGCATTACAACTAAAAAATTGCACCTGCGCTCCATCATTCACGAACTTTTATGGTTTCTGAAAGGCGAAACCAATATTGCTTACCTCAAAGAGAACGGCGTTAGCATCTGGGATGAATGGGCCGATGCCAATGGCGAACTCGGCCCTGTATATGGCTCACAATGGCGCAGTTGGCCAACGGCAAGTGGTGAACACATCGATCAAATCCAACAAGTCATCGACCAAATCAAGCACAACCCAGACTCCAGACGCATCATCGTTTCAGCCTGGAATGTCGGTGAAATCCCACAAATGAAACTACCGCCTTGTCATGCATTTTTTCAATTTTATGTAGCCAACGGTAAGTTGAGCTGTCAATTGTATCAACGCAGCGCCGATACCTTTTTGGGCGTGCCTTTCAACATCGCATCCTACGCCCTACTCACCATGATGATGGCCCAAGTTTGTAACCTTCAGCCAGGAGATTTCATCCATACGCTTGGCGATGCACATTTGTACAGCAACCATATCGAACAAACGCAACTACAACTTACCCGAGACTTCCGCCCTTTACCCACGATGCGCATCAATCCTGAGGTCAAAAATCTTTTTGACTTCAAGTACGAAGATTTTGAATTGCTCAACTACGATCCGCATCCGCACATCAAAGCAGCCGTAGCCATATGATCAGCGCACTCTCCATGATTGCAGCACTTGATGCCAATAACGGCATTGGTAAAGACAACGACCTGATGTGGAATTTGCCTGCCGATATGCAATTCTTCAAAGACAGCACCAAAGGACATGTCGTGATCATGGGACGCAAAAACTACGACTCCATTCCAGAGAAATACAGGCCATTACCCGGGCGCACCAACGTTGTTTTGAGTAGGCAAGCAAATTTTGAAGCTGAAGGCTGTTTGGTATTTGATTCTTTAGCCACTTGCTTGCAAAATTTAGAACTCAAAGACGGACAAAAAGCATTTATCATTGGTGGTGCTCAAATTTATGCGCTGGCGTTAGAGAGCGGTTTAGTTAAAGAAATTTTCTTGACGCACATCGACAAAACGTATGGTGCAGACACCTTCTTCCCTGTTTTTGATGCCACCACTTATAAAAAAACCTTGCTTTTTAGCCAGGCCATCGACGAAAAACACGAGGCTAATTTTAAGGTGTATCAGTACACGAAATAAAAACCTACTCAGGCAGTAATGTTGTGGTTGCCAAAAGCGCTGCAGTTTCCGTTCTGAGCCTAAAAGCACTCATTTCAACTGCTTGGTAACCCGATTTCAGCGCAGCAGCTATTTCTGTAGGAGAAAAATCGCCTTCCGGACCAATTAAAAAAGGCATAGTGCTTTTCAAGCCATTCATACCTATCTTCTCCCCATCTTCACAGTGACCAAAATATCCTTTAGAATGACTCTGAAGAAAATCCTCAAAACGCATTGGCCCTTCAAGTTCAGGTAAATAAAATCTTTTAGATTGCTTCATGGCTGCGATGGCTATTTTTTCGAGGCGCTCTGTATTGACTTGCTTACGCTCACTATGTTCACATAATAAAAAAGTCAGTTTAGACAAGCCCAATTCAGTTGCTTTTTCAAGATACCATTCAATCCGGTCCATGTTTTTGGTAGGCGCCATAGCTATGTGTAATGGCGGGGTCTTTTCATGAAAAACACTGGATTCTATGCGCAATAACGATCGCTTTGGGTGTGCGTCTTCAAGTATGGTTAAAGCTTGCAAGCCCTTTCCATTAATCAATTCAATAGACGCACCTTCTTGCATGCGCAATACCTTTACGCAATGTTTGGATTCTTCTTCGCTCAATTGGTAGTGAGTTTGCTCACTTTGCAGGCTTGGTGCATAGAAAGTACTCATGCGTACAAAATTTGAAAAACCAACTCTTTGAGCAATTCAGGGCCAGACATTTGACTATTGCCCATCCCTTTTGCTTTGAGGTCGTAGTCGTGGAGCAGCGCAATAATTGCAGCGATTTTCTTAGGGTCGTAGTTTTGGCGATTGGCGAGCAATTCACCAGCCACAAAAGGATGAACACCAACACTACTGGCAATGCTTTCTCTGGTTTTGTTAGGCGTAAAATGTACGCGCATCAGCTGTGAGAAATACTTAAACAAGGCGGGAACAATAACAACGAGCTCACCTGCTTTGGGGTTGTACTCGAAATACTGAACGATCTTAAAAACTTTATCTGCTTGTTTTTGAGCAACGGCATTGACCAACTCAAAAATATTGTAGTCTTTTGAAATGCCGATGTGTTGCTCGATGTGTTGCTCATTTATACTGGCATTCGGGCCTAATATGATGCGGAGTTTTTCAATTTCGTTGGCGATCCGCCCGAGGTCGGCACCTAAAAATTCGGCCAACAGCATTGTCGCTTTACCATTGATTTGAAGGCTTTGTGTTCTGACGTATTTGGCAATCCAGTCGGGGAGCTGGTAATCGCGGATTTTGTCCGATTTGAAAATGAGGCCATTCTTAGCAAAATTCTTGAGGATTTTTTTGCGGGCATCGAAGGATTTATGCTTGTAGCAAACTAAAAAAATAGTCGTGGGGCTTGGCGCTTCTGAGTAGGATTCGAGTGCTTCGAGGTGTTTGAAATCTTGGGCCTCTTTTAAGATGACCAAACGGCGCTCTGCCATCATTGGATAGGCTTTGAGTTCGCTTTGCAGCGCCAAAAGCTCTGCGTCCTTGCCGTAGAGAATAGTTTGGTTGAAATCGCGCTCGTGCTCCTCTAAACAATGCTTTTGGATCGCTTCTGTAATGAGGTCGATGTAATAAGTTTCTTCGCCGTGTAAAAAATACAGCGGAGCAAACTTTTTGGCTTGGATGTCCTTGATGATTAAGCTTGCGTCCATGGATGTTTTTCCCAGATTTGGACGAGTTCAACAAGGGTGTCAATGGCTTTTTCCATGTCTTGTACACTCACATATTCTAATTTGGAATGGATGGCCATTTCTCCAGTGAAGATATTTGGACAAGGCAGGCCCATAAATGAAAGACGGGATCCGTCTGTGCCACCACGAATAATAGAGCGCTTAGGCGTTAAAGCAGCTTTGCGCATGGCTTCTTCGGCGTAGTCAGCAACAAAAGGAACATCTACAAGTATTTCTTTCATGTTGCGGTATTGTTCTTGAACACTGAGTTCAAAACGAGCGCCAGCATATGCGGATACCACTTTCTGAGCCAGCGCCTCCAAAATGTGCGGATAGGTTTCCATAAGTTGGGTATCGTGGTCGCGGAGAATAAGTTGAACAGTTGCTTTCTCTAGGCCACCTTCAATTGAAGTCGGATGCACAAAACCTTCTCGGTGCTTTGTGGTTTCCGGCGACCATTTCTCTTTGGGGAGCGCTGCAACAAATTCTGAAGCAAGTTTGATGGCGTTGACCATTTTGCCTTTTGCATAACCGGGGTGCGCACTCACACCATGAAAAACAAGTGTGGCTGCGTCTGCAGAAAAGGTTTCGTCTTCGATGTCGCCCAATGGGCCGCCGTCGAGGGTATAGCCGAAATCGGCATTTAGTTTTTGCATGTCGAGCTGTTCTACACCTCGCCCAACTTCTTCGTCTGGAGTGAATAGAATACGAATTGGACCATGCTTGACTTCCGGATGCGCCATTAAATATGCAGCGAGCTCCATGATGATGGCTACACCAGCTTTGTCGTCGGCTCCTAAAAGAGTGAGGCCACTGGCCGTGATGAGGTCGTCGCCAATTTTTTGAAGTAGATATGGATGGTCTTCTGTGCGTAGTACCTGAGTGGTGTCGTCGGGTAAGGTGATTGGAGCACCGGTATAATTTTGGTGCAATATGGGTTTAACGTTGGTTCCGCTGCAATCTGGAGCGGTATCCATGTGCGAACAAAAGCAAATGGTTGGCAATGGTTGCGACACATTAGAAGGAATGGTTGCAAATACATAAGACCACTCGTCTATTTCTACATCTTGCAAACCTAATTTCTGTAATTCGGCATGTAAAATTAAAGCGAGGTCGCGCTGTTTGGCGCTCGAAGGAAACGAACTTGAGTTGGGGTCTGCGGTGGTATCTATTTGAACATAACGCATGAAACGCTCCGCCACATTGTATTTTGTCGACATGAATTTGTTTTAGTCAAAAATACAAAGAAAAGCGCAATTGACTTATGGAATCAGGCTCCTTAACTCTTGAAGTTCGGCAACTTTTTGAGCACTGCCTACTTGTTGAAAAGCATAAATCAAATTAGAGAGCATGCGTTTTAAAATTGCCGAATTTGAACAAGGTTCAAAATGACTGCGGTCGGGCTGTAAATGAATACCCTGAATAAAGGCCTTGATTTCAGCGGCGTCAAAAATACTCCCTTTTGCAAAGGCATTGATATAGAACAATACGCCGTAATTATCTTCTTGTTGAAGGCCAAAGGAAGAATACTTGCTATCCATATAAGCCAATATAAAATGATTAGGCAAATTCACACCGTAAATTGGCAAGTCTAAGGATTGGGCTATCACGCTATAGATAATGCATAAACTCAACGGATTCCCTTTTCTGCTTTCTAAAACAGTGTTGACATAAGAATGAGAAGGCGTATGGTAGTTCTGGCCGTCACCACGGAACTTATGCATGCCAAAAAAGATGCGGTTGAAAATCTTAACTTGTTCAAAAGCGGTTTGATGGTCGTTGAGTTCGAGCCAAATATCACGACGAATTGCTTGAATGCGCTCGTGCAAAATGGCTTCGTCTAAGCCGGGATATTGGTACTTTGCAATGATGATCGCCCCACTCAATAAATCCTTATCCGGAGATTGCAGCCAAGCATTCAATTGACTTTTTACCGTTTCAAATTGGATGTCGTGAATGAGGTTTTCAATGCGGTCTTGAAAGAGCAAACCATAGTAATCTTGCTCCCAAGATTGTTCCAATACTGGCAATACCTCGGTGCCAAACTTCATGAGCTCATCCCGAACTTGTCGATAGACTAATTCATCGGGATCATCGATGAGGCGTACCAAGGCTTGTATTGTTGTATTTGCATCCATTCGAGACAAAAATAGACGCTGAATACACATGGGTAGCAGGCCTTCAATATCTTTTTCAAGGGTCAAGTGTTAATTCAGTGTAACCTTTTAAAATTACCTCCGTTTACCAAGATTCCAAATTAACTTTGCTACAGGTTGATTTTAAGAGGCTCCTTCTGGGGCCTCTTTTCATTTATACCATACGTACGAAGTCCCGCACTAAATAGCTTAAAGCTTTTCCTACAATCAAGTCGTCGCGCTCATCTAATGGCGCAGCCTCCGTTAAGTTCAAATACGCAATTTGCGGCCTGATATGCGCTAACTTAAGAATGACAGCACGGATCTGATCCAAAGTCCATCCTGAGGGGCTAAATGCAGAGCTTGGCATGTAAGCAATTGCATCCATATCAATTTCGATACCTATCGCATGATGTTGGTGCGAAACGAAACCCATAACATCGTCGAGTAATTGATATGGTCCTTGTAAGTAATCTTCAAAAAAGCGGTGACTTATAAAAGGATTGGTCAATTGATTTCGAATTGCAGAATTATTAAATGCCTCGTGCAAGCCAAAAACACCGTAATTCTCTAGCAAACCTTCCTGAAGAGCAAATGAAAATGAATTGCCACTATGTCGTTTATCAGTAGGGCGCAAATCGGCATGCGCATCGATGTTCACAACACTCAGCTTGCCTTTGGTGGCAGCCCAGCGCATGAGCGGTAAGGCATTATTGTGTCCGCCGCCGATAAGAATCGGAATTTGATGTGGGGACAGGTATTGCATTAGAACATCGAAAACAAAATGATCCAACTCCTTGACCATTTCGGTCGCATCTAGCCTATCCAAAGGTTGTTTGATTTGTTTGATCTGACCTAAAAATGCCAAATGTTGAAGCGGGACTTCAGGATAAAATTGGGTGTTAAAAAAAACCTTAGAAAAAGCCTGAAATGCATTTTCGCTGCCCTGTCTTCCTAAATTTGCTTGGGGCCCAACGTTCTCAGAAATGCCAATAAGAACATATTTTGCTGTATTTAGCTCTTGCCGAGAAACATGCTCTCCAACACGTGTTTCTCCGTTTCTAGTTTGAAACTGGAGTTTGCGAAGACTCGGATCAAAAAGTTGAAATTCAAATGCACTCATAGTTAAATCGTAATGATGTTTAAAAACTCAGCCGGAGCAGGTATAGGCTTTTGTGTTGCTGCACTCACAAATACCAACAAAGTATAGGCCTCATTCAAAAGTACACCTTCTTCATTATATGTTTTGTATTCAAATCCGATGCGAACACCTTTCAGCTGGACAATTCGAGTCCGTATCTCCAACAAATCATCGTATTTCGCAGGATAGTGATAGGTAATTTCAAACTTCTTTACAGGAAGGAGAACACCTATTTTCTCCAATTCCTTGTAATTAATATTTAATTCGCGAAGGGCTTCTACTCGTGCTACCTCAAAATAACTAGCATAATTACCGTAATAACAAAAACCCATTTGATCAGTTTCAGCGTAACGCACCCTTATTTTTGTTGAAAACTCTAAAAGTTCACTTTTTTGCTCGTTGCGCATTTTTGTAAGTTTTATGATGAATTACTTGTGATTTACTTGTGTGTTCCTTAAGTCTATCGTAAATTTACCAAGGTCTCGGGTTATTAAACATAAATTAAATAAATATTAGGTACAAGTCTTTTTTTTTTAATAGGCAATACCCTTGACACTTTTTTTTTAACTTTTTTATGTAAATATTTGCTATCTCATTATTTCAAGCAGATTTCGTGATTACACGATTATTTACAAACAACGAGAACAACCTTAACAACTATGAATACGAGTCACGAAAGTGCATGGGAGTCCTGCTTAAAAGTTATCAAAGATAACATTTCCTTACAGGCCTTTAAAACTTGGTTTGAGCCTATTGTCCCCGTCAAATTGGAGGGTCATGTGCTTACCATCCAGGTTCCGTCGCATTTCTTTTACGAATGGCTCGAACAACACTATATTACCTTACTGCGCAAGGTCATCAAAAAAGAACTTGGCCAAGAAGGCACTTTGGAGTACAGCATCGTGATGGAAAACAACACGCAGTCACGTAGCCCCTACACTGTCAAACTCCCTACTAATAATTCTAGCAGTTTAAAAAATGCGCCCGTCAACATGCCTATCAATGTCGACGAAAAACAAATACGCAATCCGTTTGTCATTCCTGGTCTTAAAAAAGTAAACATCGAATCTAATCTGATTCCAAATTTCACTTTTGAAAACTTCATTGAAGGAGAATGCAACCGCTTGGCCAGAGCCTCTGGTTTTGCAGTTTCAAACAAACCAGGTGGTACCGCATTTAATCCATTGTTACTTTACGGTGGCGTTGGCTTAGGCAAAACACACTTGGCGCATGCCATCGGTATCTCCATCAAAGAGCGTTTTCCAAATAAAACCGTATTGTATGTGCAATCCGAAAAGTTTGCGCACCAGTTCATAGACGCTATTAAAAACCAAACGACCAACGATTTCGTTCATTTCTATCAAATGATTGACGTCTTGATCATTGACGACGTTCAATTCTTTGCTGGCAAAGAGCGTACGCAAGATGTCTTCTTTAGCATCTTTAACCACTTGCACCAAAACGGCAAACAAATTGTCTTGACCTCCGATAAAGCGCCTGTAGAAATGCAAGGCATGGAGCAACGTTTGCTTTCCAGATTCAAGTGGGGCTTGTCTGCTGATCTCGGCACACCAGATCTCGAAACACGCATTGCTATTCTCGAAAAGAAAATGTACGGCAGCGGTATCGAACTTCCACGCGAAGTCGTCGAATACCTTGCCTATTCTATCAATACAAATGTGCGCGAAATTGAAGGAGCACTCAACACCCTTCTAGCACAGGCATCATTGAATAAAAAAGCGATTACTTTAGAGCTTGCCAAACAAATGGTAGACAAATTTGTCCGTAGCACTGCCCGCGAAGTCTCTATAGAATATATCCAAAAAGTGGTTTGCGACTACTTCGACCTCCCTATCGAAATGCTCAAATCTAAAACGCGCAAGCGCGAGGTTGTTCAAGCACGTCAAATCTCTATGTATTTCTCCAAAAAAATGACCAAATCTTCTTTGGCTAGTATTGGAGCTCATTGTGGAGGCAAAGACCACGCAACAGTATTGCACGCCTGTCGTACGGTTGTCAATTTATCAGAAACGGATAAGCAATTCCGTCACTACCTCGAAGAACTCGAGAAGAAACTGACCATCCAATAAAAAGCTATTGACCAAGCGTATCCTCATGGTTTGCTTAGGCAACATTTGCCGCTCACCACTAGCTGATGGCTTACTTCTGCGCAAGATAAAAGAACAAGGTCTCGACGTACTTGTAGATTCAGCCGGTACGGCCAACTACCACATCGGTAAGGCTCCTGATCATCGCATGATACAAACAGCAGCAAAACACGGCACTTCCTTAGAATTTTTACGTGCACGACAGTTTACAAGCAAAGACTTTCAAAATTTCGACCATATCCTCGTCATGGATCAATCCAACTACCATAACGTAGCTAAACTGGCCCGCCATGCCGACGACCTTAAAAAGGTCGAATACTTCCTTCATTATTTATACCCCAATCAAAAAGAAGCTGTTCCGGATCCTTATTACGGTACCTTAAAAGACTTTGAAGAGGTCTATCAACTCGTTGATAAAGCAACGGATGCGCTAATACAAAAATTAATACATGAGCATTAAACAAAAAGGTAGTTTATTACTGATACCTAATACTTTAGGTGGTGAAAGTACTGCTGATATTATTCCACAAGAAGTGATCCAACAAGCCACTCAACTCCGTGTATTTGCTGTGGAAGAAATCAAAAGTGCACGCCGTTTGCTACGCAAAATGGATAGAAATTTCCCAATAGACGACTGCACATTTAGAATCGTTAATAAAAATACCAAAGAGTCTGAACTAATGGATCTCTTGATGTTTCTCATTAAAGGTATAGACGTAGGAATCATTTCTGAAGCAGGCTGTCCCGGAATTGCAGATCCTGGTGCGGTGCTTGTACATTTAGCACATTCACAATCTATACAAGTCAAACCACTTGTGGGGCCATCATCTATTCTATTGGCGCTTATTGGAAGTGGATTCAATGGCCAACATTTTACTTTTCATGGTTATTTACCCAAAGAACGCAAAGAGCGCATCAAAAAATTGCGCGATTTCGAGATGGATACCAAAAGAAATGGAACTACGCACCTCTTTATGGATACACCATTCAGAAACATGAATGTATTAGAAGATCTTCTGAATGAAGTCGGAGACCTCACAGAATTATGTATCGCATCTAATCTTACACTTCCTTCAGAATCTATACGAACAATGACTGTTCTAGACTGGAGAGAGAAAGCTTATGATCTTGCCAAAATTCCAACGATATTTGCAATTGGTAAAGGCCAGTAGTGTGGTAAATCTGAGCTAACATGCCTTTGTACTACCCTTCACTTATGTGAGGGGTATTTTTTTGTCCTAAAAATAGGATGATTGTTAAAAATCTTAGCCTTTGACAATTCTAACCCAGTATCAATACTAATTCCAAACAACTGGACAAAAAAAAGCCCCACATTGCTGTGAGGCTTTTAAAATCGGCATCGACTTACTCTCCCACGATCAAAATCGCAGTACCATCAGCGCAAGCAGGCTTAACTTCTCTGTTCGAAATGGGAAGAGGTGGACCGTGCTGCTAT
>JAIXXP010000109.1 GCA_027490665.1 Cryomorphaceae bacterium | reverse complement strand
TCAAAAGACTCAGGTTTTCCTTGTAGCGGGGACAGGACTCGAACCTGTGGCCTTCGGGTTATGAGCCCGACGAGCTACCAACTGCTCCACCCCGCAATATATCTTGAAACGTGTTGTTTTCCGTATTGGGACTACAAAGATACGAACTTTTTTGGGTTCTGCAAGTAGCGTGCGATAAAAAATCTTTAGCGGACTGTTGGGCCCGGGCCAAATTCTTTTTCGGAGGCCAGGAAGCTGAGCTTACCTTCTTCGTTTTCAGCCATTAAGATCATACCTTGCGATTCGATGCCACGAATTTTTCTTGGTTCGAGATTCAAAAGAACGAGGACAGTTTTACCAATTATGTCTTCTGGGGCGTAGTGTTCGGCAATTCCGGAGACGATTGTGCGGTGGTCTATGCCGGTGTCTACGGTGAGTTGGAGGAGTTTGTCGGCTTTTTCCACTTTTTGAGCACTTAAAATAGTGCCCATACGGAGGTCCATTTTGGTGAAATCGTCGAAGGCGATGGCGTCTTTCATGGGTGGGAATTTAGAGGTTGGGGCTGCAGTAGCCTTGAGTTTTGCAACTTCGGTTTCTACGAGTGTGTCTTCAATTTTGGTGAAAAGAATCTGGACTTCGCCAATTTGGTGACCAGCTTTTAAAAGGTCAATACGGCCGAGGTCTGTGAATTGATTCCAAGATGCATTGAGCATTTTGGATAGTTTCTCTGCTGTAGCGGGCAAGAATAGTTGACACGCAATTTGGAGGTTGGCCGTTATTTGCAAGGCGAGATGCATGATGGTTTCTACACGAGCGGGGTCGGTTTTGATGAGTTTCCAGGGCTCGTTGTCGGCTAAATATTTGTTACCGATGCGTGCAAATTGCATCATTTCAGCTTGGGCCTCGCGCAATTTATATGCGTATGCTAATTTGGAAATGCGTCCAGGAATCTCTTGAATTTGCGCAATAATTTGTTGGTCTTCTGCTGTATACGAACCTGCCGCTGGCACCTGACCTTCGTAGTATTTGTTGGTGAGCACCAAAGTTCGGTTCACAAAGTTGCCCATGATGTCGGCAAGTTCGGAGTTAACGCGCGTTTGGAATTCTTTCCAGGTAAACTCAGCGTCTTTGGTTTCTGGGGCAATTGCGGTGAGCACGTATTTGAGCTCATCGATTTTATCAGGATAGCTTTCTAGATATTCATGGAGCCAAACCGCCCAATTTCTGGAGGTAGAGAATTTATCGCCCTCTAGGTTCAGGAATTCATAGGCCGGAACGTTGTCTGGCAAAATGAAATCGCCATGATTTTTGAGTAATATCGGGAAGATGATAGCATGAAATACGATGTTATCTTTGCCAATAAAGTGCACCAATTTGCGGTCTTTGGCTTTAGATTTGAGCCAGTATTGTTCCCAGTCTTTGCCATTGTCTAGGGCCCATTGTTTGGTAGCCGAAATGTAGCCAATGGGTGCATCTAGCCATACGTAAAGTACTTTTCCGTCTGCGTTTGGCAACGGTACTTTAACGCCCCAGTCTAAATCGCGGGTCATGGCACGTGGCCTGAGCCCGCCATTGATCCAAGACATACATTGGCCAATAACTTGGTTGCGCCACTCTTTGGGGTTGTGTTGTTGTTCGCCGTCTAGGCTTCCTTCCTGGATCCATTCTTTGAGCCAGGTTTCATGTTGGTTCATTGGCAAGTACCAATGTGAGGTGGTTCTTAGAACGGGAGTATTGCCACTGAGCGTAGAAATTGGATTGATTAAATCGGTTGGGCTAAGGTCTGAACCACACTTTTCGCATTGATCGCCGTAAGCACCAGCGCTCTGACATTTTGGACAGGTTCCGGTAATGTAGCGGTCTGCTAAAAATTGTTGGTATTCTTCATCAAAATATTGTTCCGAAACTTCTTCAGTAAATTGGCCTTGGTCATGGAGGCGCTTAAAGAAGTCGGCAGATGTTTGGTGGTGAAGTTCGCTAGAAGTGCGGTGGAAGATATCAAAACTAATGTTGAAATCTGAAAATGCTTGGCGTATGATGCCGTCGTATTTATCGACGATATCTTTTGGGCTGAGCCCTTCTTTTTTGGCACGAAGCGTAATGGCTGCTCCGTGTTCGTCGGCACCACAAATGAAGGCCACATCGTGGTTGTTCATGCGCAAAAAACGCACAAAGATATCTGCGGGTAAATAAACGCCTGCGACATGTCCTAAATGAAGGGGGCCGTTGGCATAAGGTAGCGCTGCTGTTACTGTATAAGATGCTTTTGACATATTACAAAGATAGCAAATAAAAAAGGGACGGTTGCCCGTCCCTTTTCAGTTCAAAGTGAGTTGAACTTATTTTTTCACAACATTGAATTGAGCGGTTTTACCGTTTTCAAGTGTAACGTTGAAGATGTAAAGACCTGACTGCAATGCATTGATGTTAACGTTGTCTTGACCAGCTGCAAGGTTTAATGTAGTTGCCATAGCAACTTTTCCTGCAACGTCAGTAACTGTTAATAGTGCAGTTCCTTCGCCTTCAATAGCAACAGTAACTACATCGTTAGCTGGGTTAGGGAAGGCCTTACCAGCAACTGTATTCAATTCAGCAACGTTTACGTCGTTGTCAGAAACAGCAATAGCTAAAGAGCTTGGAAGGTCAGAACCGAAACCAGCTGCATACCAAGTACCATCGCTTTCGTTTGGCGCCATTGGTTGAAGATAGTAAGCTTCGTTCCAGGTAAGGTCTGTACTATTTTCATGGCCCATATAAAGGCTAAGGTTAACGGTTTGTACACAAGCTAGGTAACGTTGGTTGTCTTCAAGTGCTACTGGTGTAGTGAAAGCGCCATAAACGGTTTCGCCTTGTAGGTCACTAGGGAAATAATAAAAACCGCTTGCAACTTCTGTTAGTGTATTGAATGCTAAGTTAGCGTCGTTGAGGTCGGTGAAGACGTCTTCCCACTTGTAGAGGTAAAGCGCCATTTCTTCGCCTGTCAAAACCACACCTGATGCAGTTGCAGTTGTTGCAGAGAACCAAATACCGTTTGCTTTCAAGCGGCTTGCATTTGCGTTGTCGATTACTTGACAAGCAGAATACGTTTGGTTGTTGGTGCCTGGACGGTAGTAGTTGCCACCTTTAGGAGCTCCGGTTGTAGCATCTGCTTGCGCGTAGCTGAACAAAGAGTCAGTTACTTTAAACGTTGTGACAAGCGAGTTGTCTGCTGCGTAATCATCTGCACCACTTAATGATAAAGTGTAAGTGAGTGTATACGTACCAGCTGGGTAAGAAGCCAATGAGAAGTTTGGTAAGCTAGAAGCACCCCCAGGGAATACATCAAGTGAATCGCCAGCGGCAAGGTTGATGCCCGTAGCTGTGTTGTTGTAAACAGTTGCACCAGAAGGGTTGGTGATGGTAGCGTTCAAAGACATACCTGTTTGCGCTTGGTTACCATAGTTGTAAACGCGTGAACCGAGGTCGAAGTTGAATTCAGTACCGTTTTGAGCCAACTGAGATGGAATCATGGCTTGGCGCGGCAATAAAGTAGCACCACCTGAAATACCACCATCGTTAGGGAAAAGTCCAGTTTTGTTACCTAAGAACATTACTACTGGGCCATTTGCCATTTCAGCGATGAGTGCCAAACCGTCTGTGAGGTCGAGCATTACAACTGGAATAGTAACGTTGGCACCAGAAGCACCAGCACCCATTGCGATTACCTCACCTGGGTTGCGGTTCACAACAATTACACCTACTGCACCAGCGTTTTGTGCATTCAACGCTTTTGCACCAAATTCACAAGTATTGCGGAATACAACTGCAATTTTACCAGTAAGGTCATTGATGAGTGGGTTACAGCCTTCTGCAGAAATTGGATTGCCTTGTGCATTTAAGCCAGTAGAACCATCATCTACAATTTTAAGGGTATCCTGTACAAATGTGCCCGGGATGTTGAAGTCAGGGGTACCCCAACCACCTGCTGGGTCAGCCCATGTGTGGGTGTAGTTAGCGACTATACTCTGAGGAGAGATTCCTGCAGCAATCACCTGTGCGTAAGTTGTGGCGCTAAGCACAACTGCACTGATTGTAAGTAAAAGTTTTTTCATAGTTGATTTTTTAGATTTGGCCTAAAGTTAATGATTTTTGAATTTCATACAAATTGGAATGAATATTTACCAAAAAAGGGCGCCTAAGCACCCTTTTTTATCGAAAATCTGAAGTTTTTACTATTTGAACCAAATGATCATGTAGTAAAATAAGGCAGCTAATAAACCACTGACCGGAATAGTGAGAATCCATGCCCAAAGCAGATTGATGGTCACGCCCCAGCGTACCGCACTCAAACGCTTAGTGGCGCCAACGCCAATAATTGAACCCGTAATGGTGTGGGTTGTCGAAACCGGGATTCCAAACTGAGACACCGTAAACAGGGTAAGAGCCCCTGCGGTTTCGGCGCATACACCTTCCAGCGGTGTCACCTTGGTGATCTTAGTTCCCATTGTTTTGACAATCTTCCAGCCACCCATTAAGGTTCCCAAACCGATCATAAGATAACACCCAAACGCAACCCACATTGGCATCGTTTCTGAATGAACTTTGGTTTTAATTTTATGTCCATGAAGCAACTCGCCAGTTGATGAATTTACAAAACTGCTAAAAATGCCAAAATAATGATTTTTATAATTGAGCTTATTTTTATAAAATATAGTGTCGTTGGTCTTTGCTTCACAAATAGCTTTTCCTCTTGTGTAAATTCCAAAATGCTTCATGTTTTTTTGAATTTGCTTGTATGGAGGAAGATTTTGTGCCTTGCTTAACGCCTTTCCATTGGAAGAATAAACCGCTTCTTGGGTATTGGCATTAATGATTTGATTTGCATGCTCGTAATAGATTTGTTTGTCAATTTGAGCAATTTCTGGTTTGAACAATTGCTTTTTACCGTCGACAGAATGGTATTCAATCTGCATTAATTCTGTAATTTGGAGGTATTTGGGAATAGGGTGATCAAGCTTATTTTCTCGACCTAAATTGCCATAAACCAGTAAAGCCGCACAGATAATACCCATCACTTTCTGAGAGTCGGCACCGCCATGACCTAAAGAAAATGCTGCCGAAGACAATAACTGTAGTTTCTTGTGCATGTTTGCTTCTTTCACAGCTGAGGGGCGTTTTGCACCGTAAACGATTTCGAACCACGTATAAACTGCAATAAAAATTGCAATCATGCCAATGACGATATACATCATGATAGGTTTCATATCTAAATATTCAATCATGTATTGCATAAAATAGATAGTGAGCCCTGATAAACTAAGAATGACTAGCATTTTTTTCCAGAACGATCTTGAAATGGTGACCACTGCAATCAGATATGCAATGAAGCCACCGATGAATGGTGCTAAGAAAATGAATAAAATAACTTTAATAATTTCGCCACTCGCAATTACATCGAAACCGGCATGCGCTACCGCGGCACCGGCAAAACCACCAATCAGTGTATGTGATGAAGATGAGGGAATGCCTAGCCACCAAGTGAGTAAATTCCAAAATGTAGCTGCCAATAAACCTGCAAGGATTACCCAGAGGTCAATAGCGTTGTTGTCTACCGTTTTAGCAACGGTATTACCGACGCTCATATCGAAAACCCAAAAAGCAATTATATTAAACATGGCTGCCCAAAGTACGGCCTGAAAAGGCGTCAATACTTTAGTGGATACAACCGTTGCAATGGAATTGGCGGCGTCATGAAACCCATTGACTAAGTCAAAGAGCAGGGCGATGCCAATTACGATGAGTAATAAAGTAAACATTTGTTTTGCTTTAAAAAATGAATAGTATCGCTTAAGCGTATTTAACTACGATAGATTCGATTACATTACCTGCGTCTTCACATTTGTCCGTGGCAGTTTCCATTACCATGTACAACTCGCGTCTTTTGATGAGCTCTTTGGCATCTACGTCAGAGTTGAATAATTGCTCAATGCTCATGTCAAAGATGTTGTCAGCATTGTTTTCAATGCTATTGATTTTGATCACACACTCGATGATTTTTTGCGTGTTTTTAAGATTGCGCAATTCCATAACGGCCGCTTTCACAGCAATTACAGCGTCGTTGATAGCTGCTGCTGTTTTTTGAATGCCTTGGTCAGAAATTGGGTCAATTTTGTAGAAGTTGATTTTCTTACCTGAAGCATAGATGTAATCAGCGATATCATCTAGTGCAGATGCAAGCGCGTGAATGTCTTCGCGGTCAAATGGCGTGATGAAGTTTTTACCGAGTTCGATAAATATTTCATGGGTGATGTTGTCGTTTTGGTGCTCGATATCGCGCATTGTTTCAATAATTGCCGCACGTTTATTGTAGTCTGATTCGTGTACGAGCTGCAATAATTTTTGAGCAATAAGTTCTAGATTGTCACTTGCTTTTTCAAAAAGCGAATAGAATACTTTGTCTTTTGGTAAGAAGTAGCTTAATATACCTGCCATTGTTTGAGAATTTAGGAACAAATGTAGCGGCTTGAAAAACCAATCTCAAGGCGATACTAGTTTGTTAACGTAAACATAACACAAAAAAGGGCGACCTAACGAGTCGCCCTACAAAATTATATTTCTTTTTGCTCCTTACTTTGCAGCAGCAAATTTAGCCCCAACAACTTCCCAGTTGATGACGTTAAAGAAAGCATTGATATAGTCTGGACGACGGTTTTGGTAGTTGAGGTAGTAAGCGTGTTCCCAGACGTCAAGGCAAAGAATAGGGGTTCCGTTGCAACCCTCACCCATGAGTGGGTTGTCTTGGTTGGCAGTAGAACAAATTTCGAGTGCGCCGTTTGTTACACACAACCAAGCCCATCCTGAACCAAAACGTGTGGTTGCAGCTTTCGCGAATTCGTCTTTGAATGCTTCGTAAGAACCAAAAGTGCTGTCGATAGCTGCTGCGAGCTCGCCGCTAAGGTTGCCGCCTGCATTTGGCGCCATGATTTCCCAAAAAAGGTTGTGGTTCCAGAAACCGCCACCGTTGTTGCGAACAGCTGGTTTGTCTTTGCAAACTTTTAAGATATCTTCAATTGACATGTTTTCCATGTCGGTGCCTGCAATTGCATTGTTTAGGTTGGTAGTGTATGCTTGGTGGTGCTTGCTATGGTGGATTTCCATAGTGCGTGCATCGATGTGCGGCTCTAGCGCGGCGTAAGCATAAGGTAGTGTTGGAAGTTCAAAAGCCATTTTGATCTTGTTTTTAAGGTGAATATTGATAGATTTCTTCGACAAAATTACAACAAAATTCAGGACGCATTGTTCTTGGTGTATCTTTGTAACATGAACTCTGAACGCCCGATTTCCGATTGGCTACCTCTATCTTTAAAAGAAGCCGAAAAAAGAGGCTGGGAGGCCTTTGATGTCATCCTAATTTCGGGTGATGCCTATGTTGATCATCCTAGCTTTGGTACAGCCGTTATTGGTCGCATCATAGAAAGTGAAGGTTTTCGTATCGGAATTGTTGCACAACCCAATTGGCAAGACGACCTCCGCGATTTTAAAAAGTTAGGCAAACCCAAGTATTTCTTCGGTGTAACAGCTGGCTGCATGGACTCCATGGTCAATCACTACACTGCTAACAAGCGCCTGCGTTCAACAGATGCCTACACCCCAGGCGGGCAAGCCGGCTTTCGCCCAGATTACGCGAGTATTGTATATAGCAATATTCTCAAAGATATTTATCCAGACGTTCCTGTTTTACTAGGTGGCATAGAAGCGTCTTTGCGTCGCGTTACCCATTACGACTACTGGAAAGACCAACTCATGCCGTCCATACTCGTAGACGCCCGAGCCGATTTACTGGTTTACGGAATGGGCGAACAACCGCTCAGAACATTATTGCGCCTGCTCAAAAGAGGCGTGCCATTCGAACAAGCCAAAACCATCAATCAGGTAGCCTTCTTACAAAACGCCGATTTGGAACTTCCTAAAAATAAAAATTGGGAAACCGTCGAACTCGCCAGCCATGAAGTCTGTCTGCAAGATAAACTGAAATACGCAGCCAACTTCAAAATTGTAGAAGTAGAGTCTAATAAGTGGGCAGCCAACCGCATCACACAACAAGTGGGCAGCCAAACCCTGGTTATTAATCCGCCGTTCAAAACCATGACCGAAAAGGAAATGGACGGCTCTTATGACCTGCCATACACCAGACTTCCGCATCCTAAATACAAAAAGCGCGGCGCCATTCCTGCCTACGACATGATCAAATTCTCGGTCAATACACACCGAGGTTGTTTTGGAGGCTGCAGTTTCTGTACCATTTCTGCGCACCAAGGCAAGTTCATTGCCTCGCGCAGTGAAAAGTCTATTTTGAAAGAAGTAGAAGAACTGACCAAACACCCAGAGTTCAAAGGATATTTATCAGACATCGGCGGCCCTTCAGCCAACATGTACCGCATGAAAGGCAAAGACGAAGCCATTTGTGCCAAGTGTGTTTCGCCAAGTTGTATTCATCCCGTGATTTGTCACAATTTGGATACCTCACACAAACAAATGACCGACCTCTACCGCAAAATCGACAAATTCCCGGGGGTTAAAAAAGCATTTGTAGGTTCTGGTATCCGCTATGATCTGCTTGTAGACGACTTCAATAAAAACAACGAGGACGGCAATCACGACGAATACATCGAGCAAGTTATTACCCGGCATGTGTCGGGCCGCTTGAAAGTTGCGCCTGAACACACTTCTGATGCCACACTCAAAGTGATGCGCAAGCCGTCGTTTCAGTATTTCCACAAGTTCAAGGAAAAATACGACCGCCTGTCTGCCAAACACGGACTCAAACAACAACTTATTCCTTATTTCATTTCCTCGCATCCAGGTTGTGAAGAAATCGACATGGCCAACCTCGCTGCCGAAACCAAAGACATGGGCTTTCAGTTAGAGCAAGTTCAAGATTTCACCCCAACTCCCATGACAGTTGCCGAGGTCATTTATTACACCGGCGTACATCCTTACACACTCAAGCCCGTCAATACGGTCAAAACGAGAGAGGAAAAACTCAATCAGAATCGCTACTTTTTCTGGTATAAAAAAGAAAACAAAGACTGGATTCGTCAGCGCCTACAAAAAGCCAAGCGCCCCGACCTCCTCGAAAAACTACTCGATACACCACAAGGCCAAGAAACAGTTGTGCCCAAATGGCTCGCTGAAAAGCGAAAAAAATCATAGTTTTTATAAATTCTCTATAGTTTCACAAAGGCATCCAACTTTTTAAAGAGTTTTACGTCTTGTAAGCGGTTCAATACTTTACAAATGAAAATTTCCAACATTCTCCCATTAGCGTGCATCTTTCCACTTACGCTATTTGCACAAGAACCTTCCGAAGCAACCACAGAAGAAGAATACAGCGAACCAATCACTACTTTCTCCTCTACACGTGTCATTAACGGCCATTCAGTAGAAACCCTAAGTAAGGGTACCTACGAATTTCGCATCGAGCACCGCTTTGGCGACATCGCTGGTGTCAATGGTGGCGTTCAACAAATGTTTGGTTTTGACAACCTCTCCGACATGCGCATTGCTTTAGAATACGGCATCACTGATCAACTCATGGTGGGTTTTGGCCGATCTAAAGGCACCGGTGCTCCCTACCGTTCATTGGTGGACGGCTTTGTCAAATATAAAGTCATTGGTCAGGAGCCTAAAAAATCACCTATCAGCATTACTGCAGTTGCAGGATCCAGCTTTACTTACATGACCGCCGCCCAAGATGAAGGGCTAGTTACGCATTTCCCGAAAGCAGTTCATCGCCTCAACTATTTTGCTCAAATTAATGTAGCTCATCATTTTGGCGACCGTGGTGCTTTACAAGTTTCCCCGACATTAGTACACCGTAACTACGTGGCCAGCACCGACGTCAATGATCTTTTTGCGCTTGGCATTTCAGGCCGTATCCGACTCTCCTCCCGTTTTGCTTTGGTAGGCGAATACTACCAATGCTTCAATGGTTCTCAATTCAGACAATCTGGTTTCACCAACAGTGGTGCCATTGCGCTCGAATGGTTCACCTTCGGCCACAACTTCACTATTAATGTTACCAACTCGGGGGGTATCGGTGAAACACAATTCATCCCTTACACCACAGAACAATGGCAAGACGGTCAATTTAGACTTGGCTTTACAGTTGGCAGGAAATTTGTAATCGAATAAAAAAGAAAAAATGAAAAAACTAAAACTCTCCCTTCTCTCTATCTGCGTACTTCTCTTTTTGGGCGCATTCACCTATGTTGCTTTAGACCACTATGTAGTCTCTAAAGAGTTCTCTATAGAATTCAAAAGTAAAGACCCTTCTGGCTCATTTAAAATTATGGAAGGTGAAATTGATTTCGACGAAAAAGACCTCGCGAACTCAAGTTTCGATTTCAAAATCGATGTGCGTTCTATCTCAACAGGCAACGGCATGATGACCAAAAAAGCGCAAACGCCCGAATGGTTTGATGCAACAAAATATCCTTATGCCAAATTCAAGTCAACCAAAGTTGAAAAGAAAGATGGCAGCACATACAACATTATTGGAAACCTCACCATAAAAGGAATCACCAAAACGGTTACGGTTCCTGCTACCTATTCCAAAGCAGGAAGTAAAATCACCTTTAAAGGAACATTTAATGTCAACCGCATTGATTTTAAAGTCGGCAAAAAGAGCACGGCTGTTCCAGATATCATGAAAGTCAATTTTGAAATCCCTGCACAGGGCAAATAACAATTATATGAAGATTACAGCTGTTTTTATCGTAGGTTTAATTACCTTTTCATCTTGTTCAATTGCTCTTTTTTCTTGTACAAGAGAAAAAGTGACGCCCACCGAAATTCAGTGTACTACAACCATCTCCTTCTCGAATGATGTTGTACCCATTATACAAGCAAATTGCATCAGTTGTCATGACCAAGGAAATGCATCAGGCGGTTTTGATTTCAGTTCATACACTTCCATTTCGGCTAATGCCAATGCAATTTTAAACTCAATGAAAGCCAATGGTTATCAATTGATGCCAATAGGTGGCCCTGCTTTGCCAGATTCTACCATTCAAAAAATCTCCTGCTGGATAAATCAAGGGAAGCAGGATAATTAACAAAAACAAAAACATGAAAAAACTAATTTTACCTTTTTCCATGATTGCACTCACTTTTGGGATGCTTTCTTTTCGAACAACACACTTGTCAGGATTTCAAGTTGCCCCTCTGGATAACAATGGCCCTGCGGGCGGAAAAACAGGTGCGCCTGGTGAGCAGAATTGTACGAGCTGTCATAGTGGTGCTACGCAAGATGGTAGTGCTGAAAATTTACTCATTCTCAACAATGACTTAGGTGTTGGAATGACACAATATACTCCGGGCGCCACTTATACTGTGAATCTTTCTATGGCGAGTAATCCAGCTAAGAAGGGTTTTCAGGTAACAGCACTCAATGGCGCAAATGCCATGGCGGGTAATTTTGTAGCTGGTGCTAACACGCAATTGAAAACAGCGACTATCAGCGGCGGGCAACGCAAATATGCAACGCATAAAAACACTTCAAATACATCTGCTACACAAGTTTGGAGCTGGACCTGGGTTGCGCCAATCACTTCTGAAGGAGCGGTCACATTTTATGTAGCCACCAATAAAGCCAATAACAACAACAACGACAACGGCGATCTCATTTACTTGTCACAGCATGTTTTCTTGAATGACGACGCAAGTATAGACGAGTCAGTTCAAGAAAATAACTTCTCCGTGGGGTATTCTCCTGAAAAAGACGCAATCCTTGTTTCGTTTGCTACATTGTCTATTGTGCCTACTTCATTGAATTTAGTAGATCTGCAGGGCAAATCAGTTTACGCTAAAAAACTCGGGGCAACTCAAGTCGGAAAGAACCAAGAATGGGTATCGCTTCCGCAGCACCTTCCGAATGGCATGTATGTAGTACATTTCTTTGTTGGTAACAAAGCTTATTCAGCCCCAATTAGTTTACAACATTAATGTAACCTAAGGTTTTCTGCTTTTTGAGCGTAGAATCCTTTTTCTTCAATAATTGAATTTCTGAGGCTGCTAAATGCGGCCTCTTTTTTTGTTTGTTGGTAGACATGCAGTAGGTACCAATTCCCTTCCTCTCTAAAATTGGCAAAAGGAATATCCTGTAGTTTTAAAAATCTACTTTCCGCCTGGTTCCATTCGCTGAGGTTGTACAAACACATACCTCCGTAAAAAAGCGCATTGGCGTCATCAGGGTAAGCGTGAAGGATCTCGTCAAAATGTAGTAGCGCAAGTTTATAATCTTCTTTAGAAAAATCGACAATAGCCTTATTCAGTAGATTGATGTAGGGCACTTTTAAGGTTTGCTCTCCGAGCTCATTCTCTGTATAGGTCCGTTGCCCCCCTTCATTTTCTTTTCTGTAATAGCGATAATCTATCGTCTTGAAATTCTTGATGATTAATTCTCGTCCTATCTTTAATGCCAATCGTTGTTCTTTTTGCTTATTGAATTCAATTTGTTGGGCTGGTATTTGCTGAATGCGCTCTAGGGGTTCTCGTCTTTGGGTTGTTTCACCCGCTGTTGTGTTCAATTCCATGAGTACTTGTTGAGGAGAAATCTGCACTGCAGCAGCTGCCGTTGTCATATGACTGATGTCTTCCTTTTGATGTATTTTAATCGACGGTGCTTTAGCGAGTGCTTTTTCCTTACTGTCAGTCTTGCTATCAGGTGTCGTAGGAATCAAATTCCATCCTACTAAAATAGAAATGAATAGGGCGAGCCCAAGCAAACTCATATTTTGCCTACGTTTCCTTTGATGATATTTTCGATCAAAGGCTTCAAAATTTTGCCAAGCATCTTTTTGACCTTGAAATCCTTCTAGGGCTTCCATTGCAAAATCGTCATCCGTCAATATCTTTTCTGTCTGATATTTGGTCTGCTGATCAGAGCTGCGGAGGTATTTCTTAAAGAGCGCTCTATTTGCTTTCATATCTTTCATTTTGTTCCATCAGCACTTTAAGTTTGCGCTTGCCATTTTGCACATAGCTTTTGACCTCATTAAAGGTGTAGCCTGTTTGCGCCATAATTTGTTCATAGCTTTTTTGCTCAATATAGAATAGTACAATACAAATTTTTTGATGTTCTTTTAGTTGTGGTAGTGCCCATTCTAGCAAGCTGAGTTCTTTTTCGATGTCGATTGTATCTTCCTCAATGACGAGACCTTGCTTTTGTTCGTCTAATTGATCTATGATTGCTGCTTTGTTCTTCCTTAAGAAAGTAAGCGCGAGATTTCGAGCCACTGTAAACAACCAGCCTTTAAAGAATGCGATGTCGTGTTGTAATAATAAAGTGGGAAGTTTAGCAAAACATTCCATGGTGAGGTCCTCAGCGTCCATAGTGTGTTTGGTGTACTTCAGCTGAACTCCGTAGACAAGGTGCCCATAGCGACGGTAAAGCTCGTCTATACAAGCCGACCATTGCTTTTCTCTATAGACGCCGATCAATTGTTCGTCGTTTAAAGATTTTAAATAAGCTCTTCTACCAAGTACCATACTTTGCAAAGATGCCGAAAATACAAGGTTTCCACAAAAAAGATTGAAAAAATGAAACCTTTCAAATACTTGATCGTTAGACCACTGTGCTTTCGCGAAAATAATTTTTTAAAATTTCTTTCAAAAAAGCATTGCAGAACCAAAAAGAGTACATATCTTTGCACCCCGCAATTGAGACAACGGTCTAGCACAAACGGGAAGATTGAAAGAGTAAGATGAGTAGGAGCGGG
>JAIXXP010000082.1 GCA_027490665.1 Cryomorphaceae bacterium | reverse complement strand
TTGAAATTATATCTAACAAATAGTCAACATTGCCTACAGGGCTCAAATTCAATGTAAAACCATACGAAAGGGATCCAAAAAACTCAAAAAATGAAATATCAAAAGTATAATTAGTAACAGAGAACCAATGCAGCTTTTTTTCCTCACCTAAATGGTTAAAAAAAGTATTTTTATTTGCTGAAATAAATGAGCATAACTGACGGTGTTCAATTAATACACCTTTAGGTAAACCAGTGGATCCTGAAGTATAAGTGCAATAAGCTAAATTTTCGGGCTTTAAATGAACTGAGGGCGTATTTGTTGAAAAACCATGTCCATTTTTTATAAATTCATTTATGAAGAATGTATCAATACATATTACCAATTCGCTATCACTTTTAATGTAGCTTTTACGCTTGACGGGATAGTTAGTATCTATAGGTAAGAATGCACCACCCGCCTTCAATATGGCTAACAAGCCAATTATCATCCACTCATTTCTTTCTAGTTCTATTCCTACCAGATTATCTGGTTTGACATCGAATTGTTGGATGAGGTAGTGAGCCAACTGATTGGCCTTTTCATTTAATTCACGATAGGTTAATTTTGTTTCTTGATATATAATCGCTAAAGAATCAGGACTTTTAACAACCTGTTCCTCAAACAAATCAACAATAGTTTTATGCTCCGAATAATTATCCGCACTTCTTTTTAAGATTTCCAGCAAATAACGTTGATTCTCCTCAGTCAGCATTTTATTCAGTTGATTAAAAATTTCTACCTTTTATTCAATTATTTCCTACTATATAAAATCTCTTTCTCCCCAAACAAGCGCTCTGCAATTAGACCTCTAGAAAGGCATTCTTCAACTAATTTATTAGACTCAACAATTGGAATAGATTCATCGGTGTATTTTAAACTGCTGATAAACTCGCACCATGGTTCTTGCCCCATGGCATATACATAAACCTCTTTAGGGCGGAACATATTTACCAAATGCATTCCCCGTTTATGATCGCAACCTGAAAGCGTTCTGGATTGGTCATTTTCTCTAGAGACTTCGTCTAACATTAAGGGGCCGTACAACCAAGTCAATGGTGCTCCATCGCATTCCATTCCTAAAAATATAACGTCTACATCTCCAACAATGCGATGGATATTTTCATATAACTTCGGTTCCATCACCCGGGAGTCTGCAGAAAAGAGCAGAGAGAAATCCTCAATTTTCACATGAAAACAAGTCTTGGCTTTAATATCTAAATCGCTGTGTTCGCCTGTGAAAGGCAAGCCTGTAATTGAAATATCTGCACATTGAACGGTTTCTAACTCATCTATTTCTATGATATTTTTAAATCCAATTTTATTGAACATAAGTTTCAACTTTGGATCCTGCAATGCACCTCCACCGGAGCGAGGGACAACCAAATTTTTAATCCTATGTCTCAACGGAATTAATGTTTCTAGAACAACATGATCCTGATGGTTATGTGTAATTAGCACATAATCAATTTCATCAGGTAAATCATAATCAGAGAAATGATGCACCTCCGTAGGGTATCCGTAATAACTGATAAGAGGGTCTATAAGGATGTTCAAGTCCTTGGTTTCAATAAAAATACAAGCGTGGCCAAAATAACGCATTCGAACTTTATCACCTTGGTATTTTTCGTAAGGAGCCGGGACATTTTCCGTGAAAAAGGTCATAAAAAGCGCTGTTTGTTCCTTGGTGAGATTTAAACGCGATGCAAGTTCCTCAGGAGAACCAGGAACACGTTTCATTCTTGCCATTTCATCTATTATTGGGTCGTCAAAGGAAATGGGTAGATGAAGAAAATTGGGATCATCCAACTTAGGTGTACTCAAAGAAAAAGGACGTGAATCATTATTGGTAATCCATAAAGCAATAGATTGGAAGTTTTTATCATAAAACTCTGTGTGGTATAGTAATTCCTCAAATACCCTGAAAGACAAATTGTTGTTTAAGTCATATACCAACTCAACGTATCCTCTCAAGATTGGAGGTACTTTGTCATATAAATCTTCCAAGGCGTAACCTTTTGGATGAGACTTCAGTAACTTATCCAATTTTCGAAAGGCAAAAGCCAGCTGAATCATCTTGGATTGTTTATCAAGTGTTTCTGTCAGTAATTCTTTCACATCCTCTGAGCGATCATGACCATAATCCATAAATGGCCCTCCTAGCATTTTGGGATCTTTCACGGCCTCCATATGCTGCTGTGGTGAATCAACATATGAATTCATAATCTCTACATGACGTTTGACTACATTCATGGCTGCAGTTCCTGGAGATATCAAATGAGCCCAAGCGTACCAACGCATAAAAAGGGGCTCAATAACGAGGTTTGGTTTAAGATACATCATGAATATTATTGATAAAAAAGGAAACAAAGAAACGAAATTTTGTAAGATAATTTAACAGCTTTTGCAACATAATTATGGATCATATAAATTAATTAAATCACTATTTGATGCAGAAATATTTGATTTTAAGGTAATTCATAAATCACTTTCAATCCCTATCAATTTTATCGTTGACTTGAAAAAAACTTTGAGCGCAGAGAACGATAAAAAAACAAAGGTTATGCTAAGCTTCTACCAACTTAAAAATCAGAATATTAACAAGAAACAATTAGGAAATCTGAATTTTCAAGTACCTTCGTATTACAATGTTTTCTAAACTACTCCTTCGCATTAATGCAATGCCAGCAAAGGCCTGGGCATGGATTGCCTTGAGCCTAACCATATTCCTCTCCCTTTTCTTTTTTGCTGCATTGCGTCAATTGCGTTTCGATTACAACTTTGAGAAATTCTTTCCAAACCACGACCCGCAAACGCAATTTTACCATGCGCACCGAGCGCGCTTTGAGTCAGACAACGACTTTCTTTTGTTAGCCATCGAGCATCAAGAAGGGATATACCACTTAGATTTCTTGAGAAAAATAGAGCAGTTGCGTCGCGATATAGTAACAAAAGTGCCATATATCCAACGCGTTGTCGCAATTACCAATGCCAAAGAAGCCAAAATATACGCTTTTGGCGGCCTCATATTCGATCCCTACATTCATTTTAAAACACGGCTACTCCCTTCTGATCGTAGGCGTATTGACCAAACACAAGAATTACAAAATACTTTGGTGGCCAAAGATGCACAATCAGTGTGTATTTTCATCAGACACCAAGATTTCATCCAAAGAAAGCAGTCTGACCGCATGTTGGCAGCCATGCAGCAACAACTGTCAAAACATCATTTTGACGGCGTGCACCTTACTGGCCGCACCCATGGGCAAAAGGTATATGTGGACCGCATGCTGCAAGAAATGGTCTTCTTTTTGGTTTTGAGCGCGGTACTTATCATTGCATTTTTATACCTGACTTTCCGTTCTGTTTGGGGCGTTATTGTTCCGATGTCCGTCATTGCAATGGCTACATTGTGGCTTTTGGGCGGCATGTCAATGGCCAATGAACCCATCAATATTTTATTGATTACGCTTCCAACCATTCTATTTGTTGTGGCCATGGCCGATGTCATTTACATCGTGAGTCGGTTTTTACAAGGCATCAGAGAAGGCCTCACCAAAGAAGAAGCCGTGCGCGTCACTTACAAAGAAATTGCATTTTCAGCTTTCCTGACTTCTATCACCACGGCCATTGGCTTTGGCAGTCTGTACTTTGTAAAGGTTATTCCTGTTCAGGTTTTTGGTGTAGTGGCAGGCATCGGCACCCTACTCGCCTATTTCTTTACAATGTTTCTGCTGCCTATCTTATTTCTGGTATTTCCTATTCCAAAATACATACACGCGCAAAAAGAAGCGCCATTTTGGGATCGCCTATTGCGCTTTCTTTTTCAGTGGCTCATTAACAAAAGAAAAACCGTTCTTATTGGCAGTGCGGCCATCGCAATTTGGGGCATTATCTGGACCCTCCAAATTCAGACCAACAACCTGATCATGGACGACCTCCATCCAAAAGAACAACTCAAAAAAGATTTTCAATTTATCGACAAACATTATGGTGGTATCAGACCCTTTGATGTTTCTATTGCCATCAAAGACCCCAATTTGCAAATTTGGGACCCCGAAGTTCTACAAGAGCTCGCTACGGTAGAGGCTTACCTCGAAAAAACCTACGGCGCAGAAATTAAGAATTCACTGGTTCAGAGCTTGCGTATCATGAACCGAGCAGCACATGCTGGCAATTTCATGCAGTATCAATTGCCAAAAGCCAAAGCAAAAATTAGAAGCTTTCGCCGCAATTTAAGACTCCTTGAAAAAGGCAAATTCATACGCACAATTCTAGATTCTACAGAGCGTTACAGCCGCATGCATGGCAATTTACCCGACCTCGGCAGCGCACCTATCGCAAAGAAAAACAAAGCTTTCAAGCGTTTTTGCAAAAAACTACCTTTACACGGCAAGGTTGAATTTCGGATTACGGGAGCAGCCCACCTACTCGACCGCAATATCCGCTTCATTTCAAGCAGCCTCGTAGAAGGCCTGATCTTTTCGGTCATCCTCATTGCATTGATCATGGGTTGGGTTTACCGTTCTGTACGCATGATGCTCATCAGCATGATTCCGAACCTTATACCTTTATTAGTGGTAGGTGGTTTAATGGGTATTTTGGGCATCGAACTCAAGACGAGTACGGCCGTTATCTTTACAATTGCATTTGGAATTGCCTATGACGACACCATCCATTTATTGGGCAAGTTTAAAATAGAAATGGCTAAAGGCCTAAGCCACCACATGGCGCTAAAAAATGCCTACCTTGCTCGGGGCAAAGCCATGATATTGTCAAGTCTGATTTTATGCTGCGGCTTTTCACTCTTGATTTTCTCAACCTTTATGGGGTCATTCTATATGGGTGTCTTGATCAGCATCACGTTATTTATTGCGCTCATTTCTGACTTATTGCTTTTACCTGTTTTGGTCTTGCTGTTCTTCAAAGCGCCAAAAACCATTCCTTCCAACTGATCCAGGCCATCAGCCCTACAAGGACAATTCCCCATGCGAAATGCGCAACAGGAAGCTCGCCCAGGCCTTCATAGTGATAGAAAAAACCCCAGTAAAACAAAAAGCCAATTTGCGAAAGGATACTCAGCCACATCACAAAATGAAGTAGCGTTTCTCTGAAAGTGCAGCGGGCTTGGTGGTATTTAACTTCGTCGATGATTTCATGAACGGTACGCGTGAGAAAAATAGCTACAAAAAAGGGCAGTACTTCAAAGTCAAACCAATAAAAAAGCAGCAGGCAATATTGAAGCAAGCCAGAGCTAAGAATGAGAATGCGGTGGGTATACAACTCTGCGTCAAGAATATCGTGTTTGGCAATTTTGGCATGCGTCAAGGCATCCAAAGACCAAGCGATTACAAATATGGTGGTGCAAGCTAGTATCAACAAGCTCAATACACTCGGTTCTATTTTCATGATGTTAAGACAAAAGGTACGTCAGAACAAATATCAACATACAAGTGGAAATATTGAGGTATTGTGTCCAGAGTTTCGCACTTTGATTTTGTTTGACTTTATAAAGCAGGAGTGATTTATAACAAATCACAAGGAAAGCGACTACATATATCCATTGAAGACTGCTCTCATTCGCAAAATAACAAGCGAGTAAAAAAGAACTCCAATTGACGAGTTGCAGTATCCGAATGGTTTTGGATACACCAAAAATAATAGGCAAGGTTTGAAACTGGTGCTTTTGGTCGTGGGCGATATCAGTGATGTCGCGGATGACACTCCCATAGCTCACCTGTACGGCCATAAACCAAAATAGAAACTGAATTGCGGTGGTCGAAAGATGGCCAGCGCCCAGTGGTATGAGCGCAGCCCAAGAAAGGCCAATGAGGATATTCTTGACCAGTAAGCGTTTCTTGAACTGAAACTGAACCTTCACATAAGGAATTTTCACTTGGTAAATGATGCTTAAAAAAGCGATAAACCCGATAACATACCACTGAAAAAAAGTGATAAAAGGAAGAGCAAGCAACCCTAAAATGAGGGCTTGAAGAATAAAAACGCGCTGCCCACCTTTTTTAAACGGCGCGCGCCAATCAAAAACATAAAGAATCCAAGTACCCAAGAAGGCAATGTATTGAGTAGCGAGTGCATGCGTCAAGGTTGTTTGTTGCACCAAGAATTGCCCCACGCCTACCAAAGAAATGGTCGCAAGAATAAATAAAAACTTGATCAGCACGGAACTATGAATGGTCCATTTCATTTGTTAAAAATGCGCATTTCTATAAAATGCAACAAATTGATGTTTGCAGTAAAAACTCTAGTTGTTGCGAAAAACGCAAGTTAAATACTTATGTAAAGATTATAAAGAAGTTTAACTATTAATTAATACAAAAAGCCTTGCTGATTCTCTCAGCAAGGCTTTCTTTGTAATATGAATTTGATCAATAGAGAACTCAGCTGGCTATCTTTTAATGAACGCGTCCTGCAAGAAGCAATGGACCCTACAGTTCCACTTACCGAACGCATGCGCTTTTTAGGCATTTACTCCAATAACCTCGACGAATTCTTTAGGGTTCGAGTGGCCAACCTCAAACGCATCATCGAAGTCAAAAACGAGAAAGTACAAGGTTTCAAAGGCACGGCAGAAGACCTCTATATTGAAATCAGAAAGGTGGTGCTCAAGCAACAACAACTCTTTGAAAACGCTTATGAACAAATCAAGTCTGAATTTCAGAAAAATAACATTCATTTCATCGACGAAAGTGCTTGTTCAACGCTAGAATTAAAAGAACTCGACGACTTTTTTCACGAGCAGCTCAAGCATGGAATTTTCCCGATATTGCTCGACAAAAAAAGACCACTTCCGAAACTCCGTGACTATTCCATTTACCTCGGCGTCAAAATTGTCAGCAAAACCAAAGTGCGCTATGCACTCATACAGATTCCGACCGAATACAGTCGCTTTTTTATCTTGCGTAAAGGCGAGCAAACCAATGTTATTCTCCTTGACGACATCATAAGGCTATATTTGAACGAAATTTTTGCAGTGTACCAAGCCGAGCAAATTGAAGCGTATACTTTCAAATTTACGCGCGATGCTGAACTCGACCTCGATGACGACCTCTCGCTGTCTTTCTTCGAAAAGATTGAAAAAAGCTTAAAGCAACGCAAAAAAGGCCAACCTGTGCGCTTTGTTTACGATGCCCAAATGCCTAATGACCTTTTGTTGTTCTTGTTGCAGCAACTCAACCTCAAAAAAGGCGTCAATACCATACCCGGTGGACGCTACCACAACTTCAAAGACTTCATTCGCTTCCCGGATTTCGGCAATCATAGCTACCGTTTCCAGCCGCAAATACCGTCGCCGCACCCGGACTTCATCAATTGCAAAAGCCTGATTTCTAAAATCAATTCCAAAGATGTATTGCTGCATTTCCCTTATCAGCAATTTGACCACGTAGTTGATTTACTGCGCGAAGCAAGCCTCGATGCCAAAGTGAAGGAAATCAAGATCAATATTTATCGTGTGGCCAAAAATTCTGAGGTCATGAACGCTCTACTCGCTTGTATTTTCAATGGCAAACACGTAACCGTTATTTTTGAACTACAAGCGCGTTTTGACGAAGAAAACAACCTATGGTGGAGCAACCGCCTCAAAGAATATGGAGCAAACGTCATTTATGGCCTTCAAAACCTTAAGGTACACTCCAAGCTCTTGCAAATCAAACGCAGCTCGGAAGGGAAAATCAATTACATCACTTACATCGGAACAGGTAATTTCAATGAAGCTACTGCAGGTATTTACACCGACCTCGGTTTACTCACCTCAAATAAAGAAATCTCATTGGAGGTGAGCCGTGTGTTTGGCATGCTCGAAAACAACTTAGAACGCCACGCCTTCAGGCATTTGTTGGTCTCGCCTTTCAATACGCGCCGCAAATTAATGGCCTTAATTGAAAGAGAAATCAAGTTTGCAAAGGCCAAAAAACCAGCGCTTATTCGCCTGAAGTTCAATAACCTCACGGATATCAAAATGATAGACAAACTTTACGCTGCAAGCAAAGCTGGCGTGAAGATAGAGCTGATCATTCGCGGCATTTGCTGCCTCAAACCAGGTGTAAAAGGCCTAAGCGACAACATTACTGCGATTAGCATCGTGGACCGCTATTTAGAACACGCGCGCTTCTTTATTTTTGGAAACAACGGCAATCCAGAGTACTTTATTTCGAGTGCAGACTGGATGGAACGCAACTTGGATCAGCGCGTAGAAGTAGGTACCATTCTCAAAGATCCCGCTATTCAGCAACAAATTGACCTCATTTTTGAATACCAATTAAAAGGAAGCGTAAAGGCGAGAAGTATCTCAGCTGACTACAAAAACGCATACTCCAAGCGCAACCTGCCGCCTTTCCATGCGCAGCGTGAGTTGTATGAACATTACAAAAGACTTTCAGAAGAAATAGCGCAGTAAGGCTAGTTTTTGCTTGAATGTTTCGAATTCTTCTATGGGCTGATACGCTGCTTTTCCTTGCTTTTCGAATTGTGTTAGCAGATCAAGCAATATTTGCTCGGTTTGATCCTCGTATAAAAGCGGCGCTTGTTTATCCTGTCCTAACCAATAGTTGATTTGGCGGTGGTAAATGAGATCGAGTTCCGCAATAGTACTTGCTCCAACTTCAGCTGCACCAAGTGCATTGCACGTTTGTTCGTAATGACCTTTCATCGGAATAACCATCGTTTTTTTACCCAAAAACAAGGCCTCAGATGGCAATTCAAAACCTGCACCGCAAAGCACACCACTTGCACTGATCAAACTTTCTTGGAAGCGCGACTGGCTGATAGGTTCAATAAAGACGTTGTCTACTCGGTAGGCATATTTCGCATGTTTGGAAAACACTTCCCATTTGACCTCAAATTGGCGCAAGAAATGCATCAAAACATCATCATGATATCCTGGAAGATACACAGTGTAATGACCCAAATCGGTAGCTTGGGCCTGCCTAATTTCCTTGCGAATAACAGGTGTAAACACACGTTCATCGTAGGACTTGAAATGAAAACCATATTTCTGACGAGCTGGGGTATAATGTTTCAAGACATAAGATCCGAAAGCGCCGCGCTCCGTTGGTTTTGGTGCTAAAGGATGTATAACAGCGGCTTGATGACTCAACTCTATACAAGGCACCCTATTGAGTAGTGAAGACCAAGCCGAAACAGGTTCAAAATCACTCAGAACGAGGTCGTATTTTTTGATTGGAAAAGACCTGATTTCTGCAATAAGATCTATTGGGTGGGTGTTTTTAAGAGATTTCAATATACTGATGTCTCCATTTTTACCGCTTAAAAAAGTAAGACCGGTACGTTGGTAATTCATATTGAAATCGGCCTGAATCTGCGCTTGGTTGCCACTAATAAGGGTATCGACATCAACATACTTTTTTAAAAGCGGTACTATTTCATGAGCCCTACTCAAGTGCCCATTCCCAGTCCCCTGAATGGCATACAATACGCGCATTTCAGTTCGTATGTATTTCGGATACAACTTCCCTTAATAGCGACTCATAATTGAGGGCATCGCGGTGTTCTTCTTTTAATTGCAAGACATCTTCTTTGACGCTTTGGTCATGCCTGTAAAGTGTCCATTCATTTTGATGGTATTCTAGCGCAGTTGAATTCTCTACCCAATCACCAGAATTCAGATAAAGCACTTCTGCCCCATCTTTGCTCTTCATTTTTCGAATTTGCGGTTGATGAATATGGCCACAAACAACATATTGGTAATTAGAAAAACAAGCGATTTCCGCTGCAGTTTCTTCAAAATTATTGACATACTTTACCACGCCTTTGACACTATCTTTCACCTTTTGAGACAAGGAAATACGACCTCTTCCCAAACGCTCAGAAATCCAATTCATGCAGGTATTGAGCATGATCAGTAAATCATAACCCTTTCCGCCTAATTTAGCTACCCATTTGGAATGTTTCATGGTGGTATCAAAAACATCGCCATGGAATATCCAAGCCTTTCCAGTAGGGAGATCCAAAATCAGTTTATTCTGAATTTCAAAATCCCCCATCTTGAAACCTTTGAATTTGCGCAATGTTTCGTCATGATTTCCTGTAATATAAAAGACCTTTGTACCATGTGTCAGCATAGAGGCAATGGTTTTGAGTACTTCCATGTGCGCAGCCGGAAAATAGCGCTTGCTGAACTGCCAAATATCAATGATATCTCCATTCAGTATCAATGTTTCAGGCTCTATACTTTTCAAATATGAAACCAACTCTGCAGCTCTTGACCCATAGGTCCCGAGGTGCACATCCGAAATAACTACTAAGTCAACTTTGCGCTTCATGGTTTTTTTTGGTAAAGTTCGCTGCGCTTTGTAACCATGATTTTAAGCCTAGATTAACATTCTTTAGTTCTTTCAAAGTCAAATTGTTGATAACGAAAAAAGGAGCACTAATGCGCTCCTTTATCAAATTATTGTGGGTTGCGTTTATTCGCTCTTTAGTGTTACAATAACATCCACCAAACTCGGATCTAAAAGCGTACTAGTGTCGCCTAAATTTGAGGTATCTCCTTCTGCAATTTTGCGCAAGATGCGGCGCATGATTTTGCCACTGCGCGTTTTAGGCAGGCCTGGCACAAATAAGATTTGATCGGGTTTGGCAATTGGGCCAATAATGCGTGAAACCGTTTGCAGGATATCCTGCTTGGTGAGTTTGTCGTCGCCGTGGGTATCTTCCATAATGACATACGCAAAAATACCCTGCCCTTTGATATCATGCGGATAACCCACCACCGCGCTTTCAATAACACCTGCATGCATATTGATCGCATTTTCTACTTCAGCAGTTCCGATGCGGTGTCCGCTTACGTTGAGCACGTCGTCTACCCTACCCGTAATCCGATACATGCCGTCTTCGTCTCGGAGGCAGCCGTCGCCGGTAAAATAGAGGTTTTCATAGGTGGAAAAGTACGTTTGCCGGCAGCGTTCGTGGTCGTTGTAGGTGCTTCTGATGATGCCTGGCCACGGAAACTTGATGCACAAATTGCCATTGACGCCATTGCCTTGTATTTCTACGCCATTTTCATCGACCAAACAAGGTTGAATTCCCGGAAGCGGCAGCGTGGCATATGAAGGCTTTGAAGGCGTTACACCTGCCAAATTCGATATCATAACCCCACCCGTTTCGGTTTGCCACCAGGTATCGACAATTGGGCAGCGTTTTTGACCAACCTGTTCGTTATACCAATGCCAGGCTTCTTCATTGATTGGCTCACCTACTGACCCCAATACTTTTAAAGAACTCAGGTCCTTTCCTTGGATTGGATCGAGCCCAAAGCTCATGAGGCTGCGTATGGCAGTTGGTGCGGTATAAAAGATGTCTACTCGATATTTTTCGATGATTTCCCAGAACCTACCTGCATCTGGCCATGTGGGTACGCCTTCAAACATCAGTGAGGTGGCGCCAGCACTGAGCGGCCCATAAATAACATAGCTGTGGCCGGTGATCCAGCCGATGTCTGCCGTGCAAAAATGCACTTGGCCGGGTTGGTATTGAAACACATTGATAAAGGTGTAGTTGGTCCAGACCATGTACCCAGCAGTGGTGTGCACCACGCCTTTTGGTTTGCCTGTGGAGCCAGATGTGTAAAGAATAAATAAGATGTCCTCGGCATCCATCGGCAACGGCGCCACCTCGGGATTGCCCATGGTTTCTACCTTCTTGATTTCGTCTTCCCACCAGACATCGCGTCCATTGAGCATGGATACAGGGGTTCGCGAGCGTGTACACACAATGACCTTTTGAATCGTTTTGTTACCGACCAACGCGTCGTCAATGACACTTTTAAGCGGAATGTCTTTGGCGCCGCGATATGCGCCGTCGCAGGTTATGATAAATTCGGCACCTGCGTCGTCTAAGCGATCTGCAATTGCTTGGGCTGAAAAGCCGCCAAAGATAACGGAGTGTATGGCGCCAATGCGTGCACATGCGAGTGTTGCAATAGCGAGTTCCGGAACCATGCCCATGTAAATACACACGCGGTCGCCTTTTTGAACACCATTGTTCAGGAGCACATTGGCAAATTGCTGCACTTTAAAATGCAATTCGTTGTAGGTCAGTACCCGATGATGCTCTTCCGGATCATTGGACTCCCAAATAATAGCGGGTTCGTTGCCGCGTGTTGCCAAGTGGCGGTCTAGGCAATTTTCTGTGATATTGAGTTGCGCCCCTTTGAACCATTCTACGCGTGGTTCCTTGAAATTCCAGTCCAGGACTTTATCCCATCTTTTTTGCCAGGTAAAATTATCGGCAATTTCTGCCCAGAAAGCTTCAGGGTCTTGCACGCTTTGTGCGTAGGCTTTTTGATATTGCTCCATGGTTTGGAGCTGATAAGGGAAATTCATCTTAGCAAGTTTGTGCTAAAATTAGTCAAAAAGCAATGCCGCAATTAGGATTTATCAATCAAACCCTACTCAGAAATCCGCATTAATTGGTCAAGGAATTGACAACTTCAAAAGCCACTTCATTTCTGCGGCCAATAAAATCCCATGGTGCATTATAACCCATGTAAATCAATTTATCATGAAAAGCAATACCCTCTTTCTTGAGAAGATCGCGCAACTCTTCCGCCTTCTCGGCAATTTTGACATCATTGGTATACCCACCAAAACGCAGCACGGCGAGCGTTCGCTCCGCTTGTTTGGCAATCTTCACATTTTGGCTGTTCGGGTTCGGCAACGCATCCATACTGTATTGCTTGGGCATCACAAAAGCCACTTGGGTCTTGGCACCCATCTCCATCACAACAGGAGAAGTCATGGCAATTTTCTCCCCCTTCTCATTCCCGCCAAAGATATATCCAGCCACCCGTCTGAAGCCCAAACTGCTGTTTTCGCTGTAGGTACTCGAATCCAAATCGGTTTGTGCTAAAACCAAACTAGGGTAGCGCCTGATCTCTGCCTTTTTGGTGAGCACACGAAGCACTTCATATTCAGGAGTTTCTATTGATGAACGCATAATGGAGAGCAGTAAAATGAATAAAAGTCCAATGACAGAAAGGACAACAAGTAGTTTTTTCAAGCGCTTTTTTTCTTTAATAACATTGCATTTGTAAAAAAGTTCTTATCTTTGCACTCGAAATCGGCCTCGTAGCTCAACTGAATAGAGCATCATATTACGGCTCTGAAGGTTTCAGGTTTGAATCCTGACGAGGTCACACTGACAAAATGCCTTCCGCTACGCGGAGGGCATTTTTCATTTAAAGCCGTTGCGAATTCATTCGCAAAAGGTATAAAAAATGAAAAATGTCCAAATGAGCGCAGCGAATAAAGGCGTTTTGTCCACTGCACGTACTGAGGAAGGAGTTTAAATCCTGACAAAGTCTTGCGCAGCAAGGCTGGGGTTTCTATGCTTGGATTGAACAAATACGAGAGGATCTGAAATCTGTATTGCTACAATCAAATCAACAAAATAGCAACTTACTCAACGAAAAACTCAGGGCGATATTCAAAATGCATTGTATCATAATGCAACCATCGCCCACCCCATATAAATCCATTCTCTTCAAAAATAGCTACCAAAGCTAGAGGAATTTGATTTCGGTATTTCAAAGTAGCACCTTCGTTTTTACAACCACAATCCCATTGCCAATAATTGCTGTATTTTGTATTGATATCGATAGTTATTCCAAAAGAATGAGCACTTAAACGATTGGTTCCGCTGATGTTTCTCCAATTGAAGGTTCCCCCAACATTCGTTAAGTATTTTTTCCATTCTGGATGTTTGTCTAATTCATTGGAAACGCGCATCAGGGCAGCGTATGCTCCATTTTTTACATTAAACTGAATTGTTTGATTCGCCAATTTAGGACACCATTGCAAGCTTTTTAAATTTTTAGACACCTCAGCCTGCGTTTTGCCGTAAATTTCTTTAAAAAATGCTTCATTACGAATCCTTCCCGCATCTGTATTTGCAGAAGAAAGTCCTTGGTTGTACTTATAGTGCAACTGATCTTCTATATCAGGCTTATCTAGGAGTTCTTGTTTATTTTTTGAGATTCCGTCGTCAAAGACCATCGAATGACCAGAGTAGAACGAAACTTTATTTTGTTCTATTTTGGTGATAACGCCACGATACGCCGATAAAAAGAATTGCTCTTTGTTAAGTGCCGCTGCGAACAAATATGCAATAAGTAAAAACTGCATTAATTGTCACATTTAATATATGGCCTCATTATTTCAGGAAATATACGCATGTCTACATCTCTGTACCTATCTTGCAAACATTGATACCAAACGTCAGTACTAAATGCACCTTCTTCTTTGAGTACCCATTTGCCATTGACTTTTTTAAAAAGCGCCTCAACATGACAACAATCGTATCCATCAGATGGCATTCTTGGCTTGGCACCATCTTTACGCTGAACTGAGCCTTGCATCCAGGCATAATTTCCAGAAACCATAAAATGATCTACGACAAAAACAACTTCTTGATTGATCATTGCCCTTACCTCTGCTCTAAGTAGATCAAGCATGTAAGTTCGCTCTGTTTGATTTACCTCATTTTTTGTTTTGAAATTTCTTAAAGTCTGTGCTGTCAGACTCTGTGCCAATAAAAAAATCAAAAGAAATGCAGAAAACTTAGTCATGGTAAATGAATTTAACTCATAAAACTAATGAATTTTGAGATAACCAAAATAGAATAATCCAAAGACTTACTTATCGATTGTTTCTTCGTTCAATCCATACAAACCATCATTTCTAGAGCAAGCAAAATACTTATTGCTTCACAACTTTAACTACTTGCGTACCGATATTCAGGTAATAAACACCATTGGCAAACGATGAAATATCCAGATCAGTAATTGCTACGGCGCTGCGTTCTTCAATGACCAGGTTGCCTTGAACATCATAAATGGAGAATACCACGTTTGAATTTGGGTCATTGAGTTGAATCGTTAGTCACTGGAAGTTTAATTTGAATGGTCGGTATCAAGATACATTGCGAAAAGGCAAGATTCAACCTGGGACATTTTTATGACGTAATCGGAAATGATATTACATAAAAATGTATATTCGTTACAAAATGAAAACTATGAGCGAAAGAGATATCGAAAAAAGTTATTCGAAAGAAGATTTTGTAAGTAAACTTCGTCGTTTAGCCGACTGTATAGAAAAAAATGAAAACTTCAGAATTTCAGTTGCGGGAGAAGCAATTTATGTGCCGGACAGAGCAGAATTCACCATTGAACACGAACGCGGTGATGGTGCTCACGAACTTGAATTTCAAGTCAAATGGAAAGATGAAGCTTAACCAGCACTTTTTCTCAACTTTTCTGCCTTGACAGAACTTCAAATTTACATTTTACTGCTCGTGTTATGTGTTTTATACATCAACACGGGCTTTTCTTTTTTGATTTCACCAAAAAATGGTGTTAATGATCAAAACCTGCTTATCATTGAGCAACTTACCGTTCATTCAAGTAAACCTAAAAATTACAGGTTCCCTGCCAACGAATATTCATCTTTTGGTTATGGCATCAACGGCATTATCACCAACGACAAAGCTAGTTTTTCCTATGAATTTCCTTTCATAGACAACCGAAATGTAACCTTTAAGTCTGAAATCACCACCAGCCAAATGTCTGATGTTGTAAGTCATTTTGGTGCACACAGCTCTTACTTTGCCAAAGTAGACGCAGAACATTTTGGACTACAAAGTACAGATGAAGATTTTTTGAATCGGAACATGAATAAAGATGGCTTCTTTTTTAGATCATTCGAGCGTTATGAGTTTGGTGTAGATTACAATCAAATCATCAAGCATTCCAAAGAACTGTCTAGACAAATTGGCGCATTTATTATTGAGCAATTAGGCAGCAATGACTCCTATGACAATCGCGTACTAGCTGCACTTAACTTCGTGCAATATATTCCATACGGACAACCACATTTTGATGCTGGTGAGTACACCTACTTTGGTGTTTCTGTACCGCATGAATCATTTGTAATCTCCTACAGCGATTGTGACAGTAAATCTGTCATGTTGTGCGGCATCTTGCAAGAATTGATTGTGGATGCCCATCTGAATCTCATCATGGTCTATTGTACGGTTGGAGAAGAGCATCACATGATTGTCGGGGTTCACGGCCTGCGCATTGAAGGAAAAACGCACGAACACAACGGGCGTTCATACCTTCTTCTAGAAACAACAACCCCGCTCTCGATAGCTGAGCAACAACAAATAAATTTTGAAAATATTCACGTATTTAACCTGACTTACAATGCTTGAATTTTTTAAATGGTGCGCCACCCTTTCCAGCCAACAAGCCTGGATTTTGTTTGTGAGTGTGGCATTTTTAATGTTGCTTATCCCCTTTCTTGGCTTTTTTAAAAGGATACTTGTTATTTTGTTTTCGAATGAAAAAGCAGAAATCATTGACTTTAGTTGGCGCATAGCACCAGCACATTTGATCCATCAAAACCAAAAGAAGCAATACTATTACCTGAGTCAGCAAAGTGCTGTGATTGTCGGGTGTCCTATAATACTATCTTGGCAAGTAAAGGGCGCGTTTCGAATAGATATTGAACCCGGATTTTCTGCTCTAAAAGAGAACAGCCTCATTACTATAGTTAAACCAAGTAACAATACTTTTGTCCTAACTGCCCACACCTTAAAAGGAAAAATTCAGCGCACTATACAAATCGCTGACGCGCAGGTAAAGCAAATAAAAACAAGTACACTTGGTGGCGCAAATGCCTTTGATCAGCCCGAAAAAAAACTACTTAGCCGCAAACTAAGCAAGGAGAAATTTAAAGGCAGCAACCTGTTGAAAACAACTTTCAATTCATCCTTAAACACATTGCAACATCGCTTCAAACGTTTCAAAACAAGTCAGAAACGCAGCACTTACGTGACCCAAGAAACACAATTGAAAAAAAATATCAAAACATTTATCGGTGCTCAAAAAATGGTAAAAATCGATACATTTAAGCCCTCTAAATACAACGAAGTACTCAACCCAACTAATCATAAAAATCTATTACCATGAGTGAAAACAACAATTCTATCGGAATGAACGAACTTGTAGATTACAAGCGAACAGAATACACTGGATTTCGAAAATATCTCACCCAATTCTTATGGCGTTGTGCAGGTGTAGACAAGCAAATCCTAAGTTACACACCTTATTATGACCATGTCAAATACGCAGGTATTGGTGGAATTGTATTGGCTACAGGCTTTTTGGCATTTGTATCCATGAGCTTTGCAATTTGGTATATTTTCAATTCCATTTACATTTCACTGGGTATTGGTTTGGTTTGGGGGCTTATTATCTTCAACCTCGACCGTTTTATCATTTCAGGAACCGGAAAAGGTGACGGAAAAGAAGACATTGGCTGGAGAGAAATATGGCCTGGCGGAGTAATTCGCATTGTAATGGCTACCTTATTAGGCTTTACGATTTCAGCTCCTCTAGAGGTTTACATCTTTCAAAAAGAAATCGACAAACAATTTTATAAAATTGACCAAGAGGAACAGAAGGCTGAAATCAAGAAAATTGAAAAGATTTATACCAAATCACCAGATTTCAACAAGTTGAATCCCGACAAGCTAACGGCTGAAGCTAAAATCGCTAAACTAGAAGAAGAAAGAGAGACCTATCAGAAAAAAGCTGCCAAAGAAGCTGAAAGTGAAAATGGTGGTTGCGGACCTCAATGTCGAAAATTTGAAAATATGGCAAACGCAGTTCTTACAAGAATAACTGAGCAACAACAAAAAATTAAAATCATTGATATTGAACTCGATCGCTACAACAAGGAGAAAAAAGATAAAATCTCAAAACTCAGTGAGGTAAACAATTCCTCCCACGGATTGCTAGACCGTGTTCTTGCACTTGAGCACATCCCAGGTTCTTCCGTTCCAACCTGGTTGGTCAGATTGATGTTTGTCATTATAGAGGTCGCACCAATTCTTTTCAAGATGATGCTTGTTAAGTCATCTTATGACTGGATGCAAGAAAATGTAGCTCAAATACTTGAAGCCAAACAAGGTATTTCCCTGCGCGAAATTACTGACGAAAACAACAATATGCATCGTTATCGCGAGAATTACAATGCTATGCGTATCGCAGAAGTAGCCAAGCATCAAAACGACCTTGAAAAAGAAAATGCCCAGCATGCCATGAGTTTGTATGCCGCAAAAGAAAAAGAAGAAATAGAAAAGGATCCAAATAAGTTTATCACGAACGACTAATGTTGTGAATGATTAAAAAGTGGTTTGATGACAACAGGTCCTTATATTGTATATGGTCATTTCAAGGGACTATTCAAAACTAAACAAGGTGGTCCGCTAGGCAATGCAGATAACCCACCTATAAACAATCTTCATACGGTTCAGGTGTACCAAGGCACTTTTAACGTCGAGGGATTTAGTAGCGAGTATAGCCCGGAAAATTACAGAAAGCTGAAAAGTTTTGTACTCTCAGACGTACCTAATATTTCAGTCAACGCCAATGCAAACGGACCGTTCACCGGTAGTCAAACATTTTCATTTACGCAGCTGATCCTAATCGATCCTAAAATTATCAGGACTACAGAAATTGAAGGGCAAACATATGGAGAAATTGAGTCTTTGGCTTACGGTAAAACATACGCAGCGCCTCAACTCAAAAAACTCAAACCTGATCCATTTGACAATACAGGTTACAGCGAGAACGAACAATGGTATCGGACCAATAATGGCTGTTTAAACAGCGGAGTAAATGGTTGCGGAACTTTCTATCAAGGCTGTTTGGCTAATTTTTGGAGAATTTTTTGGTTGCTATTACTGCTCTTGCTCCTACTCGCTTTCTTGCGAAAGTGCAATGAAATTTCTAATGACGATAAAGCTTGCGTAGAATCTGCGCTCAAGAAAAAGGAATTACTTGAAAAAGAAAAAGAGCTCAAAAAGACCAATGAGCAATACAATCAAAATTTAAAAAATGCCTTGGCTAATGTTTCTAAAATATATTTTTATCGAAATTCCACAGATTTGCATCTAAACTCTACTGGTGTAAACGGGACTTTAGATAGGTTAGTGAAAGTGATAAAAACCTATGACGATAAAGTTTTCATCTTGGAAGGCCATCGAGATATTCCGAGTATTGAAAATGCAAACATAGATTTGAAACGCGCGCAAAGAATTCAAGCCATTTTAGAATCAAAAGGTATTTCAAAAGAAAAGTTAACCGTTATACGCAGAACCGATAAATATGCGCAACCATTAGCATTAGATAAAATGTTGGTTGCAAAAGGAATTCGAGAGTATAATCAAAACATGAAAGTGACTATTCGTGTCAAAAAACAAAAAAGTAATGTCAGAAGCAGCAATTAAATATATTGTCAAGGGTGCTTTTGAAGGGACTTTTACCACCCAACAAAAACAACTGTTAACGGCAGCCTCTGAATTGCCAAGTGGCTCTGAACACCAAATCGATATTTACCGCGGAATCATCACCATTGCAACAGAAATAAGCGAAAAAGAATATTTAGACTCAACAGGTAAATTGAATTTCGAAGAACTCACCAACATCGAAATACAGAAATCCCCATATTTACCACTTCAGCACGACGCAATTTTTTCATTAAAGGGAGCAAAATTAGCTGATATTGAACTTATTGGTGTACAAACAACCGATCAGAAAACTTTTGGGACAATTAAAGGGACAATTTACACTCAGGCCGTAAAAAACAAATACCAAGATCTTACGCTGCCAAAAGAAGAAGAAGGCGAAGAAAATAAGTTTAGAAAAAATCAATGGAACGACAATAATTGGTTTGACAACAAAGGATGTGCCTCTTTTCAAATGAATGGTTGTTTACCAAAAATCAATGGTTGTAGGCCTGCTGGGTGCTCAGCGCCTTCTGGATGCCTGCGCTGGTTGTTGTACCTGCTTTTGGCACTGCTGTTGCTCTGGCTAATTAGCCAATGTACCCAATTTGGAGCTCATTTACGCTGTTACTATGACAAATGGCAAACTGAAAGGGAGCTCACAAAGAAAGAAGAGGAAAGACAGAAACTGAAGGAAAAAATTGAAAAAACGAAGCAAGAAATCAGACCTTGTCAAAAAATCAAAGAACCAAAGGGAACAAATGAACCTAAAACCTACACCTTTGATTTAGGTAAGCAGAGCGGAACAGTAGTACTCAAGTATGATATGTTTCAAATTCCAGATAGAGTTGAGCTTATTTATGATGGAAAACTTGTAGACGTCACAGCTGACAAACAATTTGACAAACTAGTTTTAGACGGAAAAAAATATAATTTAGACTACCTGATTCCATTGGGTTATGCGCAAGGATCGGGGCAGTTATCTTATAATTATGTTTATCAAAAAGATAAACCAACAGAGTTATTAATACGCGTAATTCCAAGCCAAGAATTTGACATGACGGAATGGACAATTGATATTTTATGCCCATGATGCTCGGACTACACCTTTTTGGAATGCGCAAGAACTTGTTGCACCAGCTACCAGAAGAAGTCGCCAAAAGGCAAGTAAACATATACAATTTACTTGCGCTAATGCTCCTTGTTTTATCTATTTTGGGCGCTGCTTCAGGATTGATCTATGGTTTAGTCATATTCAATAATTGGGCAATTGCTGTCGGATGTGCTGTTTTACTTGGCTTCATTTTCTTTTTGTTGTTACAGCTTTTACTTTTTTTGTCTTTGCAAACACGCTTCAAGGACATCAAAAGCCAACTTTCCAATATGGATAACCTTTATGAACAATATAAAGGCCACGATTTAAGCAGCATTTCAGATGAAGAAGCCTTAGAAATGGTAACAAATTACCGCATGACAATGCGCGAGAGCGCCATCATTGCTGAACCAACACCTTTTCATTTCTCTCAATTGATCATTTCGACTTTATTTGTATCTATCATCCTCACCATCTCCTTTCTGGTCGCAAGCGCTATTCAAATTTGGATGTATCGCACTACACTGAACAATACCTTTTTTGAGATCAAAAACAGCACAGAAATCGTCGAGCTAGCTGAGGCCTTCAAAAAGCAGGAAAAACCCTTATTTCTTGAACAAAAAATGGAGGCAGTTTGGACCCTGCAGATGCTAACGCCAGCAAAAGGTGAGGACTTCAAATTTGTGAATTGTCAATCTATATTAATGACTTTTGACGTTCTTTTCTCGGGCCTTGGGAATACAAAAATTGTGATTGACCTGCTTTTTGCACTTCTTTATCTCATCCCGTTTTTAATTGTAAAACGCAGTGAAGAAGTAGCAGGTGGCGCATTACTAAAAGAAGCTTCTATCGAAGCAATTGGCAAATCCTATTTAATGTTTTTGTTATCGAGTCGCGATATCCAAAAGACAAAAAGAAAAATTGAAACCACTTTCGATTACGATAAAGTACTTGGCATTAAATGAAAAACAAGGCAGCACTTTTTAGGATATTGAATTTAGCATTTTGGATAACATTGTTTGTTCTCATCCTCTTTGTTATACCTTTTATCAATAATGAAACTTTTAGACATTCTGAAATTGCGCAATGGTATGACAAGTTTGACACCACACTCATTGAAGTTGACTCCACTTTTATCAGTGACGACGATCAAAACAAATTCGATACCTTAAACAGAAAAGAAGACAGTTCAAAGACTCAACTAGAACACTTTCATTGGATCTGGCGTGATTACAATGGTCGGCGCTGTGAACTCAAATTTAGTATTCCAGAGGATGAATTTGATAAAGCAGAAAGGTTCAGAAGTAATTACAATAGCTTTCCATTTAACCAATCAGCGCTGTATCAAGATTTCATAGACATTAGCCGTGGTCCATTACAAATTTTAAGTGAAGCATTTACAAAAGAAATGGATCGCAGGCACTTACAAGGTATTGACCGACTCAATTTTGTTGTAAGTGCCATTCAAACACCGCCCTACACATATGTCAAAAATAGTGGTTGCGACGCTGGCCAACGATGTGCACCTGATGGCTGTTGCGGACATGTTCTACCTTATGCGGTCTATACACCTACTGAATATATCTTTCAACAAACCGGAGATTGCGACACCAAATCTTTGATTTGCTATGCCTTGCTGAAGTCTCATGGTGTAAATGCTGCATTAATTTGTGGAGATACCGACGGTGGTCTGCATGCCATGTTAGGCGTTGCTGATTACAGGCCAGTTATACCTAGTCGAGCAATAAGAAACAATGGCGTAATATTCCACCCATGGGAAACAACTAATTTTGATCATTCTTTTCAATTAGGAAATATGCGGATGTGGCGTATTTGGCGAGGATGGCACGTAACTAATAATTAAACTATCAAATCTATGGAATCACTAAATGTAAGTATCGCAGCAATTGTCACTATCTTTTATTTTGTACTCGCCATAAAAATCCTGAGTATCTTTTTAAAAGGCTTTACAAACCCCATGAATCAAGCTACAGGAGCCTTACTCGTAGGTGCTTTAATTGGTTTTGGAATCAATCTTCAAGACTTTTCCGAAATTGCCGTAAGTTCGTTCTTTTACTATGCAAAAGAAGGTCAATTGCTTTATGGCGTCGCATTTTGGTTGTTATTTGCATTGATAGCTTTTGTATTTTCCTATGTACTCTTCAGATTCAGTTTTCTAGTCATCAATATGGCTACCCCTGAAAATGAAAAGGCAGAGTTAGGGAAAAACAACCTCGTTTTGGCTTTAACTCATGCAACAGTGTATGTTTTGCTTTGTTTGGTACTGAGTACTCCCCTAACCATTCTTGCAAATACATTGGTGAATTACTCTGAATTCCCTAATTAAAACTGGTTGGCGATGCGCAGATCGAATTTGATTTGGGGTGCTTTTTTTACTTTGTTTAGTTTGGTTTTGATTGGCTGCGTCAATACATCCAAACAAAAACAAAAGCCTATTGAGCACCAGAAAAAAGAAATTGAATTGAAAGCACCTTCGGCTTCAATAAAGACGGATTATTACCAGTTAAGCAATATCCAAGGATTCTTTGCTCCAAGTGGCTCTACCTATGAATACGATACCAAACGCAAATTATGGTGTGAGCGTCCGACTGCCGGAGAAATGATGAGTTTTGCAAATAGCGAAGGTGTCAGTGATCCAAATCAAATACCAGATTTAAGTAACTATTTTGACTTAAAAACGACAACTCTTCTCAATTCAGGTATATTATCCATTCAAAAAAACGTAGATTATTATGCCATTAATTTGAGCGTTGGAAGCCTATTCATTTATATAGACACCATCCCTGTTGGCATAAATTCCTTCAAGCTCCAATCTTTAAGAAAACGCCTTTTTAACTTTGATATTGATGGAGACATGATTCTCGAAGACGGTCGTAATTACTTCATGACTTTAAAGCCCTCACCAATGATATCATTTGAAAATGACTACGGCACTTACGAACTACATTTTCAAAAAATCAAATCTCAAAAAATTGCAAAAGTAAGCGCTACTAAAGCATATTTTTATGCTGAAAACAATTTGAATAGCCAACAACGCATGTTTGTTTTAAAGAACCAAAACGTATATGTTTATGAAATTAATGGTGCGTTTGCATTCGTATCCTTAGTTAATTCATACGGTCAAGTCATTAAAGGCTGGCTTAGGAAAATAGACTTAGCTCTTTGATGCACAAACGTACTTTTTTCAAGGATTAAAGTAAAACATAAAATGAAAAATCTGTATTTAACCTTACGTTCCTTCATTTTTCTCTTGACCCTAGTAGGAACAGCAATAAACAACAATTCATTTAGTCAGTCAATTACAGATTCTATCCAATCATTTATTCCAAAAAAAGAGCAGCGACAAGTTTTTAAATTTGTAAATAAAATAGCTAAAGTTCAAACAACAACCTTAAGGCAAGACACTTGGGAAACTGTTTACAATTACTATTTTAAACCTGGTTATTTCGATGGAAACACCTTGCAATCAGTAAGATCTATTCAATTCTTTTTAAATCAACTCGATTCCAGGATAAAGACAATGGATGGAGTCCTTGCTGAAAGACAAAATTTTATTGATAGCGCAAATAAACTATTAAATACCCATATTATTCATGCCTTTAGAACCACCGGAGATGTTAGGCCAATGCTATCTTTAAAATGGAAAGAAATGAGAGCCCTTGATGCCTATCCTTGGGTACAAATAGATTTCAACCAAACTGAATTTAAAGACCAAATTAAGCTTTATATAATTAGACCTTATTTTAAGCAACTCAGAGATAATAGTTCCTTAAGTGGACAACAAAATATCGTCAAAGAATTCACAACTTTGTTTCCATCCTTGACACCAGTTGGCATTTCTCCAATTGATTATATTATCAATACCCATGGAGCAGACGCACATGGAACCTTAACGCTGTTCAATCATAGTTACTTTAAATTCTATCTTTCCAATGTCGCTAAATATGACTGGTATCTCATTAGAAATCATCAAGATATAAACATCAGCTTTTCAACAACAGATAACTATAAAGAAGTTATAAAATTGGAGGGCAGTTTACAATTTGAATCTGTTGAAGGATTTATAAACGAAAAAAAATATTTCGAACTACAAATTGCTGACAATCAAAACCGAAGAAACCTAGATGCCATCACGTTTTATAAGGACGGACAAAAAATAAAAGAAACACATTTTTATTTTCCCGTTAGTCAGCCAGATCAATATAAAAGTTATTCATTTGAGTTTTCAAACGGCGAAAATCTAACAAAAAAAGGAATTGAAGATACACTCAGACAAGCAATCAATTTAGCACTCAATCAAGAGGCAAATTCAGCTTTAACTTTGTTAAGCTACTTAGACGCCTATGATTTCCAAGATACGCTTTCTCTTTATCGATCTATTCAGTCCACAAAACTTAAAATAATTGATTTTCAACAAATTGACCAAATGAATTCGCTTGAAAAACTCCTTTTGGAAGCTGAATTTTGGATAGAAGATAAGGAATTCAAACGTGCTCAACAAAAATTAAACGAAGCTTTGCTCAATTGCCCTATTGGGTCGCCTAACTATAACCGAATTACCAAATTAGAGGGACTTATTCGAGAGTAAGTATTTTTTTTTACTTTTTGAACGTTTTTCCCTGTCTGAACTTTTAAGATTTAGGCTCCACCCTCACCAATACATTTACCTCAAACACACCACCCTGATCAGCCTTATAATTCGTGTGCCAATAATTATTGAAAACATACAGATAGAGCGGGCTTAAGCTTTGGTTTTCGCGCTTCCAGACCTTTGCGCCGCGTTGCTGTTGTTCGTCTATCGGCGCGCCGAGTTCAATGAGGTTGCAGTCAGGTGTAAAGACAGTTATTTTGAGATTTTTGTCTTCGAGGATCAGGTGATCTGCAACGCAAATAAACTCTTTATTGGAGCCCACTAATTGGTCTGCAGGGTAGTTGAGTTGCGTTTTTTCGCCGTAGGTCAAGGAAGGGTTGTCTAGTTCAAAAGGCAAGCAAATGTGCAGGGCTTCTTTGTCGCGGATGGCTTTTTTGTCGATCTGAAAACGCAAGACAAATTCATTCGGATGGGCCGCCGGCTGAAATTGAACGGTGATATTCAAGTTGGGATGCACAATGGTTTGGGTGGCTGTTTTAAGCTCATTTTGCTTTGGCAACAATACTTCGTTGACCTGAGGAGAAATACCCAAACTATAAACACATGCACCGAGCCCTGGTGTGTCTTGCTGAAGCAATTCAATTCCATCCCATTTAAGTGATCTGATTCCCGAATAGGCCTCATCCCAAAGAATACTAAAGTTACTTACTGCGCTATTATTGCAGTACCCTTTAAATTGGGCTTGCTTTCCAATGCGCGAAAATTGCAATTGTGCAGAATCCAGAAAAGATTTTTTGATGCGCCATTGTTCAGTTGTGAAAAATACGTCGGGAGCTGAAATGCTGCACCACGCGCCCCACGTGTGTTCGTGGAACAAAATGAGGTTGCGGTGGATTTCTCGCAAAGCTGCTTGCTGCTCGTTTATTTCAATTTCGTTCAACTGCCCTTCAAAATCAATGACTTCTTTAACCAAACGGCGCATCTGAATCTCTTCGGCAGCTGTGGAGTACGCGCCGTCTTCCCAATACGGACTGATTTCTCCTGTTTGAACCGGTAAATCCTCTTTGTATTGCTTTAAAAAATCTGCAAATAAAGTATCTACATTGGAAAGCACCAACTGAGGTGAACTGTATTTCAAATTCCAGGCTGCAACGAACTCACAAAGGGTGGTGTCTACTGGGCCGTTGTCGGCGTTTTTGGTATAGCGCAGCTGCACCACATCGTAGGGATACGCAGCCAACTCTTGGGTATAGGCAGAGAGGCGCTTTTCCCATTCAAAAAATTGCTGGCCTACGGGAATATTGTGAAAATACGAATAGCCTTTGCCTGCGGTCCAGACGAAAAGTTGTTGGGCGCTATCGGTTTTGGACTGCCACATAAAAGGTTGGTCGCCAGTTTCGTGAATGACGCCACCTACTCTATCGCCATGATCGGCATGGTTGGCAACGTAATTGGGTCCCAAGGATAAATAAGGAATTTGCTGTTGTGCATATGCCTCAAAAGCGGCATAAGTTTGCCCCGGAATGTCGGTCACCATGGCGTTGGAAATATCAAAACCGTATCGCTGCTCTAAGTGCCGTGCGTATTCGGTGAGCCAAAGAAATTCGTCGGGGCGCATGAGGCCGGTAAGGCAATTGGCGTAGTTGGCAGAAAGCACTATATTCCCGCTTTTGACGGCAGCCACAAACTGTGCTTCTTCGGCTCCGCTCGCTTCTTTTAAGAAATTCTCCACCGCCCATAAAGATTCAATGTGCCATATTGGCTGAACAGCGCCAATACCTCCTTTTGCAATCCAGCGCAGTGCAGACCGGATATTTTCAGTCTGAATTTTAGCCACATCTGTCTGTAGATGCGAATAACCGATATCGTTGTGCGAGTGGTGTATGAGATGAAAGGCCAGGTCTTTGATCGGTTTGACGTCGAGAACAATTAGCGAATCAATGCTGATCTTACCACTCGCATACGTCCGAAAACGTAAGGTATCGGAACCAACAAACCCCGCCGGATACGCTGGCAGCGTCAGGTAATGATACCCGGGTTCAAATTGATGATGAAACGAAACGAAAGCAGATACAAATGATATACTGTCTATTCCTTCTTGGATAAGACACTGCACGTTTATCGGACGCTTTTGATCGGCTCGAAGCACAAGCGCACTTGCTTGCACTTTGACTTTTGTTTCTGCTTTGTACTGAAAAACCATCAGCCAATCGCGGCTTTGCATATCCCGTCCCACAACTTTAAAATTTGACTTACCAATGCTGGCTGAGGGCAATTCTAGTTCGAGGTATCCAAATATATCTTTATTGATGTCTTTTTCAAGAAGTGCGAAACGGTAATTTGCTCCAGGTGCAAAATTTGAGGCCTTTTGAAAAGTAGCTTGCTCCACCCATTTCTTCTCCGTCTTCAAAGTAAAAAGTAAGCTGCCATTGAGATAGACATCAAAAAGACGGTCGCCCCCGCTGGTTCCATTTGAAAAACCGATTAAAAACTGATACTTAGCCACACCAGCTTCTATTTTTGGTGTGCTTGCCTCCCACTCAATTGGAGAAACACCATTACAGCGCGTTAATAAAGCGAGATCAGCAAACTCCCGAAAAGGCGAAAAATAACTGAGGTCTTCACCTGAAATTTTCTTTGAAAAGCCTGCCGGTTGGGTTTGAGCAGCTAAATAAGAATTTAGACCTAAAAAAAGTAAAATATGCCACCAATGTTTCATGCTCCTAAGGTAGTAAATTCTAATTTTGCAACTAAACACTTCTTATGCGCTTCAACCTTTCAGAAATCAATGAGCTCATTCGCTCCCGACGCACCATCTACCCCGAGCAATTTTCGGACAGGAAGGTCCATAAAGAGCAAATTGAATTACTGCTCAATAACGCGCAGTGGGCGCCTACGCATGGCAATACCCAACCTTGGCGTTTTCAGGTTTTTATGGATGATGGGCGTCAAAAACTCAGTACTTTTTTGGGTGAAACCTACCTCCAACTGACACCTGAAGGGCAACAAGACGACGCCAAACTAGCCAAAATGCTGCGCCGTCCACTACTCGCTTCAGCGGTTGTAGCCGTTTGCATGAAGCGTCAAGAAAGTGAGAAAATTCCAGAAATCGAAGAAATCGAAGCGGTAGCTTGTGCCATTCAGAACCTCCACCTGAGCTGCACTGCTTATGGCCTAGGTGGCTTTTGGGCTACTCCTAAACTCATTTATAGTTCGGCTATGAACAAATTTCTTGGTTTAGACGAAAAAGACAAATGCCTTGGCTTATTTTATATCGGATACCCAAATATTGAATGGCCTACAAACCAGCACCGCCGACCCTTAGAATACAACTGCACCTGGATAAGCGAATAAACTACTCGTTTCAGTCAATTTTTCGTTTCTTTGTCTATGCGCTTTTTGTTTGTCGTCTTGCTTTTTTTTCCTGCACTAGTTTGGGCTCAAGCTTTTAACCAATTAGGCAAGCCCAATTACTTTGGATTTCAGTATCGGCATATTGTTCCGATGCAACAAATGCAATCTGGGGCTCAAAAATTTGCCGACAGCATACTTCAAACAACGCTAACGCCAACAGATGGCTATACTTTTGGTGGCGTTTTACGCTACGGCCTCACCGATCTTATTTCGCTTGAAACAGGGCTCTACTACAACCAAAGAACATTCTCGATACAAAGCACCCGCACGGACAGCGCGCTCAGCGTAGACCAACGCCTGCGTTTTGTTCAATTCGAAATTCCAATTCAAGGCAATATCGGCATCCAACTCAGCCGCGCCTTCTATGCCAACGCAGCGCTAGGCGGTGCTATACTCTACAAACCTTCAAGCGTAGCTACGTATGTCAACCCCTCAGACAAACACGAATTCAGGCAAGTTGGCCTCGTTGACAATAATAAAAAATTAGGTTTTGATGTGCGCACCAGCATAGGTTTTGAATACCGCAACAAAAAAGCAGGTGTGTTTTACCTTGGCGGTACCGCTTTTGTACAATTGCAACCAGCGTTTGTGCTCTTATCTAAATACCAGTATGTGAACATTAGGCAAACCGCCTTCGGAAATGTCAATGCATCGGGTTTCGGCCTCGACTTCAAGTATTTTATCCCGTACACGCGCCCCGGACGCCTTATTTTTCAGCAGGGCCCGATTGAGTAACTAACGCTGCCCGAGTTTGTAGCCCAAATAAGCCATTGGCAAATAGGCCAAAACTAAATCTGTTGCAACAAACCACCACGGTGTTCCGGGTAAGGTCAGGACCATCATCACGCCGCCTGCCAAAAAAGCAAACCCGATAGCCATTGCGTTAAGAAGCGCCCGATTCACTTTCATTCTACTTACAAAATAGGCTCCCACTAAGGTGCCAATGGCATGTGCAAGGAAAGGGAAAACAAAATGTTCAGCGCCCATTAGAGGCATTGCTTTAGCCAATCCTTGTTCTGTTGATAAGTCTAATCCTTTTGGGGCTTTTACAATTTGAGAGCCTATTTGGACAATAACGCCATTTGTAATGACTCCAATTAGAAGACCTGCAACCGAAAGTAGAATAGATTTCATATGCCCAATTTATTATGCGAATTTAATTTTTTATACAACTGAAATCAAGGCTCAGGGATGAGCACATTTTCTCAGCAGACCAGCCAATGAAAGAAAAGCTTCATTCGTATTACAAAGAGGCAAGCAAGCGTGTTGTTTCGGCTTGGATGCGGCTGCGCAAGCCCTCAGACACAGGGTAAAGCGGCATACGCATGGTTTCTTGCATCAGGCCACGAGCAGCTAGCGCAACTTTGACCCCACCCGGATTACCTTCTTCGAAGAACATTTTTGTAACATTAAAGAGGTCGTAATGCGCGGCTTTGGCAAGGGGGAGGTCGCTAGCCATGCTGGCGTGCACCATTTGTGAAAAGCGCTCAGGAAAAGCATTGGCAACAACTGAAATAACGCCATCAGCACCTGCAGCAATAAGCGGCATGGTAAGGTTGTCATCGCCAGAAAGCACCCCAAATCCTGGTTTTCTTTGTCGGATGATATCCATAATTTGCTCCATATTACCAGATGCTTCTTTGACAGCAACTACATTTGGGAGTTCAGCGAGTTCAAGGGTGGTTTCTACACTCATGTTAGAGCCTGTGCGCCCCGGAACATTGTAGAGAATAATAGGAAGATCTGTAAAGGAAGCCACTTGCTTGAAATGAGCCACAATTCCTTTTTGAATAGGCTTGTTGTAGTAGGGAGAAACCGATAAAATACCATCTACACCACTTGGTAAGTTTTGAAACAAAGTGGCGAGCCCAGCGGTATTGTTGCCACCTATGCCGTAAACAACAGGTAACTGACCATTATTCACTTCAAGAACGGTGTCCAAAACCAAGCGCTTTTCGTCCTGAGAAAGCGTCGGCGACTCGCCAGTTGTGCCTTGAACAACTAAAAAATCAGTTCCGCCAGTAATTTGAAGTTGTACAAGTTGCTTGAGGGCTTGTGTATCGATGCTGCCATCGGTTTGAAATGGTGTGACGAGTGCAACACCTGAGCCTTTAAATGTTTTCATTGTGCTATTCTCTCTAAAGTTTGTTGAATGTATTGAAGTTGTGCGTGCGCGTCGGATTGTGCGGTATCAATTTGTAAATCAAAGTTTTTACCTTCCGCATTGATCAATAAGCGTTTGTTGATTTTGGTGGCTTGCAGCGCTCCGTAAATCTTGACTTCTAAACTACCATTCCAGATGAGGAGGTCGTAGTTTTTGTGAAGCTCTGCTTCTAATTGAATGTCTTTTAACTTGCCGAACATAGAGTAATCGGCAGGTGAATTGTAGTAGATGAGAAAGTGAGGTGGCAGATATTTTTTATCGATGTCTTTAGGAACATTGACAATAATGAGGGTTTGAGCAAATTTTTTCTGCTGCAGAAAATGATCAATGGCCTTTACAAAAGCGCGCATTTGTTGCTCGTCTTGATAAGACCAGACGACAACGATGCTTTTTGTTTGTTCCCAAATACTTGTTTTACTCACTGAGAAATCATTTTAATGAAGTCATTTTCTGACAACAAAGTTACGCCTAAGTCTGTTGCCTTTTGCAATTTTGCAGGCCCCATATTAGCTCCGGCTATTAAAAAATGTGTTTTGGCCGACACCGAAGAACCTAATTTGCCACCATTCAGTTCAATGAGTTCTTTGAGTTCGTCCCGACTAAAGGCCTCAAAAGTACCTGAAATGACGCAGATCTTGCCTTCTAACAAGTTCGAAGTTAAGGTTTTTTGTGCGGCTTCCATTTGCAAACCTACTGCTTTTAAACCAGTGATGTAATCTTGTTGGCTAGGATTTGAAAAATAAGCAAGTAGTGATTGCGCGATTTTATCGCCAATTTCATCGACAAGTAAGAGCTCTTCTAAGGTTGCTGCTTGTAGGGCCTCCATGGTACCAAAGGCCTGTGCTAGTTTTTTAGCAACGGTTTCTCCAACAAAGCGGATACCCAAGCCAAAAAGTACGCGTTCAAAAGGAATGTTCTTGGACGCCGCTATTGATTGCAAAAGATTATTGGCAGATTTTTCTGCCATTCTTTCCATACTTAGCAACTGATCAAAGGTAAGAGAATACAAATCTAATGAATTCTTAATTAATCCTTTAGCGTACATCATTTCAACTGTTTCTTCACCTAAACCATCGATATTGAGTGCTTTGCGGCTGATGAAATGAAGGATTTTACCCGTAACCTGCGGCCTGCAGCCGAGTTCATTAGGGCAATAATGCTGAGCCTCACCTTCTTGACGCTCCAATACGCTACCACACTCAGGGCAATGATCAATGAAGACAATACGGTTTTCAGACCTCCGCAAATTCAGATTAACCCCTACAATTTTAGGAATGATTTCACCACCCTTTTCGACCTGAACGGTGTCGCCCGCACAGAGGTCGAGCTTTTGGATTTGGTCGGCGTTGTGTAAAGAAGCGCGCTTCACGGTGGTGCCACCGAGTTGAACGGGCATTAGATAAGCAACTGGTGTAATGGCACCCGTGCGACCAACTTGATAATGGACAGCCTCGAGGAGGGTTTCAACCTGCTGTGTTTTGAATTTGTAAGCAATGGCCCAACGAGGTGATTTAGCCGTGAGACCAAGCTCTGTTTGTTGTGCATAGGAGTTGACCTTGAGTACTACGCCATCGATATCAAAAGGAAGGTGTGCACGTTGGGTATCCCAGTAATGGATGAAATCCATGATGCCATCGATGGAATTTGTTTTTTCAATCATGCGCTGCGCTGGGTCGGGCACTTTAAAACCCCAAGATTTGGCTTCTTGCACGGCTTCAAAATGACCTGAAACCTGGTTGTTTAGGCCGTGAACACCATATAGATAGCAGTCCAAACCGCGCTTGGCGACTTCTTTGGAGTCGAGCAATTTGAGGGTGCCAGCGGCGGTGTTGCGCGGGTTGGCAAACAAAGACTCGCCTTGCGCTTCGCGCTGTTGATTGAGCAAATCAAAATTGTGTTGCGGCATGAAGATTTCACCCCTGATTTCGAAATCTAAAGGGAACGAGCCGTGAAGGTTGAGCGGAACTGAACGAATGGTGCGCACATTGGTAGTAACATCTTCTCCTTGTTCGCCATCGCCTCGTGTAAGCGCGAGTGACATTTGGCCATTCTGATACTGTATGCCAATAGCAACGCCGTCGTATTTGAGCTCGCAAACAAACTCCGAGGCTTCTTGCAAGGCTTTTTGGCAGCGTTCAGCCCAATCGATGATGTCCTGCTCGGAATAACTATTAGAAAGCGAAAGCATCGGAAAACGGTGCTTTTTAGTCTCGAATTTCTTGGTGAGGTCGCCTCCTACCCTTTTGGTGGGGCTATTGGGATCAGTAAAAGCTGGATATTGGCTTTCAAGTGTTTCTAACTCTTTGAGGAGGATATCAAACTCGTAATCGGATATAAGCGGCTGATTGAGTACGTAATAAGCGTGGTTGTGCGCGTGTAACGAGGCACTCAACTGAGCCATTTTGGCTTGTATTGCTTGGTTATCCATAAGTTAAAGTTACGCTTTTTGAGCTAAAATCATGCGCTCCTTACCCTGTAAATCTCTATAAATTCTTGGATTTTCAAATGCGTCAGTTTGCAAGAGCGCCAAGGTTTGTGCAGCTAAATCTTCATGAATTTCCAAAGCAAGGTAGCCTTTAGAACGCAAGCTTGTATGCGCAATTGCGACAATGCGCTTATAAAACAACAAAGGATCGTCGTCCGGAACGAACAACGCCATGTGCGGTTCAAAATCTAAGACGTTTGCTGCCATCAAATGAGCTTCTTGCTCAGGAATATAAGGAGGGTTCGAAACAAGCAAATCACAAGTTTGAGCTACTTGCCAATTGAGCACGTCATCAATGACGAAGGTAACATCAAGTTTGGTATGAAGCGCGTTTTCTCGAGCAAGTGCAATTGCTTCTGGGGAGAGGTCAACACCTAAAACCTGGGCATTTGGGAACTTATTTTGTAGGGCTAAGGCAATGCAGCCAGAACCTGTGCAGAGGTCGAGAATAGATCCAAATGGCAAGCCTAACTCTAGAATCAAAGCAATTAATTCTTCGGTTTCAGGCCGTGGCACTAGTGCCCTTTGGTCAATTTTAAGGTTTAAATCAGCAAAATAAACCTCACCCATGATATACTGAAAAGGTTCGTTGGCTTGCAAGCGCTTCACCACAGAACGAATGCGCAGTAGGTCTGACTCCGAAAAACGCTCGTCGCGCTTCAAGAGGATATCGCTAGGCGTCCAGCCAAAATAAGTGGACAGCACATTGGACCACATCGATTTACATTCACTAGTTGAAAACAAATCGGCTAGCGCTTCAAAAAAGTATTGCTTTGCGCTGGACACGCGGTTGTCGGCTACAAACATTAGTGCTTGCGTAATTTGATGAACTTTTTGATTTTATCGTTTTCAATCAAAACCGTCAGGTTATAATAGGCGATTTTCCATTGTCCATTTTCTAAAACACAGATGCCACTTCCTCTGCAACCTTCCATCCATGTTTGAAGATCTTCGTCAAAATAAGCCACCTTGCCATCGGCTGCAAACTGCCAATTTCGGTTGCTCGGCCTGAAATCCCAAGCTTTGCCTTTGTCGAAATATGGTTTGCAAAAGGCCATGAATTCGGGCTTTGTCCAGCGTTCACCCGGTGCCGTTCCTAAGAAAACAAAATTTACACTCGTAGCTGAAAAGTAAGCTTCAAATTTGGCTTGAGCTGCAGCTATGTGCCAGTTGTCTATCATTTGATCCAAAGAAATCAATTGATCCAAAGAATTAAAGTCTTTGTTACTGTTTTGAGACCAACCAGTTAAACCTACGGAAATTAAAATAAATACGAATAGGATATTTTTCATGATTCGAGGAGTTTATACAAGGTGCTTTTAACAGCCTGTTTTTACAATGCTTCTAACTTGAAAACACATTTACCTTTGATAAAAGTACGCCACGCATAGTTTTGAACTTGACCCGCCACGCCATTGACTGGGTATTCAAAAATTGCTAAGGTGGCGTCTTTGCCTTTTTCTAAGGTGCCGAGGTTCTTTTCTTGAAACGAGGCGAAAGCAGCATAGATGGTCATGCCTCGAATAATTTCATCTAAAGTAAGTGCTTGCCCAAACGGACTATTGTACGCGGCTTGAATAGTGGCAAACGGATCGGTTTGCTCCACTGGGAAATCGGTACCCAAAGCAATCATGCCAAACTGATTGAGCAAGGTTTTATAGGCATAAGCTCCTTTCATTCTGGCCTTGCCAAGACGGTCTTCAGCCCAGTCGGCATCGGAAACTGCATGGGTTGGCTGTACGGACGGAAAAACAGCAAAATTGGCAAACTTTTGAAAATCTTGAGGATCCACAACTTGAGCGTGCTCGATGCGGAAACGGTGATCTGGCTTTTGTTTAAAAACTTGCTCATAAATGGAAAGCACCAAGGCATTAGCTGAATCACCGATGCTGTGGGTATTCATTTGATAGCCATTGCGGACACAAAACTGAGCAAGGTTTTGCATACGGGCAATATCAGTTAGTAACAAACCTCGGCCTTCTGGATGGTCGTGATAAGGTGCTTTCAACAAAGCGCCTCTAGAACCCAAGGCTCCATCGGCGAAACATTTGAAACTACGGATGCTCAAGTTTTTGTAACGATAGCGCCCATTTTGCCGCACAAAATTGCGGTTTAAAGGCGTATTCATGAGCATGGCATAGACATTTAGCTTGAGTTTGCCTTTTGAAATAAGTTGCTTGAACCAAGCGATGTGCTCAAAATCGATACCTGCTTCATGTACGCCGGTAATGCCGTATTGCAAAAGCTCGTCTTGAACTTGCAACAAAGCCTTGAGGTACTCTTTTTGAGTGTAATTAGGGACAAAAGGCTGTACCACATTGATAGCGTTGTCAATTAAGACGCCTGTGGGTAAATAAGTTTGAAGGATGATTTTCTGACCAAAATTGGAATCACGGGGTAAATTAAGCAGGCTTGGCCAGCTCAAATTACCTTCATTAATTTGCTTGAAAAAAACAACTTCTCCACCTTTCAATTGATCGAGTTGCTCCAACAACTTACTTTTCTTGATGAGGTAATTATTGACCAATGCGGCATGCCCATCGACGCGATAAAGGCAAACTGGAATATCTGGAAACAGCCGATTGAGCTCGGTATTGGTAGGCATTTGTTGACCGGCCCATTGGGTTTGATCCCAGCCCTGCCCGAGTACAAACTTCAGATTTGGGTGCTGTGCTTTGTATTGTTCGCAGCGGTGCAGCAACTCTTGTTCAGAGCGTACGCCGCGGAGGTCTAGGCCAAGTAATTGCTTGGCGTACATGAGCATGTGGCCATGTGCGTCGGTGAAACCTGGATACATTTCCTTTCCTTGTGCATCTATGGTTTCGTCTGAACGGTATTTGTTTAAAATTTGGCGCTCCGGGCCTACTTCCACAATTTTTCCATTGCGTATGGCAATTGCATCTTGTACACTAGAGGATAAATCCATGGTGTGGATCTTGGCATTATGGATGATCAGATCTACCTTCTGCCCTTTCATACATGCAGACAACAAAGCAGTTAACGCGAGGAAGAATAGGATGTTTTTCATTTTAGAAAGGATAACCAATTCCGAAGTTTAAATAATTGGGTAAGAAAGGTCTTGGCATGATTTCTTTGACCTGATCTAGGGTCATGTTGAAATGCTGCATTCCTTCTTGATAGTAAGTTTCACGGGTTTTGAAATCTTGAAACACCCAACGGGCACCATCGGCAAATGCGGGGTCAAAAATCGGGAAACCAACATCTAATCTTAAAATAAAGAATTCGAGATCCATACGAAGGCCGACGCCTGAGGAGATGGCCAATTGCGGAACAAATGTTTGCCAATTGAACTGACTACCCAAACGAGAAGCATCTTCGCGGTAGGTCCAGATATTACCAAAGTCTGTGAAAATAGCACCTTTGAAAGTAGAACTTATGTCAAAACGGTATTCTAGAGCGCCACCAAAACGGATGTCGCCAATTTGGGTGGCCAAACGACTGGTATCGAGGTGGTATTTGTAGGCACCAGGGCCCAGAGCTCTTGCGCGCCAACCACGGTTGTCATTAGAACCTCCACCAAAGAAGCTGTAGTCATATGGCATAGAGGTCTGGGAGTTTCCGTAAGAAATTCCGGCACCAGCATGCATACGCAAGTGCAAAGTGCTTTTATTGACCATGCGAATAGAGGCATTGAGTTGGTTGTCTAGGCGCACAAATTGTGAATACGGTTGCTTACCTAGTAAATATTGTCCGTTGAGGGTGTCTTGTCGGGCTCTGAACGCGTAGAGTAAATTACCAGCTGCATCGAGGGTACTATTGAAATAAAGTGTGCCGTTGTAATGTCTTTTCTGGCCCGTCTTGACTTCTTTGTCTTTATTGGAATATTCATAGGAAAATTTGAAATCTTGCCAAATGAACTGGTTGCTATAGGTATTGAACAAAAAGAGGTCATTGACTTGATTGAGCTGAGCTTCAAAAGCCGCAGATTTTTGGATATTGACGTATTTGATCACCGATGCTCCGGGCAAGCCCATCTGAAACACTTGTGTTTTACCAACTAAAAAGCGCCAAGTGTAATTGAGCTGAAAAACACGGCGATCAAAAATGTTGCGTTTTTCGAAATTCATGGCGGTGCTGATGACCGTTCTTGGTTTTTGACGCTTGCCTAATAAATTGACCGGAGTGGGAAACAAGCCAGGGAGGTCGATTTTTAAACTTGGCCCTAGCTCAAAGGTGTTAAAGGTTCGACCTGCCGAAACGAGTTGGGTTTCTGAGTTGGCATCGAAAACTGGAGGCTGCGACTCAAAACCGCCTCCCAAAGAAAAGGTGAGCCGTTCGGCTCCGCCAAATAAATTTTTGTTGGTGTAATTAAGGGAAGCTGCTGCTCCCAGCAAACCAAAGCTTGAGGTAAACCTAGGATCAAATGCCCAAGATTGTTTTTTAGCAGGTTCCAGATAATAGTGCACGTTGAGTTGATTGGTTCCAGGAACTTCTTCTATATAGGGCTTCACCGACGAAAAAACACCCAATTGAACCAACGAACGGTAAGAACGATCCAAGTAATATTCTTTATAGGTATTCCCTTGTTCGAGATAGTTTTGCATTTCAAGTACGTCGGCATTGATCCAAGGGTAGCTTCCGTTGTACTTGAGGGTCATGCTGCGCCAATTGCTTTTGGTACCATAAGGCACTTTCAAGTCTAAAGCTTGTTTTTTGGAATAAAGCAGTTCATTGTAGATGAGTTGTTCTTGCGTACGCACATATTGCGGCTGTAAGGAGTCATAGTTGCTGAGCCCAGCCTTGGAAAGTTGGTTGGCAAAGCTACCTGCCACCTGTAAGGTATCGGCCAAATGAAAGTAAACGCGATTGATTTTTGTTTCGCGGTACGGCACGCGTACAAGGCTATCCGGATTTTGGGATGCAGGCACGAGTCGGTCTTCGAATTTCACGACTAAATGAACAGTCATGGTGGCGCGGTTGGTGTCTGCTTGAAATTGAATGCTGTTGCTGTTGAACTTATAAACGCTTTCGTCGCGCATGAATTTGGCTACTTTTTCACGGTAAGACGAAAGGTAATCGAGATCGAAGGGCTGGCCAATAAGTGGATGCTCACCAAGTGGAAGGTATTCTTTTTTAATGAGTTTTTGATGGAGGTCGCGCAGCAAGCGGGCTCCTGTGTAAGTTACTGAATCAATGATGTATTGTCGGCCTTCATCGATGTGATAGATGGCTTGAACGGTTTGCTTCTTGGTGTTGTAATTGACTTCAGAGCGCACGCTTCCATAATAATACCCTTTTTTAACGAGGTAGCGCGCAAGTTGGTCTTCATTTTTTCGGTGCAAAAGCGTATCAAAAACCACTGGCTTTTGACCGTATTTGTATTTGAGTTTCTCCACCCAAATGGCTTGCTTGAAAGTGCTGTCCGGAAGGCTTTTAAAACGGTAATCTGGTTTGTTTTGCTGAATGGCACGCTTATTTCTTCGCGCGTTCACCATTATAACTTTAGCTCTTTTGCGACTCAATTTTTCCTCAAAATGCAGATATTTTTGCGCTTTTTTATTGGCCACATTGGCAGAGTCTATTGAATTATACAACCAAAGTTTCCAAGGTGCGCCAAAAAACCGAGCGTTGGGTTGTTGCCTCAATACCTGAGTAAGCTCATAGCGATCGAGTTTGGTAGTGAGCGGATTATCGAGTGCAATTGTAGTACTGCGCAAGAGGTAATTACCTTGCGGAACATTTTTAGCCATTCTGCAGCTCGCTAAAAGCAACGTAGAGACGACAAATAATTGTACTTTTGAAATCAGACGCATTACATTACAAAAGTAAATAATATTCACCTTGGAAAAGCTCAGTCAGCAAAAGATCAAAGACTTCAAAAAATTGCAGCTCAAAAAGCACCGCAATGCTGAACAAATGCTCTATTTAGAAGGAGAAACCCTCATCAAAGATCTCCTTGGAGAATTCCCTCAACTGGTCCTCACACTCATTGTAACCGAAGACAAAGCCCCGGAATATGAAAACTTTCACAAAGAGCTGCTCGTTGCGCCGTTAAGCGAGCTCGAAAAACTCACACAGCTCAAGACACCCAAAAAGGTCAATGCCATTGTAAAGTATCCGAAGAATAAGCCTTGGAAGAACGGGCAGAAAGCACTTTTATTAGATCAAATTCAGGATCCGGGCAACCTCGGCACCCTCATCAGAACCGCCGATTGGTTTGGAATCCAACATATTTTTTGTGCGCCAGGCACTACCGATTACCTGAGTCCAAAAGTGATCCATGCCTCCATGGCTTCGGCTTTTCGCGTCCAAATCCATTACCAAGAACTCGGGCCTATTATTAAAAAATACGCCGACCAAACCTACGGAGCTTTCATGGACGGTACTGATTTCGAGCAAATTGAACCAAAAGACATTCAATTCTTGGTTTTAGGTCATGAAGGACACGGCATCAGCTCCGAACTCACCGCACTTTTAAAGAAGCGCATTGGTATCCCTCAAAAAGGCGCAGCAGAATCCCTAAATGTAGCTGTGGCCGCCGGAATTTTAATGCAACATCTGAGTAAATAAAAGATTTCATTAGCAAGATCAGGGAAAAGGCCGTATTTTTGCCAAATTCCCTTTTTTACGATGCTAGACCTCGATTTATACCAAGCTAAAAAACTCTATCCTTTTCAAGAAAAGACCGTCAATGCAGTCTTAGATGAACTCCGGAAAAACGGTAGCAATTTCAATTTACTCTACCAATTGCCAACTGGTGGTGGCAAAACGGTCATCTTTTCGGAAATTGCAAAGCGCTACATAGAAGATTCCGGTAAAAAAGTCCTGATCCTCACCCACCGCATTGAACTCTCTATCCAAACATCAAAGCAACTTTCTGCCATTCAAGTCCCAAATAAAGTCATCAATTCGGAAGTCAAAACCCTAGAAGACCAAGCCGAATTCACCTGCTTTATTGCCATGGTCGAGACCCTCAACAACCGCCTCAACGAAAACGATCAATTCATCGAAAACGTAGGGCTTGTGATTGTCGATGAAGCACATTACAACAGCTTTCGTAAAATTTTTCAGTTTTACGAAGATGCCAACATCCTCGGAGTTACGGCAACTCCCTTGAGCAGCAACCGCAACCTTCCACTCAAAGACCACTACAATAAATTATTGGTCGGCGAATCCATCTCAAATCTCATTGGCGAAGGCTACCTTTCAGATGCCGAAACCTATTCTTACGATGTAAACCTACACGGGCTCAAAATTGGCTCGAACGGCGATTTCACGGTAAGCTCCAGCGATCTGCTCTACTCTAACTACTTCATGCAAGAAAAGCTCATCTTTGCTTACGAAGAAGTTGCTATTGGCGAGAAAACGCTCATTTTCAATGCAGGCATCGAAACCTCCAGAAGAGTCGAAGAATCGTTCAAGAAGCTCAAATACAACATCCGCCACCTCGACTCCACCTTTTCTGACAAAGACCGCAAAGACGTTATTCGTTGGTTCAAAGAGACCCCCGATGCCATCCTAACCTCCGTCGGCATCCTTACAACAGGCTTCGACGAACCTTCTGTTCAAACAATTATCATCAATAGAGCAACGCGCTCGCTTACCTTGTATCACCAAATGATCGGTCGTGGTTCGCGTCGCATTCCTAACAAATCGCAATTCAAAATCATCGATTTAGGCAACAACGTGCGCCGCTTTGGTTATTGGCAAGACTACATCAACTGGCAAGATGCCTTCCGTTTTCCCGACCGCTTCTTAGAATCTCGCATCTCGGAACTCGAAGACATGGAATTCGAAGTTGAATACGAATACCCTAAAGGTTTTGAGCAGCTGATCCGAACCCATATCCTAGAAGAATTTTCCATCAAAGAATGCTACCTAGCTTGCATCGACAAAGGCGGAAAAGGAAAAGAAGCAATTGACCTTTCTATAGACAACCATTTTGCAGCCATCGAAGCATCTGCCAAAGACCTCGACCACGCCTTAGAGCTACAGCACGTGCTCCAAGACCACATCGAGCACCGCGTGAAGCACTACACCAAATGCATCTCCAAGTGCACCGACAACTACTTTAAATACCTTCTAGAAACCTACAACCGACAACTCAGTCAGAAAATCAGACTGAACATCGAAGATTGAGGTCCTTTTTGTAAATTTAGGCCTATGAAAAAGTTGCAACTCCTTTTGTTCTTGTTTTTGTTTGCCTTGAGCACTCAAGCCCAAACAAAAATCAAGGCCTATCTCGATACCAAACAGTTTTATGCACCAGAAGTCGGGCATTATCTTGAGGTTTACATCGAGTTTGCGGGCTACACTGCCCAATTCGTACCCTGCGAAGGCGGGCAAAAAGCAACAGTAATCGTCGATCTAGCCATTGCAGACTCACTCGGTAAAGTCGTTTTCAAAGATTTCTACGCCCTCGACTCCCCTATTTCCACGGACTCCACCCAAAACAACTTCTTAGAAATTGTAAGGGTTCCTCTCGCCAAAGGCAGCTACACCTTAGCTGTTCAGCTCGAAGATGCCAACCGCGAAAAAAGCTCTATTTCAGGCACTATTCCCTTTGTAGTTGCGCCATTAGATCAGCAACTTAGTTTTTCTTCCATAGAACTCGTTGACCTCGCATTTGTCAGTGAAGAAGCAAGCAGGTTTACCAAATCCAATTATTACATCATCCCTTTGCTCAGAAATTATTTCCACAAGGAGATGAAGATGAATAACTTACCCTACTATACCGAGGTTTACGGAGGGAAAAGCACCATTCAAATTGAGCGCAAAGTAGTGAACGCAGAAACCGGACAAAACTACCCAGCATTAGGCTACACGAAAACCTATCCATTTGAAGGAGAGCCCGTTTTGGCACTCATGCAAGAAATCGACATTTCTAGTTTGCTCACGGGCACTTACCAAATTCAATTGCAAGCCAAAGATTTACAAACAGGGCAAACAAGCAGTCAAACCTTTGACTTTGAGCGCTTCAACGATAGCGAAATCGCTTTTGACCTCGCCTCCATGGTTATTGACCCTGCTTTTCAGGCATCTATCCCCTCGGACAGCATTGCTTACTACTTGGAAAGCCTCATTCCGATTGCAAAACCCGGCGAAATCCGCTCGCTTATCGATATCCTGAAGGCCAACGACACCACTCAAATGCGCCAACATTTACAAGCGTTTTGGTACCAAACCTCCGGAGCCAAAGCCTACGAGCAATGGATGAAGTACCAAAGCCAAGTGCGCTCTGTTGAAGTCCATTATGCCAACAACTACATGGAAGGTTTCGAAACCGACCGCGGCCGCGTTTACCTCAAATACGGTCAACCCAACTCTGTGGTCGTGAAGGAATCTTCGCCGAGCGAATACCCATACGAAATCTGGACCTACGACAAAATCGGTATTTACAGCAACCGCCGCTTTGTGTTCTACAACCCCGACCTCGTGAGCAATAACCACCGCTTGCTGCATTCTGACATGGTAGGCGAACTCCGCAACCCGGCATGGCAGCAAATTCTCAATAAACGCAATACCGTTAACGGCACTGTAGACGACCCCAACATGCTTAATATAAAGCATTTTGGAGGTAACTCCACTGACTTCTTCCGCCAATACTAAGCCAAATGAGAAGCGCCATCGTCATTCTCAATTACAACGGTGAACAACACCTGCGAACTTACCTTCCAAGTGTAATTGAAAACAGTCCAAATTGGGACATCATTGTTGCCGACAACGCGAGCACCGATAACTCGTGCGCTTTTATCGAAAGTCAATATCCTCAAATCGAAGTCATACAACTTGATCAGAACTACGGATTTGCAGGCGGCTACAATGTAGCTTTAGCTCAGTTGAAGGGCAAATATGAACTATATTTCATTCTCAACAGCGACGTTCGCCTTTGCCCCAACTGGGACCTCCCACTCTTGTCATTCTTGCAAAATGACCCCAACACCGCAGCTGTTGGCCCTAAAGTACTTTCCGAGCGCGAGCCTCAACAATTTGAACACGCAGGTGCCGCCGGCGGATATCTAGACACCTTTTATTTTCCTTTTTGCCGCGGCCGCATTTTTGATGCGATAGAGAAAGACCACCAGCAATACGACAGCCCGCAAGAAGTTAGCTGGGTTTCTGGTGCTGCGCTGCTGATTCGCGCGCAAGATTTTCATCAAGCAGGTGGTTTTGACGCGGCCTTTTTTGCCCATATGGAAGAAATCGACCTTTGTTTGCGCTTGGCCAATGACGGTAAAAAACTATACTGCATTCCTAGTTCAGTAGTATACCACCTTGGCGGCGGAACGCTCGGCTACGAGAGCCCCCGTAAAGTCTTCCTGAATTTCAGAAATAGTCTCTGGATGATCGTCAAGAACCAGCCCAAGTTTTTATTCCCATTGCTTTTTGTTCGCATGGCATTAGATGGCCTTGCCGCAATTCAATTTCTCTTCAAAGGCAAACCCATACTCACCTGGCAAGTTTTCTTGGCCCACATGGCATTATATCGCCATTTTGGTACTTTTTACAAAAAGCGCAAGGCAAACCAGCATAAACCATTTAAATACCATGGTTTCATCATCTGGGACTACTTCGGCAAATGCATCCGCACTTTTAGCGCTCTTAACAAACGCAAATTTCATTCATGATTAAATTCAACATAGGGATCCTTACCCTACTTCTTTCTTTGCAAAGCCTAGCACAGGTTCCTGCCCTACAAAAAGCCAGCGACAAAGCCCAAAATACTTTTGGTGCATCTAGAGAAATACCCAAACAAAAAGAGGTCTTCATGCCCGCCATGCTCGTCAATCCGTTGATTGGTACCGGCGGCCACGGCCATACCTTTCCTGGTGTTTGCGCGCCCTTTGGCATGATGCAACTCAGCCCTGACACCCGCTACGACGGCTGGGATGGCTGCGGTGGTTACCATTATTCAGATTCCATTATTTATGGTTTCAGCCATACCCACCTAAGCGGAACAGGTGTTCCCGATTACGGCGACCTATTGCTTGTGCCGCAAAGCGGTGAAGCCAAATGGAAAGGTAAATTCGAAGACCCTAATGGGTATGGCGCTACATTTAGCCATAAAGACGAAGTCGCCAGACTTGGGTTTTACGAAGTGTTGCTTACAGATGAAAACATCCGGGTGAATTTGTCTACGACCGAAAGAGCCGGTATACATCAATACACTTTTTTAAATACAACAGAAAAAAAATACATCCTCCTCGACCTCAATTACCGCGATAAACTTACCAAAGGGGAAATCAATATTATTGACAAGCAAAACATCAGTGGCTATCGCATTTCTGAAGCTTGGGCCAGTGCACAACATTTTTATTTCCATCTGACCACATCTGTTCCTTACATCAGTCATCAGTTGAGGAATGAAAACGGAGAACTCAAGCTCTTGTTGGAATTTCCGATGGATACCCAAGAGTTATCGATCAAAGTAGGGATGTCTCACGTGGATGCTACAGGTGCCAAAACCAATTTGGAAGCAGAAATACCTCATTTTTCGTTGCCAAAGGTTTACAACGAAAACCTCCAAAAATGGAACCAAGAATTCCAAAAAATCAGTTTGAATACCGACCGTGAAACGAGCACTATTTTTTATACAGCGTTGTATCACAGCATGGTTGCACCCAACCTTATAAGCGACATCGATGGTCGCTACCGCGGTCGAGATCAACAAATTCACCAACTTGAGAACTTAAAAGACCAGCAATATACCGTCTTTTCCCTCTGGGATACTTACCGCGCCAACCATCCCCTTTTCACAATTATCGACCAAAAACGCACAGGTGCCTACATTCGAACTTTTTTACGTCAATATGAAGAAGGTGGAGACCTACCTGTTTGGGAACTTTCGGGCTGCGAAACCGAGTGCATGATTGGCTACCACAGCGTAAGTGTAATCTCAGACGCCTATATGAAAGGCATCCGAGATTTCGATGCCAACAAAGCACTAAAGGCAATGGTAAGCACCGCTAAAGCCAATGAATTTGGCAAATTAGCTTATGCAAAAAATGGCCTTATTAGTTCGGCAGATGAGCCCGAATCGGTGTCGCGTACACTTGAGTACGCCTACGACGACTTCTGTATTTCCACCATGGCAAGCGCGCTTGGCAACAAAGCAGTCGCTCTTGAATTTGAAAAGCGCAGCACAAATTTTGTCAACCTGTTTGACCCCAATACCAAATTCATGCGCGCACGACGCGGAGCACAATGGTATGGCCCTTTTGATCCTTCTGAAGTCAATTTCAATTACACCGAAGCCAACTCTTGGCAGTATTCTCTTTATGCACCGCATCAAATAGAACTGCTGACTACCTTGCTTGGCGGTCCCGATTCTCTAGAAACTTGGCTCGACCGCCTTTTCACCACCGACATGAAACTCAGCGGTCGCGAACAAGCCGACATCACGGGGCTCATTGGCCAATACGCCCACGGCAACGAACCATCGCACCACATGGCCTATTTATATAACTTCACGAATGCGCCGTACAAAACCCAACTTTATGTAGACCGCATTCTCCATGAAATGTACCAAAACGCCCCAGACGGACTTTCCGGCAATGAAGACTGCGGCCAAATGAGCGCTTGGTATGTATTGAGCACCCTAGGTTTATATCCAATTGCGCCAGGTAAACCCGTCTATCAAATCGGCCGCCCCCTCATCAACAGCGCAACCATCAAATTAGAAAATGGCAAAAGCATTGTTATCAATTGCAACGAACAAGCAAAAGAGAATAAATACATTCAAAATGTTTTATGGAATGGCCAGCGCCTCGAAAAAATGGAAATCAGCCATGAACAACTCATGCAAGGAGGCATTCTTTCTTTTATCATGGGACCCGAGCCCAAGCCACGAACTACAACACAAAAAGAAATAACCAATAAAGTTCCGGCCTTCTTTGCACCGGTTCCATTTATAAAAACGGAACAGCGCGTTTTTAATGATTCTTTGTTGATCGAAATTGACGTTGTGCGTTTGAATCAAAGCGATAAAACAAACACAGAGACCCAACTTTTCTATCAAATAAATGGGCAAAAATGGCAAAGCTATCAGCAGCCTTTTTATATTCATTCAAATACGAATATCGCCATTAAAGCAGGATACAAGGAGCCACTCGTTAAAAAACAAGGCTTGAATTACTGGAGCTCAACGGTGTCATCTACGTTTATCAAAAAAGACCCGAAGGTCCAGCTGCAATTAATAAGCACCTATTCAAATCAATACACCGCCTCCGGAAAAGATGCACTTATTGATGGGCTAATTGGTGGCAATGAATTCAGGACCGGCGATTACCAAGGATATTACAATCAAGATGTAGTGGCCATTATCGAATTTGCAGAGAGCAGAACAATAGATGAGGTTGGCGTATCTTTTATACGGGATCAAAAAGCATGGATTTTTTCGCCTAGCAAAATTACCATCGAAGCAAGCCTGAACGGAACAGACTTTTTTGTACTTGCTCAAAAAGATTTGCCCAAGGCCGCTCCTACTGACAAAAACCCATACAAAGATGAAGTTTTAATTGAATTAGAAAGCGATAAAAAATTAAAATACAAAAAGTTACGCTACACAATATCAAACCCTGGTCTGCTCCCTACCTGGCATTTAGGTGCGGGCAACCCAACCTGGTTGTTTATCGACGAACTCTTGTATCATTAATTGCAAGGCAGGTAAAAAGCGGGTTTAAACCAAAGGAATACGGCCTTTTATAATGCCGTATGTTTGATCTTTGGCGCCAAACTTGCGGTAAAAAGCAGCAATGCTTTCTTGGTTGGAACCTATAAAATCTAAGGATGTACATTCATCGATATGCTTCTCTATTACGCCGTCTATTAGAAAAACCAAAGCACCTTTCTCTTTACCCTGCGCATTGAGTGTTCCTTTCATAAAGTAAAGTTCTTGTTGGAATTTAAAGAATAGACCTACAGCCAAAAGTTCAGTATTACTCAAAACCCCAACACAAAAGGCTTGTTCTTTTTCATGGGCATTTGCAAATAAAGTTCTTAAACGCAACCATGCGGCTGCATTTAAGTTTCCAAGATTCTCCCCTTTTTGCTCCGTAAAAAAGGAATGAAATTCCGTAAAACTAATGGTGAATAGCGTTAAATTTTTTGCTTTTTTAAGGCTACGTTTGACATTCTCAGAATAACCCTGACGCAGTTCATCTATAGGTTTACCTAACTGCAACTCCTGAAACTTACCAGTTGCCAATGGAAATTGACTCCCTTGAGGCAGCGAAATATTTAAATGTAAGAAATTTCTCTTCTTCAAAAAAACAAGCAATGCAGCTAAATCTTCTTTATGATTACTACCTGTGATATCCAATGCTCTGATAAAGAGCGGTTGTAAATGGGCGCTAAGTCCAAATTTCTTCACAACTGGGATTCTTAATAGAAGTTGCTCATCTGCATTTAAAATATATTGCCATTGGGGATGCAGGCTATCTTGAACCCAAACCTGCGCAAAAAATCCAAAACGAGCGTCAGAAGCAACTATTTGCTCGTATTGTCGTCTTAGGTCAGGATGTTCCGCTTGTATGCGCATTTGTCACGAAGTTAAGTAAAGCTCAAAAGCAAGCAAGTAATCGTGTGACTTTTTTGCGTATTTTCGTTGAACGCAAAAACAATTTAATTATTTCGATATATCATGAAAAAATTTCTTCACCTCGCCTTTGGTTTATTGGTTAGCGCAGCTGCACTCGCCCAACAACCTGCTCAAAAAGAACAAGAATTCAAAACGCCTGAAGAACGCGCTAAGTTTCAAACGGAAAAAATGGCCAGTGAACTCCAACTTACAGCCGCACAAAAAGAACAAGTTTACACCATCAATTTAGGTATTGCTCAAAAAAACGAAGGCATTCGCACCAGTACTTTCTCTGAAGAAGAAAAGCGCAGCATCATTAAATCAAACCGAGAAGCACAAATCGAAATGCTCAAAAACGTGCTCACAGCTGCACAGTTTGAAAAAATGAAGGCTGAAATAAAAGAACAACATACGCAAGGCGGCAAGGTTCACAACGAAAAACATTGATCCATTTTCCAAACATTCAAAAGGCTCCATAAGGCGCCTTTTTTTTGCTTGACGCTTTCACTTCAAAGTAGCGTAATGAAATTTTAAGACTTAATAAACTTAAAAGATTGCGCGACACCTGCGCTATGAATCTCAATCAGGTAGAGTCCACTCGCCCAAGCGCTAGCATCGAGTTGGTATTTCCCGGCGTTGATATGTAGGGTTTGTAAAACTTGACCATTGAGCATGCGTACATTGATTTGTGCATGCTCCTCATGACTTTCTATATATAGTAGATCTTGAAATGGGTTTGGATAAACCTGCACCTGTAGCGCTTCAATTTCCTGAATGCCGATATTGCAATTGTTATTGGCCAAAGGTGTTGGAATAATAGTAGCAAAATCAAGACCTGCATCTGGACAGCGCGCAAAAGAGATGTTCGCGATTTGCGGGCCAAAAGCAATTTGGTCGTACACATTGAAACCATGAGAAAGATAAACGTAGTCTCCACCAGTACTTAGTTTGAAATTGGCATGCAGGCCTATTTGGTTCACATCGTTGTCGGCCCAAACCAGTAAATAACCGTTTGCCGGAATACTTGTGCCAGCAGGGAAAGCCCAGGCCATAAGGTCAAGTGGGTCATCAGAAAGGTAAAAACCCGCTAAATCGATTGGCGCATTGGTGGTATTAACAAGCTCAATCCAATCTTCGTCTTCACCATTTAGGTCAAAAAGCAAAGAGTCGTTTGAAGCCAATACTTCATTGATGAGTAAAGAACCTACGGCCGGCGCAGGAAAAGTAACGGCTAGGGTGTGAAATTCATGTTCTGCGCGCGCAGGAGAGAACAAACCTGCATTGGTGTTATCTGCATAAATGTAATACTCAAAAGTAAGTCCGTTAACCGGAACGTCTATGCCATAAATGTGGTCGCCAGCTGCGCCATCATTGTGGGTGCCATCATCATACATCTGTAAGCGATTGAACTTCAATTGGTGGTTACCACGATAACCCAAATATACGGCAGTTTCGTTGGCGCAAGTGGTATTGATAGTAACCGTAGATCCGTAGATTAATGGTGTTAAACTCGCGCCATGCGCATTAATAGAAGGGGCTTGCAATTGAAAGGCCGCATTGGTACTGAAAAACTGAGCGCGGGCATCCATTAATGCTTTGATTCCTGGAATACTGCTTCCAAAGCCCGGACCACCACCGGCTACTGCAGTTGTGAGGCCACTTAAAAACTGACTATAGGTATAAAATTTGTAAGGGTCGGCTTGGATAGAGGAATCTGCAAGGTTCATGAGGTTTTGCGCCCATGTTTCGTATTGGCCACTTGCAAACATTTCTTGCACCATAGTGCGTACGTGTGCCATGTACATGCGCTTGTAGAGCGGATTGGTCATGATTTGCTTGATCAGCGGATGGTTGTTTGAAGTCGAGTTCGAAAAAGGATCGAGAGCTGACGGCGTAAAGGTACCAGAACCAGTACCGCCCGGAAAACCGCCGAAACTCATGTTGACGTCCCAAACTGTAGGCACAAAACGGCCATTGGCATCCCAACTCAGGTAGTAATTTTGACGAAAAGCGCCGCTGTAGGAGTCGAGGTTTACTAAAACATTGTTAAAGGCAAGCATCCAAATGGCACGGTCGATGTCTAGCATACCTTCGATGTTTTGAAAATCATTATTGAGTGTGTTGCACAAAGCCACCATGCGATTCCAACCGAAATCAGATTGCAATTCATAACCATTGAAATAAGCACTGCTGTCTGCACCTAGATATTTTAGATCAGGACTTGTGCCACCGCCGGGGCCAGCACCGCCTACCGGATTGCACTTGAAATAAGTGTCGTCGGCATAATAATGCGTTTGATTGAAATCGTCAGAAATTGCTTCATTATTGGTATACACACCGCGATACTGCCCATTGATATATACCCTGGAAAAATTAGAACGCGGGCAATCCATGTAGTTTTCGAGAATTTGATAAGAAAGGATTTCTCGAATCATGGACGGGTCTTTATAACAATTAGAGAGCTTAATGTCTGTGATTCCGTGGTAATCTTGGTTGGTCTTGATGGTATTGAGCTCTATTCGCAAAGGATTTTTTTGATTGCTTGGGTTGTAAGAGCTATTTCCTTTGTAACGCACACCACACGAGTCAAAAGAAACACCATTGATGCGCACGGAGTCGGCATAAATGTAGCTTTCAGTTGCTTCATTGGCGTCGAGTTGTGCATCCCAATTCGAAAAAGAAAAGAATATTTCAATGACCTGAATGGTATCGCGTTGGTAAAAATTTTGCGCATTGAGATGAAAAAAAGAGCTGATGCTAAGAAGTAGTAAGGAAAATAGAATGCGTTGCATAAAAATGATTTTGTTTAAGTCGGAATCGAACGTCAATTGGTTGTAAACTTTTATCTTTGAAGCATGAAGTTACCAATATTAAGTCTACTGAGCATTGGACTGCTCTTTAATAGTTGCGCCCAAACACCTCAAAAAAAGGAGCGCAAGCAAGAAGTTGTACAAATTCAAACGCAATTTGAATTGCAAGATTTCTTAAAAGAAAACAAAGACCTAGACGCAGCTGT
>JAIXXP010000124.1 GCA_027490665.1 Cryomorphaceae bacterium | reverse complement strand
GCCCCCGCAATTAATCACCTAATCAATTAACTCAGAGATATGACAAAAGCGGATATCGTTGCAAATATTGCAGAAGAAACCGGATTGGAAAGAGCAGAAGCACTTCGTGCAGTAGAAGCCTTTATGAACAACATCAAAGCTTCTATGGCTGACGGAAAAAACGTGTACCTACGTGGGTTTGGGAGTTTTGTGGTCAAGGAGCGCGCACAGAAAACAGGTCGCAACATCTCTAAGAACACTACCATCATTATTCCAGCACACAACATCCCATCTTTCAAGCCTTCTAAAACCTTTGTTGACGAGGTGAAGAACAAGGTTAAAGTAAAATAAGTTTTCTTTTTTACTGAAAATTGTATTACCTTTGCACTCCCTTAACGGGGGTGCATTTTTTTTGTAACAAAGTACTAAACATATAACACCTTCTCATTATGCCAAGCGGTAAGAAAAGAAAAAGACACAAGATGGCGACGCACAAGCGTAAAAAAAGACTCAGAAAGAATCGCCACAAGAAGAAGAAATAATCCTTCTTTCATTTATGTAAACGCATAGAGAGCTCATTGATTTTTCTTTGAGCTTTCATTGTTTCACCCTATAAACAATTTCAAGTGAATTTAGAACTCGTTGTAGACGCTCGTTCAAACGGCGTCTGGATAGCATTGCTACGCGACGGGAAGTTAATTGAGTTGCACGAAGATCGCGGCAACACTGACTTCTCTGTAGGCGACATCTATCTCGGACGGGTACGTCGTGTTGCCAATGGCCTAAACGCGGCTTTCGTTGATGTCGGTTATGAAAAAGATGCATTCCTGCATTACCATGACCTCGGCCCACAATACGTATCTTTTTCAAAGTATGTAAAAGACAGCATCAACGGAAAGCAAAACGTTGCAGACCTCCAATACTTTAAACTAGAAAAAGAAATTGCCAAAGAAGGTAAGGTATCAAATACCCTTTCTTCGTCTCAAGCTATCCTTGTTCAGGTGGCCAAAGAACCAATTTCTCAAAAAGGTCCACGCTTGAGCTCCGAAGTGACGCTCGCTGGCCGTTATCTAGTTCTCGTACCATTTTCCGAGAAAATCTCCGTGAGTCAAAAAATCAAGGATAGCGCCGAAAAGGAGCGCCTTAAAGACCTCATGGACCGCATCAAGCCCAAGAACTTTGGTGTCATTATTCGTACAGTTGCCGAAAACAAATCGACCGCCGACCTCGAGGCCGACCTCAGCAATCTTCTAGAAAAATGGCGCACACTCCATGCCAACCTTAAAGGTGCGCAGCCGCCTAAACGCGTGCTCGGAGAACTCAATACTACCAATTCCATTTTGCGTGACCTCCTCAATGGAAACTTTACCAATATACATGTCAACGACGAAACAATGGCCCTTCAAATGAAGGACTACATTTCAGAAATTGCACCAGGCCGCGAGAAAATTGTCCGTCATTACGACAACCGCATTGGTATTTTTGAGCGTTTTGGCATCAATAAGCAAATCAAAACCTTATTTGGTAAGAAAGTACCATTGGCCAGCGGTGGCTACCTCATTATTGAGCACACCGAAGCCATGCACGTCATCGACGTCAATAGCGGAAACCGCAAAGGCGCCGATGGCCAAGAATCTAATGCGCTCGCTACCAACATCGAGGCAGCAGAAGAAGTAGCTCGCGTCTTACAACTCCGCGACATGGGCGGTATCATCTGCGTCGACTTCATCGACATGCACGACCGCGAGAACAACAAGATCCTCTTCGACAAAATGAAGGAATACATGAAATCAGACCGTGCCAAGCACAACATGATTCCACCTTCAAAGTTTGGCATCATCGAAATCACACGTCAACGCGTGCGTCCAGAAACTGATATCCAAACCCATGAAACTTGCCCAACCTGTAACGGAAGCGGTGAAGTTCAGGCCAGTATTTTGTTTGCCGAAGAAATCGAAAATAACTTAGCTTACCTTATCAATGACCGCGGTATGCGTGGTGTAACCGTATTGGTGCACCCTTACCTAGAGGCTTTTTTCAAAAACGGACTCTGGAGCCGCCAGTTGCAATGGCTATTTAAATTCAAAACTTGGATTCCTGTACGTGGCGTAACTGCGCATCATTTGTTGCAGTATACCTTTGTCGACAAAGAGAACAACGAAATACCACTCTAAATGTCGGCCCCACGTGCCTACGACCTTACACAAATGCTTCAGAAATCTGAGGCATTTTGTGCTTATCAGGAGCGCTGTAGTGCTGAAGTCATTGATAAACTTAAGCGTATGGGTGCTGAAGACGGCGAAATCCTACAAGTACTTAGCTCACTCCTAGACAACAAATTTTTGGACGACACCCGTTTTGCAAAGGCCTATGCCATTGGCAAGTTGCGCATCAAGCACTGGGGTGTCAATAAGATCAAACAGGGCCTCCAACTCAAGCGCCTAGACCGAGAATTAATTGCTGAAGCGCTTGCTGCAATGTACAACGAAGAAAACTATTTCGGGATACTTCAAGAGGTAGCCAATAGAAAGTGGCAAGAACTCTATAAAGAAAAAGACCCCTGGATGCGCAAGCAAAAGCTGTTTCGCTTCTTGACATCCAGGGGTTTTAATTACGACGAATTTTCAGATTTAAAATTCGACTAAGATAGTTGCTGTTATTTTGATTTGATGAGCGTTCCTGCTCCGGTAGTCCAATTGGCAGGGCCTCCAGCTTCGTAGCCTTTTGATCCGATTTGCACTAAATTGAGTTTGCCATCGCTCATTTTTTCTGGACGAACAAACCAACATGTAGGGTAGCCACGAACCCCAAATTGTTGTTGGAGGGCACGGTTTTGTGTTTTGATGGCTTCGGTTTGTGGTTTGGAACGCGGGAAGTCGAGTTCGACAAGAATGACATTTTCTTTAGCCCAAGCCTCAAATTCAGGGGTTCTGAACACTTCATTTTGAAGGCGAACACACCAGCCGCACCAGTCAGAACCGGTAAAAAACAACATCATTGGTTTGTTTTCTTTTTTAGCGATTGCGCTGGCTTCATTGACATCGGTGTACCAAGTTAGTGCTGCTTTTTGCGCACAACCTAGTTGGGCAACAACAAGTAAAGTAAATAGAGCGATAGTTTTCATTTCAAATTTTTTTCTAAAGTTAATGATAAACCGCCAATAGACAAAAACCATGCTAAAGTTGTCAAATCACCTTTTTGGACAATTTTTTTTATATTCGTTATCAAATTGCTAACCATGAAACTACAACTACTAGCCCTTTTCTCTTTTTTTAACCTATTGATTTTCGCGCAGCTACCTACCCAAACTGTGCGCGGAAAAGTATTCGACAGCGAGTCAAATTTCCCACTAGTCGGCGCCAAAATTGTCATTGAGGTCAATGGCCAAAAATACATGGCCGCAGCCGGAGCAGATGGAGATTTTGCGATTGCGAAGGTACCAGTTGGAAAACATCAATTAGATGCTTCTGCACCTTTTTACGATGCGCGAACGCTCACCGTTGAAGTAACCTCTGGAAGGGAGCTCATCGTGCAAATACCATTACAAGAAAAGGTATCACAACAACAAGATGTGCGTGTTGTGGGCCGCAAACAAGGAGAGGTACTCAATGAAATGGCCGTGCTCTCTGCCCAACAATTTAGCGTAGAAGAAACCAACCGTTATCCTGGTTCGCGTATGGACCCAGCGCGCATGGCATCTAACTTTGCCGGCGTCAATGGCGCAGACGACTCCCGCAACGATATCGTGGTGCGCGGTAACTCTCCGCTTGGCGTCATTTACCGAGTAGAAGGAATCGACATTCCGAATCCGAATCACTTTGCTATTTCCGGAACCTCTGGCGGCCCAGTTTCGCTCTTGAACAATAAAATTTTAGGAAACTCAGACTTCTTCATGAGTGCCTTCCCAGCTGAATATGGCAACAGTTTGTCTGGGGTATTCGACCTCAAACTCAGAAGTGGCAACAACAACCAACATGAATTCACCGGTCAATTTGGTTTATTAGGTACAGAATTCTTAGCTGAAGGTCCACTTAGCAAAAATAGCAAGTCGAGCTATTTGGTCATGGGGCGTTACTCTACACTTACTATTTTCCAAAAACTAAATATCAATTTAGGTACAGATGCCATTCCGAAGTATTTTGATGGTGCGTTTAAATTCAATTGGATACTTAAAAATGGCGGCCAATTGTCTTTCTTTGGTATGGGCGGAAACTCAGACATCGCTATTGAAATTTCAGGGTTTAAAGAATACACCGAAGATTTATACGGTGAAGGTGACCGCGATCAGTATTTCGGTACAAGCATGATCACTTCAGGTTTGAACTACAAAAAGAGTCTTAATGAGAAAACATTTATTTCATCGACTTTAGCATACAGTCAAGAAATGCAGCAAACAGATCACAACTATTTGCGCAATCGCCGTTTAGATACGCTCACTCAAGAAATCATTTTTGACACAATTTACCCAATGATGGCCTATGACTTCAAGGTTCAAAAAATCAGTGGTTATACGGCAATTAATCATAAACTCAATAAGCAACATCTCATTAAAGCAGGTCTTAGTTTTGACCTCATCTCGATGAATTTCTTAGATTCATGTTTGTTCAATTTGGACAATCCAGATAATTATGAATTGCGTTGGAATTACCAAGGTACGGCGGCAATTTTTCAGCCTTTTGTACAATGGAAATGGCGCATTTCAGAACACATGGATTTCACCGCAGGTGTGCACGCACAGTATTTTACGCTCACCAATAGCGTGAGCCCGTTTGAGCCACGTTTGGGTTGGAAATACCGCATGGACAAAGGTCAGGCGATTTTTGCAGGTGGTGGTTTGCACAGCATGATTCAACCATATTATACTTATGCTTACAAAGTATTGCCAGGAACGAATAATCCGAATAGCAATATCAACATGGATTTCTCGCGCAGTGCACACTCTGGAATTGGTTATGAGAAGTCTTTCAATAAAGGCTTCAACATCAAAACAGAAGCTTATTACCAATACCTATACAACATTCCAGTAACCATTGCGCCATCTTCTTTCTCGATGATCAATGTTGGAAGTGGTTTCTCTCGTTTGTTTGTGGACCAACTTCAGAATACCGGAGATGGCTACAACTATGGTTTGGAGTTAACCGTTCAGAAATATTTCGATAAAACTTTCTTCTTCTTGTTCTCTGGAACCGTCTACGACTCTCGTTACCGTGGCTCCGACCTCGTTTGGCGCAACACTTCTTACAATGGAAATTATGTTGTGAACTTACTCGGAGGCAAAGAATTCAAAGTTGGAGAACGCAGCGTGATCGGAATCGGAGGAAAAGTTACTGCCGCTGGAGGCAAGCGCTACGGGCTAGTAGACGTTGCAACTTCTACAGCAATGAAAGAAATCATCTTCCAAGATTCCATGTTCAACGAACTTCAATTCCGCGATTACTTCCGTGCTGACCTCAAAATTTCTTGGCGTAAGAATGCAGACCGCGTTACGCACGAATTTGGTTTGGATTTAGTGAATATTCTCGGAACAAAGAATTTATTGACACTTGCTTACCGTCCGCCACTAACAGCCCAAGATTTTGCCGCACAACAAAATGGCACTTTCTTACCTTATTCTGAGAAAACGCAATTGGGCTTCTTCCCTATATTCTATTATAAAATTGACTTTAGGGCATCAAGTAAATAACGGCTTTTAAATTCCTGCTAACTTTGTATTTTAATACAGGTTATGAAAGGAATTTTGAGTTATCAGTTAGTAGATCCGCAGCTGCCAAACAGCGAAGAAGGATGGTTTATTGAAGCGGAAAGTGGCGCCTACAAGGTGAGCGATTTATCGATCAAAAAAATCGTGAGTGGTCGCTATGCTGTAAGTGAAGGATCTGAGGTCGTATTTGAACTTGAGCCCAATTGCAAAGTCAGCGACCAAACCAAAATTCAGCATGCGGTAGTGGCCAAACTTCATTTAGAAGAAGAAAACCCTACTAAAATTTTCCTCATCGATATCGATGGCACCATCTGCGACGACATCAAAAATGAAGAGAGTCATCTATATCCAGGGGCACAAGTTTTTCCTAATTCTAGGGAAGTCATCAATAAGTGGTATGACGAAGGCAACATCATTACTTTCTTTACGGCCCGAGAAGCCAAAGACCGCGAGGTTACCGAAATTTGGCTCAAAGAAAATGGTTTCAAGTACCACGGCTTGGTCATGGATAAACCACGCATCAAAGATGGCCAAGAATACGTCTGGATAGACAACCGCAAAGTAAGGGCGGTTACGTATATGGGCACTTGGTCAGAACTCACTGAAGTCGATGCCAAAATCAAGGTTTTCGCTTAAGAACCAAGTAAACATTGAAAACAAAAGAACTCGGTATTCTCCTCGATAAGCAAGCCTATTCGGAGAGTAGCATGATCTTGCATTTTTACACGCTCGAGCGCGGCTTTCAGTCTTTTATTTTCCAAGGTGCGCTCAAGAAACGCAAGGCGCTCAACCAAATGGGACTCTATGAAATTAGCTATTTCAAGCGCCCTGAATCCGACCTCGGCATTGTCAATCAGCTCGACTTCGCCTGGACACCACAGGTCCTTTTTGAGCGCCCGCAAAAGGTCCTGTTGGTCTTCTTCATGACCGACATCCTCCAGCAAACACTACGGCATCAAGGCCCCGACCCCAAGCTCTTTTATTTTATCCGCGATCAGTTGGTGCATTTAGAAACGACAGATGAAGATAGAAAATTCCCGACTCAATTTTTGGCACAATATCTTATGCTCTTGGGTTATGCGCCGTTGGTAGAAGAAGAACATTCCGCAATTTTTGATTTGCAAAAGGGAAGTTTTTGTCAGGCATCTCAGGGTGGCGCTACCTGTATTCAAGACCCAACACTTGTAAATTTTTTAAAGGCGCAGTTTTGGCCAATACAAAAGGAGCTTCATGCAAGCGCTCTGTTATGCAAGGAAGCATTGCGCATCCTGATTCAGTATGCACAAATTCATTTATCGGGTTTTGACCTCGACAAAACAATGGAGATCCTCCACGACACCCTCTACGATTAAGCGCTTTGTTTGTGCTAGCGTTTTCTGGCAAAAAAATCTTTGAGTAATTGGCTGCATTCGGCCTCCATAACGCCATTTTCTACGATGGTTGCCGGATGATACAAACTCGTCCCTGTTGCACTCGCGCCTCTTTTGGCATCTCGGGCCGCAAAAACAACGCGGTCTATCTGAGACCAATACAAAGCACCCGCACACATACAGCAAGGCTCTAAGGTCACAAACAACGTGCATTCTTTGAGGTATTTAGCGCCTAAATATTGAGCAGCAGCGGTAATCGCTTGAATTTCGGCATGGGCAGTAACGTCAGTGAGTTGCTCGGTAAGGTTATGGCCACGCGCAATAATTTGATTTTTACATACGATGACAGCGCCAACCGGCACTTCGTCTGCGTCAAAAGCCTTTTGAGCCTCTAAAAAGGCTTGCTTCATGAAATATTCGTCGTTGAAAGGGCTCAGCATAGCACAAGATTACAAACTTTCTCTTAATTTTCGGCCATGAATCTTTTAGACCTCTTTCTTTTTGCACCATTGGCTTATGGCGCTTATAAAGGATACAAGCGCGGCCTGATCATGTCGTTGTTCATGTTGTTGGCCATTGTTGTTGGACTTTACGCCGCTTTTCAATTCACCGATGTTGTTGTAGAATGGGGTCTCAAGAACTTAAATTGGGAAAAAACCACCCTCATGCCACTCAGTTTCGTCGTCCTATTTTTAGGAATTGGCGCTGGTATTTACTTTGCCGGTAAACTTCTTGAAACTGCATTAAAGGTGGTGAAGCTATCCATTCTCAATAACCTAGCGGGGGCTCTATTAGGTATACTGCAATGGATGTATTTAGTTGGTACCATTCTCCTATTTGTACTGGCCAATGACCGCAAACAAAAACTCATCAGTTTGGAAACGCGTAACGCCTCAAAAGCGATTCCGTTCTATACCGGGATGCTTCAGAACACCTTACCAAAGGCGAGTGAAACCATTCTATTTGAATCTTATTTAGAACAAGCAAAAAATAAAATTACCAATGAAAAATAGCAACCGCTTAGTGGTCTTATATGGATTTTTATTTGTGTTTCTTTCGAGTACGCTTTTCGCAAATCCCGACTCTTTGTTTTATCCGAAAAAAAGAACACTAAAATCCGGGCCTTATTTTGGCCTGCAAAGTGGGCGTTTCTATGCGCTTGAATACGGATGGGAGCTGCAAAGAAAAACCCGAGAAGATCTTGTTCATTCCAATACAACGGCCGTGCATCATGGTTTCAATGCCTCCTTTGACTTTTCGCGCTTGAAGCCTATTTTGGGTTACGACATCGGTTTTTGGAGCCGCACTGGCAATTTTGACCTCACTTACGGGCTCAGCGCCGCAGTGCGTACCGACTTGAAGCAGTTGCGTTTTGGGGTTTGCCCGAGTGTGGGCATCAAAGTTTGGCAGCTGCATGTGCAAACGGGCATGTATGTGCTCGCTCCGTTTTATGCGCTAGATAACACCTCTTTCAATTCAAATACCTTTTTTATCTCAGCCCGTTTTCTGTTGGTCAAGCACAAAACAAAAAAAGGGGACCATTAGCCCCCTTTTGATTGTGTTAGTTTGTTTCTTATAAATCGAACTTGATGCCTTGTGCAAGTGGCAAGGAATCAGAATAATTGATGGTATTGGTTTGGCGACGCATGTAAACTTTCCAAGCGTCTGAGCCAGACTCGCGGCCACCACCAGTTTCTTTTTCACCACCAAATGCACCACCGATTTCAGCACCTGAAGTACCGATGTTTACATTGGCGATACCGCAGTCAGAACCAGCTGCACTTAAGAAGGCTTCAGATTCTTTGAGTTCGTTGGTCATGATTGCAGAAGAAAGGCCTTGTGGCACCCCATTTTGCATAGCAATTGCTTCATGGACGTCGCCGGTGTATTTCATGACGTAAAGAATTGGGGCAAATGTTTCGTGCTGTACAATCGCAAAATGATTTTCTGCTTCGATGATACAAGGTTTTACATAACAACCCGACTCATAACCAGGACCCGT
>JAIXXP010000018.1 GCA_027490665.1 Cryomorphaceae bacterium | reverse complement strand
TTGCATCCCGATTCCAAATCGGATAGTCTGCTGCCCACGTGGTGAAATTGGTAGACACGCCATCTTGAGGGGGTGGTGCCAACAGGTGTGCTGGTTCGAATCCAGTCGTGGGCACATTGATCAAAGCATCTTGTCGAAGACAGGATGCTTTTTTCTTTTACACGAGTCCAAAATGAAATTTTGAGGGAGTGAAAAAAGAAAAAAGTATCATTTTGCGAAGCAAAAAGATGCTTTGATCCACTGTAAAGCCTAGACTGGTTCACCGAACGAAGTGAGGTAATCCAGTTATTTCATAAAAAAAGAAAAGCGTTGCAAACGCTTGACTTTTCCTTGTTAGATTTTAAACATCCTTGGAAAACCGAACGCAGTGAGGTAATCCAGTTCTCCAGCAAAAAGATGCTTTGATCCACTATAAAGCCTAGACTGGTTCACCGAACGCAGTGAGGTAATCCCCTATTTTTGTATTTTTGTTGCTATGAACGCATTGATTGAAAATCAACTTCAACAAATCAGAGACCTTTGTTACGAACACCAGGTTGAAACATTACATGTATTCGGCTCTGTATTATCAGAAGACTTCTCTGTTGAAAGCGATATTGATATTCTTATTCAATTTCAAGAAATGTCCCATGAACAATACGCCGAATATTATTTTTCATTACACGAAAAATTAGAGCAGTTGTTTGGCAGAAAAGTAGATCTACTTACACAAAGATCTCTTTCAAATCCTTATTTCATTGCTAAAGTAGAACGCACGAAAAAACTACTTTATGCAGCCTGAAGAGTTGAAATATCTCTACGATGTTCAAACCTCTATTCAATCGATAAAAGACTTCACGATCGATATTAAATCCTTTCAAGATTTTGACAACAACAAATTAGTTAAAAGAGCTGTTGAAAGGGAGTTAGAAATCATTGGCGAGGCAATCAATCGTTTGCTTAAAATGAATAACTCCATACAAATTACAAACACAAGGAAAATTGTTAATCTTAGAAATTGGGTAATTCATTCCTACGACAATGTTGATTCAGTAATTATCTGGGCCATTCTGCAAAAAGATTTACCATTGTTGGAAACAGAAGTTTCAGCATTGCTGAATGCTTAAAATAATATCTAGCCGAACGAACAAAAATTATTCCTACCCATGCAACAACTGCATGCAATGTTCTGGCCTTTTCACTAAATTTATCCCTACAAAACAAAGACCTCATGAAATTGAAATTATTGCTCATTTCCGGACTGATTTTAGCATTCCAATCTTGCGACAACACACCTAGCACCAAAGCGCCTGAACCAAGCTCTATAGTTGCTACAGAAGAGAACACCAAAGAGTTAAAGGAAAGTCTCAAGGACGTAGCTGAAGAAGAAAAGCGCCTGGCAAAAGAGGCCGAACAAAACATGACCACCATGAGTTTCAATGTACTCGATCACGAGTTTGGGACTGTAAAAGAAGATACCAAACACCTCTATAACTTTGTCGTGACCAACACAGGTATAAAACCGCTCTTCATTACAGATGTCAAAGCATCTTGCGGCTGTACAACACCCAAAAAACCAGAAAAAGCTATCGCGCCTGGCAAGTCAGACATACTTGCTGTAGAGTTCCATCCTAAGGTGGGGCAATTGGGGCGTCAGGATAAAACCGTAACCGTAACGGCCAATACCAATCCTTCAATGGTCGTACTTAAAATAGGTGCTGACGTCATTAAAAACCCAGAAACGAGCGCTCGCGTCACCAACTAATATGAAACTACACGTACTCAATACCGGTTTTTTCAAACTCGACGGAGGTGCTATGTTTGGGGTAGTACCCAAAACCATTTGGCAAAAAACCAACCCCGCAGACTCTGACAACATGTGCACGTGGGCCATGCGCTCTTTACTCATCGAAGACGGCAAAAGACTCATTTTAGTCGACACCGGAATCGGCGACAAACAATCTGAAAAGTTCTTCTCGCACTATCATTTGCACGGTAACGACAGCTTGCATGGCAACTTGGCGCGCTTGGGCTTTCATGCTTCAGACATCACGGACGTCATTTTAACGCACCTGCACTTTGACCACTGCGGTGGTGCAATTGCATTTGACACGCAAAAAGAAGCATACCGAACCGTATTTGAGAACGCTACATACTGGAGTTCTGAAAATCACTGGCAATGGGCTACCCAACCCAACCCAAGAGAAAAGGCTTCCTTTTTGGCAGAAAATATTTTACCCATCCAACAAAGCGGACAACTACAATTTGTAGAGCGCAACGGCCTCCTGACTCCAAATGCTTTGCCCGGCATCGACCTCTCTTTTTTTGATGGCCATACCGAAAGCATGATGCTACCACAAATTCTTTACAAAGGAAAGACACTCGTATTTATGGCCGATTTACTTCCAAGTACTGGTCATATTCCGCTGCCCTACGTTATGGGCTACGACACCCGCCCCTTGCTTACCCTCACAGAAAAAGAACGTTTCTTGAAAGAGGCAGCCGACAACGATTATATTTTATTCTTGGAGCACGACTCCGTCCACGAATGTTGTACTGTCCAACACACCGAGAAAGGCATTCGCTTGAAGGATACCTTTTCCTTTGCTGAAATCTAAATTACAGTCATGAAAAACCCCAGAGAAATTGTTCAGGGCATGCTAGACAACGACGCCTTCAGCCAATTACTTGGGATGGAAATCAAGGCACTAGAACTCGGTTATTGCCAATTGAGCTGTCCAGTTTCAAACCAAACTACCAACGGCTTTCAGATTGCACATGGTGGCCTTACCTACTCCTTAGCAGACTCCGCTTTGGCTTTTGCAGCCAACACATACGGTTATCAATGCATGAGTATCGATACCCAAATTGCGTACCTCTCCAAAGTACAGCTTGGCGACACCCTAACAGCAACTTGCACTGAAGTCCACCGAGGCAAAACCACAGGAGTTTACGAAGTTCGTATCGAAAACCAACATCAAAAAGTGGTTGCTTATTTCAAAGGAACCGTTTACATTTCAGCACAACGTTGGTAAACCCACCAAGATCAGGAAGGAATTTTCAAAACCTGCCCCTCTCGAATAAAATCAGAACGCAAGCCATTTAGTTTTTTAATTTGAGCTACAGTTGTACGGTGTCTAGCAGCAATAACCGAAAGGTTATCTCCGGACTTCACTCTGTAGGTCCGGTAACTAGGCTGTATAACCTTTTTTACACCTGCCAATTCAACTCCTTTGGTAGTGTAAGGATATTTCTGCACATATTCCTCCAAAGTAATTGCCTGACCAATTTGAGCGTCATAATATTTATAAAATTGTTGCCTGATATTAATGACCCTACAAATAGAATCTAATGGACGGCTGCTCCAGTCGTAACATTGAATGACGTCTTCATTAAAGTCAAGTGCTTGCACAGGCTCAAGAGTAGGATATAAATTGTGCATACGCGTCAACTGAGGCAAGACTGCCCCTAAGCCACCTCCAGCAGAACCTCGGCTATCCAAACGCACATAACAACGGCCATCTTCACTCGGCCCTACCACAGCGGTCCAGTAAACGGTAAGTGTCAGCGGATTGATCTGGATGTACAACTGCTTGAGATCTGAATTGAAACCTTTTTTACGGATGTCTTCCAAACCTTTATTGATCTTCACATTGATGTATCCGCCAAAATTATCCACGCGGCGGGCATTAAAGGAATGCAGCGCATCGTAAGCTGAAGGCATTCCGAAAGCAACATAAGAATCGCAAAGCACCTCATCGTGAGGCCCAAGATTTAAAGTGTCTGGATTGATCAGACAAAAAGGCGGAATGACAATTTTCTCTGGAATATCCTGAATTTGAGCACTTAGCTGAAACGTACAAAACAAAATAAAGAGAAAACTGAAAAAAAGTGGAGCATTTTTTTTCATGTCCTCAAATTTACCAATTTCATACCAAAACATAAACACCAAAAAGAAATCAATGAAAACTGAAAAAATATCCATGTTTTTGTTTGTAGATTTCAAAAAAGACCTTACTTTTGTACTCGCTTTAACGAAAGCATTACACAATTCTCTAAAGCAACTGTTGTTGCTCACGCAAGTGAAAGAAATTGGTTTGGTAGTTCAGTTGGTTAGAATACCTGCCTGTCACGCAGGGGGTCGCGGGTTCGAGTCCCGTCCAGACCGCAAAACGCTAACGTTAAAGA
>JAIXXP010000078.1 GCA_027490665.1 Cryomorphaceae bacterium | reverse complement strand
TGCCGCTTCCTCCGCTGGAATTAAAAGTAAGTGCTGGAATGGATCCGCCTGCGCAAATGCTTTGGTTCGCGGTAGGTGGGGTCGTGAAAATTGGGTCGTTAATGAGACTAATTGTTGCGACATTCGAGGTTTGGGTCGCGCAACTTGCTGCATTAGGGTAGGTGGCTACACAATAAAAGTAATTCGTGCCTGTAGCTGTATTACCTGGCGAATAACTTGCGTTGGTTGCGCCTGCAATTGCCGTTCCGTTGGTTGTGTTCGCTACTGTATTTACAAACCACTGGTAATTTGGTGTTCCGCCTCCGCCGTTCAAGGCAAGTGTCAAAGGTGTAATATTAGCACCTACACAACCACTTTGACTTGATACAGGTTGGCTTGTAATAGTCGGTTGTGCGTTTACTAGAATGGAGTTTGCACCAGAAGTAGCTAAACAGCCATTGCCAGCTGCGCCTTGTGTCACTGTACAATAGTAAAATGTTGTCCCAACGGTATTGATCGGAGGCGTATAAAAAGAAGTAGTTGCACCCAAAACAGGTGTTCCACCAAAATTGTTAACTGTTGTATTTGCAAACCATTGATAGGTGTAAGCAGCGCTTATTCCGCCTGCAACGCTCACTGAAAGAGGTGTAACTGTGCCGCCATTCTGACAATAACTCGCCGCAACAGGATTGGTAATTGTGGGGTCAGCCACAACAGTCACCAAAACCGTATCTGTATCAGTACAACCATTTTGCGTTCCAGTCACAATATAGCTCGAACTTGAAACAGGTGAAAATGCCACACCGTTCTGAATTGCGTTATTCCAAGTGTAGTTCGTTGCTCCGGTTGCAGTTAAAATTGCCGTACCTCCTGCACAAATCGTCACATCACTGCCTGCATTCACATTGGAAAATGGTACTACCGTAATCGTTTGCGAAGCCAAACACGAATTCCCGTTGGCATCGGTAACTGTACACGTATAAGTTGTTGTAGTGGTCGGTGTAACAGTAATTGATGGGGTAGAGGCACCGTTAGACCAAGAATAGGTGGTTTGGCCGTTATTATAAAGTGCAAGTACTTCAGCTGCTGTCAAGGCGCGGTTCCAGATGGCAACATCATCAATTTTACCATTCCAGTATTCACTTGAATTCCAAACCGCTCTGCCGATTCGTCCAGAAACGTTACCAATGAGAGGGGTTGAAACAGTTTGTGTAAAGATGAGGTTGCCGTTCAAATATATTTTGATGGTTCCATTCGCCTCTTTAACGGTTGTCACCAAATTCCAACTATTTAATGGACAGTTGATGTTGGAGATAGCATCATATACAGCTCCTGAAAAAGTTCCAAAAAGTCCAGCCGAACCATACACGCCCGTTGCAAAAACGGCTCCCTGGTTGGCAGGATTTCCGTAGCCCACAATATACGAAACACCTGCAGGGTTTGTTGTAATATATACCCATCCACTTAAAGTTACCTGGCTATTGCCTGTGGCAAATCCATTAGTGCCAATATCAATTGAACTAGATCCATTAAAACTATACGCACTGTTCGCGTTTCCAAATCGGTCCGTTGTCAACGTCGCACCATTCACACTTCCATTATTCCCATTTCCTGAAGCATCATTAGCGTTGCCACAGAAAGGCCAGTAACCTACAAGGCCACTTGTTAAAGAACCCGAAAGCGATGGGCATGCTACCGTTCCACTTGTGGTACTCGCAGTTAAGGTCGTACTTTGGCCGGCACAAACAGTTGAGTTAGTTGTGGTTATTGTTGGAGTTGGCACAACGGTTACAACACTTGTTGCGCTAGAACTAACGCCATTTGCAGTTGTCGTACAGGTATAGGTAGTTGTTGTGATAGGCGAAACGGTAATTGACGATGTTGTTTCGCCTCCAGGTGACCAACTGTACGTTGCATTCCCTAAGGTGTAGAGTTGTTGGATTTCTGATGCGGTGAGTGTACGGTTCCAGATACCGATGTCGTCTATGAGGCCAGTAAAATAGTCATCTAAGCCATTTCCATCTTTGCGTTTACCAAAAAATAAATTTTCTGTGTTGTAAATAATTGTGCCACCTTGAGGCACTGTTGCAATTAAAACTCCATTTTGGTAAATTTTCATATTTGTACCATCCCAAGTTCCACAAACAAATTGCCATTGGTTGAGGATGTTTTGCCCAGGTGCTTGGGTAGAAGTACCGTTCGCTCCTGTCCAATTATAAGATGATGTTGTTCTTATTGTAAAACCAGGGTTTCCTGTCTGATTGAACCCTGCATTTCCGGTGATTAATGAATAACTTGAATAATTTTGTGATTGATTATGTGATTTATAAATAATAGCGTTGAAATCACTTTGTTCGCTCATATTTATATTGACCCAAGCACACAACGAAATTGAATTTGAAGGTTTTAAAATAGGTGTGTCTTGTACTACAACATGATCATTCACCCCATCAAAACTATACGCACTGCTCGCATTACCAAAACGATCTGTGGTCAACGTTGCGCCATTTACGGTTCCGTTATTTCCATTCCCTGAAGCGTCATTCGCATTGCCGCAGAATGGCCAGTAGCCAACTAAGCCAGATTGCAGGCTTGTTGGGAGTTGAGAAGAGGAACAAACTGTAGAGCCTGCGTTTGCTGTGGCTGATAGCGTTGTAGATGTTCCTGCACAAATTGATGTGGAGGCAGGTGTGATGGCAAGGGTGGGTGCTGGTGTAGGGGTTGTGGATGCTGTAGTATTTTGTAAACCTGAAATTTCAGTTGAAGTTAAAACACGATTCCAAATGCCTATATCATCTATTTTTCCATCCGTATATTGCCAATAACCATTTGCTTGATTTGATACTCCGATAGAAATTCCAGAACTTCCTGATGTATTCATTGCAGCGTTGTATGGCGTACTTGCTTGAAGTACACCATTTACAAAGAGGTTAATAGTCCCTGAATTATACGTTAATACAATATTTGACCATTGATTTAGTGCAAGTGGTGTGTTGGAAACAGCATTTGCACCACCAGTTCCATTTGATCCTATAATTGAACCAGTAACTGAAGTTTGATTAAAGCCAATTCCCCATGCTTGTCCATTTGGGTTAGAGTAACCATATTGATATCTGTTTAAAATCGTTGAATTTGGATTACCAGAGTCTCCTGGCCAAAAATAAGCTCGAGGAAAAACCCAAACTGAAACTGTAATTTGAGTTACATCTAAAATTGGCGAATCGGGTATGTATATTTCGTTGTTCTGAGTTCCCCATCCTGCATTTGTAAAGGTAAAGTTGTAGGCGCTGTTCGCATTAGAAAACCGATCCGTTGTCAAAGTAGCACCAGTAACCGTACCATTATTCCCATTCCCACTCAAATCGTTTGCATTTCCGTTGAATGGCCACCAGCCGACAAGGCCATTGGTGGGTACGTAGGAGGGAACTTGAGCGAAGAGCGTGAGGGTTGAGAGCGTAATGAAGAGTAGGGAGAGATAGTGTTTTTTCATAATTTTTTCTCGAATTACTGCAAGTTACAACCTCTCGCGCGCACGAGAAAATAAATCGAGTGAGGATTTAATTAAATTAAAAGAAACCCTATTTTACCCTATTTTTTATTTGTTTGATTTGCAAATAAATACGGTAATTAATTCTTTTTTTACTGTAGGGTCACTTAGATACTAACCCAATTAATCTTCATGCATAATATAAAACATTTTTGTGAAAATTTAACAACGAATTTAGTAACTGTATTCTCTCAGGTCTTTGCAGTTTTGCATCTATGGAGCAACTCATTGGTGCACAAATTCGGGAAGTAGTGGAAAAACGCGGTATGACCGTCACTGAATTTGCCAAACGCATCAATAAATCGCGCGAAAATGCATACTCTATTTTTTCTAGGAAAACGATTGATACAGGTTTGTTGAAATTAATTTCGGAGGTTTTGGAATATGACTTCTTCAAGCAATACAGCAGTGATTACATTCACTTGGAAGTTGCCTACACGCAAAACCTCGAGGAAAATCGAATGCTGCGCGACTACAATATGCTTTTGAAGAAAGAAAAATAGCAGCTTTATTTTTCATGAGTTCTTGCGAATTCGCTTATTCTCACTATCTTTGCACCCCAAATAGTATATTAATTAAAGTTTAACCTTATGAATTCTTACGAAACTGTTTTCATTTTAACTCCCGTTTTGTCTGATGAGCAGGCAAAGGAAGCAGTACAGAAATTCGAAGGCGAGATCACCTCAAAAGGAGGTAAAATCAAGCATTCGGAGAGCTGGGGTTTGCGCAAAATGGCCTACCCAATCCAGAAAAAATCAACAGGATTTTATTTCCTAGTTGAATTTGAAGCTGAAGGCAACGTTGTTGCAGATTACGAATTGATGATGAAACGCGACGAGCGTGTTCTTCGATTCTTAACTGTAAAAATGGATGTCGATCATCTTGCCTACGCTGACAAGCGTCGTGCAAAAGCTGGAGCAACTGCCTAATTATTGTCAAACCCATTAAAAACAACGAGACATGTCAAACGATATCCGTTACCTAACTCCGATTAACATCGATATTAAAAAGGAGAAGTATTGCCGCTTCAAAAAGAGTGGTATCAAATTCATCGACTACAAAGACGCTAGTTTCTTATTGAAATTGGTTAACGAACAAGGTAAAATTTTACCACGTCGTATTACCGGTACTTCCCAAAAGTATCAAAAACGTGTCAACAAAGCCATCAAGCGCGCTCGTCATCTTGCGATCTTGCCTTACGTTGGCGACATGTTGAAATAAGTCATTGTTGAACGATATAACTGAGAAATCATGGAAGTCATTCTAAAGAAAAATGTAGATAAACTTGGTTACACCAATGAGGTTGTAACTGTTAAGCCAGGATACGGACGTAATTTCCTTATCCCGCAAGGGTATGCTATTTTAGCTACCGCAAGTGCCAAAAAAGCACACGAAGAAATCATGCGCCAAAAGTCGCACAAAGAATCTAAAATGTTAGGTGAAGCACAAGCAATTGCAGCTAAACTTGCAGACGTTACTTTGAGCATCGCAACAAAAGCAGGTGAAAACGGCAAAATCTTTGGATCTGTTAACACCGTTCAAATTGCTGAAGCACTTCGTGAAGCTGGTTTCGATATCGATCGCAAATCTTTGAAAATCAAAGAAGAGCCAATCCGCGACCTCGGTACTTTTGAAGCAGAAGCGAACCTTTATAAAGGAGTTAAGCAAACTTTCAAAATCGAAGTAGTAAGCGAATAAGCTTCTACTCCAATAGAATCAAAAAGCCCCGCAATTTGCGGGGCTTTTTTTATGGTTTAAAATTTTAGAAGCTTTTGTTTTTGACTTACCTCTTTAACCTACTTCTTTAATGAGATGCTCCTGCACATAATTACCCACGCCATCCTCTAAGGAATGAAAACCACCGGTGTAGCCGGCTGCAAGTAATTTAGACATATCTGCTTCTGTGAAATACTGGTATTTGTCTCGGATGTCAATAGGCGTGTCGATAAAACTGATGGAAGGCACCAAGCCAAGCGCTTCAAAAGTAAGACGCGCGAGGTCGTAGAAGGTACGGGCTTTGCCTGAGCCTAAATTGTAAAGGCCGCTTTCAGGTTGCTGGTCTTGTAAAAACAGACAAACTTTAGCTACATCTTTGACATAAACGAAATCGCGGAGTTGTTCGCCGTCTTTGTAGTTCGGATTGTGCGAACGAAAGAGTTGCATTTGACCCTTTTCCTGAATTTGCTTGAAGGTGTGCAGCACCACGCTGGCCATACGTCCTTTGTGGTATTCTTTTGGTCCATAGACATTAAAGAATTTGAGACCATACCAATGTGGTGGGGTGTTTTTTTGTTGCAGCGCCCAAATGTCGAAGTCGTTTTTGGAGTGACCATATAAATTGAGGGGCAGTAGTTTGCTGCTCAGGCTGTGTTCGTCTTTGTAGCCGAATTCGCCAAGGCCATAGGTAGCTGCAGAACTGGCATAAACAAGCGGAATGCTGGCTTTGGTACATATTTCCCAGATGGACTTGCTGTAGTTGAGGTTCAGGTGTGCTAAGATTGCTTCGCTTTTTTCGGTGGTGTCTGTGCGTGCGCCTAAATGAAAAACAAAGTCTATGGACGCGCAGTTTTCTTCGAACCATGGCAAAAATGCTTCGCGGTCAATGCATTGTTCGAAGCCTAAATTGACCCAATTGTTTTTCTTGGCTTCTGTGGAGAAGTCGTCTACTAAAATGAGGTCGGTTCGGCCTTGCTGATTGAGTACTTCTGCTAAATAACTGGCAATAAAGCCTGCGGCTCCGGTAACAACTATCATTGCTTAGAATAAACCGTTGATTTCTGCGTCTATGGAGTTGATGATTTTGCCGAGGTCTTCTTGGCTTTCAGGAAAACGGTTGTTGTCTACGTCAATGATGAGGAGCTTACCTTTGTCGTAGGTAGAGATCCAGGCTTCGTAGCGCTCGTTGAGGCGCTTGAGGTAGTCTAGGCGGATGCTTTCTTCGTAGTCGCGACCGCGTTGCTGAATTTGCGATACAAGGGTAGGAACGCTGGCGCGCAAGTAAATGAGTAGGTCTGGAGCCGATACGAATGAATCCATGAGGTTGAACAACGAAAAGTAGTTTTCGAAGTCGCGGGTGGTCATGAGGCCCATTGAGTGTAGGTTGGGCGCAAAAATGAAGGCATCTTCGTAGATGGTGCGGTCTTGGATAACGGTGTGTGTCGATTCTTTGATCTCTTGAATTTGTGTAAAGCGGCTATTGAGGTAATAGATTTGCAAATTGAACGACCAACGCTGCATATCGTGGTAGAAATCATTGAGGTATGGGTTTTGATCCACGTCTTCAAAATGGGTGTCCCAGTTGTAATGTTTGGAGAGTAAGTTGGTGAGGGTTGTTTTTCCAGAACCAATATTTCCGGCGATCGCGACGTGCATAAACTTCAATTTTAGAGAGCTAAATTACGACAATTAGACTGAAACGTCAAAAGTTGCAGCCTACATTTTAAGCCTATAAACACTGATTTTTCGCCCCTGCTGAAAATAAAACCGATCTTGTAAAACTTGAAGCTGTTGATAGTTTTGAGTGGGCATGACAATTCGACTTGAATGGATACTCGGCTTTAATTTTTCAATCCAATTTTGATCTTGCAGCCAGATTTCATTTTGGTATCCAAAAAGCGTGAGATTTGAGGTTAAAGTCAGCTTTTTAACCAAAGTAAGGTTGCGGTCAAATTCATAGAAGCGGCCATCACTTAGGTGGCAAATGAGGTTTTGTTGGAATTCAAAAAATTGGATTATTTGGGCGTCCTGGACGCCTCCAAAACAATTGTCAACAAGCTGAACTACCTGGGCTGTATTGATATTAAACAAGATCAAGCGTTCGCGGTATTGGTCAAAAAGCCAAATAAAGTCTGGCCTATTGCTGATGGCTACTTGCGTTATATTTGAGAAATCAAAATCGAAAAATGCCAACAAGCCCTCCTTGACTTGCAAGGTGTTGTCCATTATTCCCATCATTTGTTGTCCTTCGGAGAACACGAGTGCGCGCAAGCCACTGATGGCTTGTATGTCAGTGATTTCACCGAGTATTTTAAATGTTTCTTGAAAAGGCACCTGATTTTGGTTTTGTTGCAGCCAAACGGTGTTGTCCTTCCACTGATAGAGTTGGCCCCATTCGTCGCTGGTCCAATGGTGAGTACTGTCCTTAAGCGTGAGTTCTTTTTCCAAAACCCAAGTTTGGCCAGTAACTACGTTGGTGAGTAGCAATCCGATAAGTAGAAGACCTAATTTCATTGACAACTCAAAATTTCTTGAAGTAAAGCATCGTTATTTTGCAAGCGCGGCACCTTATGTTGGCCACCAAGTTTGCCTTTTTGCTTGAGCCAACGGTGAAAAGTTCCGCTTGCTACAACTGTTATCAACGGTGCTCCGATATTGATATTGCCTTTGCGCTTGGCATCGTAGTCGGCATTGATCAGTTTGAGTTGTTGGTCGAGCGTGTGGCAAAATGCGGGGAGGTCGGTGGGTTCGTTTTCAAATTCAATGAGCCAATGGTGTGCACCAACCTCGCCTGACCTCGTAAAATCAGGTGCAGCGGTGTATTCTCTGATTTGTACACCGTGTGCCTGACACGTTTTGCTTAGGGCGCTATCGGCATGTTCGATGATGAGTTTTTCGCCAAAAGCATTGATGTAATGTGCTGTTCGGCCACTGACCACAAAACGAAATGGATTGGTTTGTGTAAAGCGAATGGTGTCGCCGATGATGTAGCGCCAAAGCCCAGCTGAGGTGGATATCACTAAAGCGTAGTCGGTGTCTTCCTTCACTTCTTCTAGTGAAATGACCTCTTTAGATTGCAAGCCCTCAAAGGTATCCATCGGGATAAATTCATAAAACACCTCCGAATTGGTCAGCAAGAGTAAATCTTTATTGTCGATTTGATCTTGTAAACCAAAATAGCCCTCAGAAGCATTATAATTTTCGACGTAGTTCATGTCGTGCTTGCCGATGATTTGTTTAAAAGCCTGTTGGTATGGCGCAAAGGACATACCGCCATGAATATATAGCTCTAAATTGGGCCAAACTTCTGCAATAGTTTGTTTGTGACTCTTTTCTAGCACTTTTTGAAGCAAGAGGAGGGTCCAGCTTGGGACACCAGCAATGATGCAGATGTTTTGATCAAGCACCGAATCCGCCATGCGGTCAAGCTTTTCTTCCCAGTTTTCTAAAAGCGCAATTTCTTTTTTAGGTGTTCGGCGCAATTCGGTCCAGATAGGGAGGTTATTGATGATGATTGCGGAGAGGTCGCCGATAAAAACACCGTGGCTTTGTTGTTCGATTTTGCCCGTACCCCCAACAATCAAGTGTTTGGCGTTGTAGAGTTTGCGCCCTTCAAAGTTGTGGTAGTATTGTGCGAGTAGGTCTTTGCCGCCCGCGTAATGGTTTTCGAGAAGCGAACTTTCGGTAATGGGTAAAATTTTGATGCGGTCGGCGGTTGTGCCCGATGATTTGGCAAACCATTTGGTTGCGCCCGGCCAAAGTAAGTCGGTTTCGCCCTCTATAGCACGATCAATGAAAGGCTTGAGGCTCCCGTAATCGCTTAAGGGAACGCTGGACTTGAAGTCTGGGTAATTGAAGATAGAGGCAAAATCGTAGGCTTTGCCGTAGGCCGTTTGTGCGCCTTCTAATAAAAGAAACTCAAGCGTGCGCGCCTGAATAGCAAGAGGTTGATCGCGGTAGTCGTTGATGCGATCCATACGCCGACCAATCCACCAAGAAAATAAGGTGTTAAACGGCATATTGGTAATTTATTTGACTTAACCCCAGATGAGGATAGATACAACGACGCTCAATAAGGCAATTGTGATGATTGTGCCAATAGCTGCTGTAGACCCTTCGAAAAAATTATCAGACATAGTGTTGTTTTTGAGCTCCAAAAATAGCAATTCTTTTTAATCTCGGCTGCCCAAAAGGCGCAATAAAGACAAGAATAAATTGACAAAAGTTAAATACAATTGAAAACCAGCAAACAAGGCTAATTTTTGACGCAGTGTGCCGTCCATTTGTGCTTGGTGCGCCATATTTTTGATCATTTGCATTTCGTAAGCAACAAGACCTGTAAAGATGACAACAGATACCAAAGAAATCACATATTCAAACGGACTGCTATCTAGAAACATATTGACAATGCTGGAAATAATGACGCCAAAAAGCAACATGTAGAGTAAGCTACCAAATTTGGTGAGGTCGGTTTTGGTGGTGTAACCCAAGAAAGCCATGAAGCCAAAAGAACCTGCAGTGAGTAAGAAGGTGTTTCCTAGTGTGCTTGATGAATATTTCATAAATAAAACTGAAAGACTCATGCCAAGTAGTACAGCGTACAACACAAAAAGCGCCATTAGTGTACCAAAAGAAAACTTATTGAAACCACCTGCCATTACCAAAGAAATAACAATAGGGGAGAACAAAACAATATAAAATACCATTGATATGCCTCCGCTTTCCGTCCTGAAAAGCGAATCAAAGAGCACAGGATCGTTGCCAATGAAATAAGAAATGACGCCAGAAATAGTTAGTGCGGCAAACATGTAGTTATATACGCTTTTGATGAAGTCGCGGGCGTAATCTTGGCTGACTGAGCCTGAGTTTTGGTAGTTGAAATCTTCCATGTTTAATGAATTTTTGCTTGTACTAAATTAATAAATTCTCTTCTTGTCGCGTCGTTGGTCATAAAAATTCCTGTAAAAGCGCTGGTGGTGGTAACGGAGTTTTGTTTTTGAACACCGCGCATTTGCATACACATGTGCGCGCATTCGATCACAACGGCAACGCCTTTGGGAGCAAGGGTGCGCTGTATGGCGTCTCGGATTTCTAGAGTCAGGCGTTCCTGAACTTGCAGTCTTCTTGAAAAAGCATCTACAACTCTTGGGATTTTGCTGAGCCCTACGATTTTTCCGTCTGGAATGTAAGCAACGTGCGCTTTTCCAAAAAACGGTAACATGTGGTGTTCGCACATCGAATACACTTCGATGTCCTTGACAATGACCATTTCAGAGTAATCTTCATGAAAAATGGCAGATTCTATAATTTCATCGGGGTTGAGCGTGTAACCATTTGTCAGAAATTGCATGGCTTTAGCAACGCGTTCTGGTGTTTTGAGTAGGCCTTCGCGATTGGGGTCTTCGCCGAGTTCGGTAAGAACAGCAGCGTAGAGTTCTTGCAAATTTGAATTTTCCAAGTGAATAGTTTTGGTGAGCTAACGAGAATGGCTTAAAAAGGTTCCTTTCCGCCGTAGTATTCTACGTAATTGTTTTCGGTCTCGACAAGTTTAATTTTGGCGAGTTCACCTCCATTTTCAAGTACGAGCGGAGCGAGGATGTCCCAGATAGCAATGGCCATGATTTCTGTGGAGGCCATTTGACCAGCCAAAAACGGAACATCTAAATTGAGATTTTTGTGGTCTAGTGCTTCAATGATGTGTTCTTTGACAATTTGGCTCAGGAGTTTGAGGTTCATGATGAAGCCGGTGTCGGGGTCTGGAATGCCTTTGACGGTCACCCAAAGCTCAAAGTTGTGGCCGTGCCAATTGTGGTTGGCGCATTTGCCAAAAACCTCCCAGTTTTTTTCGTCAGACCATTCAGGGCGCCATAGTTTATGGGCGGCATTGAAGGTTTCGCGACGTGTGATGTATGTTGTTTTCATGACGTAAGCCTAATTACGATGCAAAGTTAGTAAGAATGTCGCATTTCATGAGGCCATCGCGGTCAATTTCTGTCAATTGGACGTCGATAATTTGATTGATCAGTCGCGCATCGTAAGGCGTCTTTACTTTCACGTAATTTTCTGTGAAGCCATAGAGCAGCCCTTCGTTTTCTTCTTGTTCGAAAAGCACTGTTTTATTTTTGCCAACTTGTGTTTGATAAAACGCTTGTTTTTTGCGGTCCGACAACAAGTGAAGTATTTTGCTGCGTTCGCGTCGGGTTTCCATCGGAACTTTTGTGCCTAGTTTAGGTGCACCAGTATTGGCACGTTCCGAATAGGTAAAGACATGCAAGTATGATATGTCAAGGTCTTTAAGGAAATTGACGGTTGTAAGGAAGTCTTCGTCGGTCTCGCCAGGGAAGCCAACAATGACGTCAACGCCAATGCAGGTGTCTGGATTTATAGATTTAATTTGATGAACGCGCTCTGCATACAGCCCACTTAGGTATTTGCGGCGCATTTTTTCCAGGATTTGATCAGATCCGCTTTGCAATGGAATGTGAAAGTGCGGCACAAAACGCTTGGCTTGTTGTAAGCAAAATTCTATAATTTCATTGGAAAGCAAATTAGGCTCAATAGAAGAGATGCGAAAGCGCTCAATACCTTCCACTGCATCTAAGGCCTTGGTGAGCGCAAAGAAGTTTTCTTCGCTACCTTGACCGAAATCGCCAATATTGACACCGGTGAGCACAACTTCTTTCACTTCGGTTTGTGCGATCTTTTGCGCTTCTTGAATGGTTTGTTCCAAACTCGCATTGCGGCTTTTGCCACGGGCTAGCGGTATGGTACAAAAGGTACAGAAATAATCGCACCCGTCTTGCACTTTTAAAAAAGAACGCGTGCGGTCTCCGTAGGAATGCGACGGAATAAAGTCGTGGGTGTGCTTGATGTTGTCGTGCACCACTTTTACTTCGCTTTTCTTTTCTAAGTGAGCGAGTACATTGAACTTTTCATTGGCGCCAAGCACGAGGTCTACGCCAGGTATTTGGCTGATTTCTTCAGGTTTGAGCTGGGCATAGCAACCCAAAATAATCACCATGGACTCGGGCGATATTTTTTTAGCGCGTTTCACGAGCTGCTTACATTTTTTATCGGCATTTTCGGTAACGGAGCAGGTATTGATCACAAAAATGTCAGGGCTATCCTCGAAATCGACCTTGGCAAACCCGCCATCTTCAAAGAGCCGTGCTATGGTAGAGGTCTCGGAAAAATTGAGTTTACAACCTAGCGTATAAAAAGCAACACGTTCGAACTGATTCATCGCTGCAAAGGTACAAAATCCTTAACTTTGCATCAAACTAATGTTATGAAGTACGATATCGCTGTAATTGGAGGAGGAATCGTTGGCGCGGCCACGTTTTATAAGTTGCAAAGGAAATTCCCAAACCTCAGTATCGTACTCTTTGAAAAAGAGGCATTATTAGCTGACCACCAAACGGGCAATAATTCAGGAGTTATCCACTCTGGTCTCTACTACAAGCCTGGTTCTTTAAAGGCGCGCAATTGCATTCAAGGTCGAAAAGAACTCGTGCAATTTGCCAAAGAACACAACATCGCCCACGACGTCTGTGGAAAAGTTGTAGTGGCTACAGATGCTTCTGAGTTGCCCAATATGGATAAAATCTTCAATACAGGCCTAGAAAACGGCATTGAAGGCATCGAAAAAATTACGGCTGCACAAGTCAGTGAAATAGAACCACACGTCAAGAGCATTGGCGGTATTTGGGTACCCGTTACTGGCATCATCGATTTTCGAGGCGCCACCCAAAAAATGGCCGAACTTGCGCTCGCGGCAAATCCGCAAAGTGCCATGCATTTGAGCTGTGAGGTGCAGGGCATCGAAAAAGGGGATGCCACCAGCACAATTTTTACCAGTAAAGGCAAATTTGAAGCGCGCTACCTCGTTTTTTGTGCAGGTTTACAAGCCGACCGCCTGGCGCGCAAAGATGGCGTAGACCTCAAAGAGCAAGTCGTTGGTTTCCGCGGAGACTACTACGAACTCACGCCAGAAGCCAAGCACAAAGTCAAAAACCTCATTTATCCGGTTCCGAATCCAGACTTCCCTTTCCTCGGCGTGCACTTTACGCGCATGACCAACGGCGAAATCGAATGCGGCCCCAATGCGGTATTTACCTTCAAGCGCGAAGGCTACGGCAAAACCGATTTTTCTTTTCGCGATACCTACGACGCCCTTACTTACAAAGGCACCTGGAAACTCTTCTTTAACAATATGTCTTTCGGTATCAATGAATACCGCCGCGCATTTTCAAAGAAACTTTTCTTAAAGACCCTGCAGCGCATGATTCCGTCCCTTACAATGGAAGATATCCATCCGGGGCGTTCTGGCGTAAGAGCACTACTTTTAGCCGAAGATGGCGACACCCGCGACGACTTCCGCATCGAATACCACGGCAACTCCATTCACGTGCTCAATGCACCTTCACCTGCGGCAACAGCGTCTTTAGCTATTGGTGAATACATCGCAGTGGAGGCCGAGAAGCATTTTAATTTGTAAGATTTTTTTTACTGAAGTGTAATGAATTGGCCTGCTCGTCGTTGACGGTCTAGAAAATGAATCTAAAACTTTCCCTATGACGAATTTAAAAGCAGATGTCCAAGCCATTTCACCGTGCTAAAAATTAGCAAGTTCTTGCCTCTCCTTTGTATATGTATTTTAAATAAATTGCCGAAAAATTATCCATTCCAAACGATCCTAAGAGCAAAGAAGCGATTGAAAAAAGCTGCTCAAACCAAACGTTGTTTATTTGAATTTACATTCATATCAATGGATAGAACTAATTTCAGGCTTTTAATGTAACAAGCCGATATCTTTTAGTTTTAAGTGCAATTTGTTCAATAAATCAAAATTATATTATGTATTACATTGTAAAAGTGAGGTATGAAGTCATGGATGACAAAACAGGACGTTTAAGTAAGGTCATTGAAGAATATTTGGTAGACGCTAGCAGTATTTCTCAAGCTGAAGAGATTGTAATTAATCAATTTAAAGATTGTATCGCTGATTTTTCTGTAATTGAAGTTAAAGAATCAAGAATCATGGGCGTAATTAAATAAGTTTCAATGGATGATTAAGAAAATTGTGGTGATCGAATTTACAAAGGTTGATTTGCCTTATGGTTGGTTGGGGAATATGTATGCCTCTCCAATCCAATTTGAAGGAAAAGAATGGTTGACCACCGAGGCCTTGTTTCAAGCATTGAGATACGATTCTGAAGAGATCAGGGAGGCAATAAGAAAAGAAAAAAGTCCAATGGGTGCTAAAATGAAAGCCAAATCTTTTAAAAGTCAAATGCGTGTGGTTCCAATGGGTGAAGAAGATGTGGACAATATGAAAAAAGTGGTAAGAATGAAATTTAAACAGCATACCATTTTAAAATCGAAATTAATAATTACAGGCGAGCATATTTTAGTAGAAAATATAGGAAATAGAAATGGTGAGAGACACTTGTTTTGGGGCATGAAAAAAGTCAATGGTGAATGGATTGGTAATAATATGATGGGTAAAATTTTGATGGAAATAAGGGATGAAATGAAGAACGAATCAGTTTCAAGGACTGTATGAAAAAATGAGCCAAATAGATGTATATCTCTATTTTACGCAGGCATAGCATTTTCATTAGGTATGAAGTCAATCCATTCGTACATAGAACATCTGTGGTACAATCCAAGAAAAGTTTTGCAGTTTAAAAATAGATCTATTACAGGTCCAATACTGAAAAAGAAATAGGGGTCCACGCTTTTTCTTCTGGCAAATAAATGTCCACGTAGATCAATATAACCGTTCTTCATGCCATAAGCAATTTTGATAAGCTCATTTAAACATTCCTCCTTGGAAAAATGAAGTCCTTTGGTTGCTTTTTCCAATACGGATTCCCCAATGAGGCATCTTATGCGACCAATACTTGCTAAGTCCATTTGTTCGAAAGGTTCAAAAATACAGACCCTACTGAGTTCAAAACAGTCATAATCAATTGGGCTTTTGGCATAACGAGCCGTGGAATTTGAAGTTTCGCAAGAGAAATGTAATGGATGTATTTGGTCGGTAAAAAATTGTGCTACAAGTTCAGCATTCAAAAGATTCTGCGCGCTATAGGTACTGAGGTTTCGAATGAATTTAAGATTCAGATATTCGAATTTTTCGGACCTCTTGAAACGAGTAGTATATTCGCTGGTGGTTCCGATGTAATCAAATTCACCAGCATGTTCAATGGAAACGCCTATCCAATTAGTTAGATTTTTTAATTCAAGTCTAAAAAGCCCCAATTTTGTTTGGCATTCCAATATACACTTGTGCGTATCAAAATGTGCTACAAAGGCATGTAAAGGGCAATCAATATTGAGCATGATTCTTTTCAAGAATTCAGTCAGTGAATTGCGGGTTCTGATCTGACAAAAGTCAGTGAGCTCCATAAGTTCTGCCAAAAGCTCAGCCTCAAGCGGATGTGTAAACCCACCTTTTTTACCTGTAGGTATCTGTATTTTCTGAAAAGTTGCTGCCATATACACCCAACGACTATAGGTCAATATGATAACAACATCTTTTATGCTTGTTACAGAGAAAGACAGAGAGCGTTGTAGAGAAAATCTAATTAACTACTAAACATGGAACCAACATCAAAAATCTATTGCACAAAAATTGGCACTGCGCTCTTCATTATTTTTCATGCCGCTGTCTCAAACGCACAAGATCTGACCCATAGCTGTGAAATTTTCAACATTCAACACAAAATGTTGGAAAAACAGCCTCATTTAGAAAATTATATTCTTCAAAATACGTGGTCAACCGAACCCGCTTTTTTAAATCAAGTTCAGCTTCGCTATGAATTTAACTTTACAAATCGATCTCTTCGGAAATACAGCAATGACTCATTGGTATTGCAGGCAAAATTTCAAATAGATTTGGAAGAGTTGAAATACACTTACCAAAAACATATTTACCTAGACCAATTGGGGTATGAAATAAATGAAGATAATGTCTTCTTCGGCGAGTTCATTATCTCATTTGAAAACGAAAACTACGAACCCACTACACTTTTTTACCTCGACTGGATAGAGTTCGTATCACCAGCACCTGACAATCCTAAACAATGGACACCATCATTTATCGAAATCATCGACAAAGGAGCAAATTGTTTGGTGAGTGCAGCTTACAGTTACTCTTATTGAATTCTAAATGGCGTATTTTCCTCGTTTAATCTAACTCCATTTCAGCTGCAAATAACTTGTAGAAGGTGAAAATGTTTTATTATTGGGCCAAAGTAATGGTTATTCCATTCTGAATACAATGTTCAACAAATCGTTCAATGTTACCAAGACCCCATTGAGTACTTACAGCAATACTTTGATCGAGTAAATCAATAATTTCATTGTCTTTAATAAAATTACGTGTACTAGGCTTTTGTTTTGCAATTGTAGCGGTGGTAAATGTTTCCTGACCTTGTAAAGTATTTGGGAATATTATTTGTAATTGATTATATGTAGTATTTGGATTACTAGCAACATAGTCTTGAATAACTGCTAAAACAAGCCGGCTTTTTGCATATGTTTGTCCTTTAAAAATATATTTTGTGTAATCTTTACCTGTTGACCGAAGACCCAATAGCGCATCTTGAACGGTATTCCTTGTATATTCTTCTTGATCAGGGTCGGAACTAATTGCGTAAAGCGCAGCTAAGATTAACTTTTGGTTTTTATTCCAAAAACTTGTTAGTAATTTTCTTTCTTCGTTACCAAGTGCCATAATTAATTCTTGTTTATTTCCTTCAATTTTATTGTCAATTGAAGGCTGACTAAGAGATTTTAAGTATTCAATGATGATGTGCTTTGTTCGGACAGATATATTCTGATTTAAACATGGTTCAATTAAATAATCAACCATTGATTGATAATTAATTTGAATAAATTCTTTGCAACTACATTCCGGTTCTTTTAGTTCTAATAGTTTTAGCGTTGAAATAGGTGTTAAGTATATGAAAACAACAATTTCGTCTTCCTTTCGTAGCGTATTAAAATACTCGAAATATTTAAGGGTTTGGTCCTTACTTTCTTTGCTTTCGACCTTGTTTTCAACTATCAGTTTTAGGTGGTGTAAATTATTGGAAATTAGTAAGGTTAGTTCAATGTAAATATCAATTCTACCAACATTGTTGATTGACTTTTCTCTTTCAATACTAAGGTGTTCTATGTCATAACTTTCAGTTATTAGAGAATTGTATATTTCTACATTATTTTTGAGTTTTTCATTACTAAACTTTAGTAAAATGTCAAAAAACTTTTTTATTGTAAAACTACCTAGATTATGACTTTCTGTGTTGTTTAGTAACCAAGCAATGAAGCCACTATGGCTATTTTCTCGCCTACTAATTTCTAAAATTTGAGATAAAGATTTTGAGTTGTAAAAACTCTCCAACTTTTGAAAATAAATATCGTTTTTAAACTTTATAATTTCATCTCTTATATCATCAATTTTTAAGTTTTGTTCCATGATTACTTGTATTTGGCCTTTGAATAGCCGCTAAATTTCTGGATCAATATTTTTTCGATTATATCTCAATCATTTGAAAAACTTCATCAATGTGAAGGTCATTCTGAGTTGAGTAGTGGCGAGCAATTTCGTTATCGTTAATTATCTCTATAGTTACGCCATTCTGTTGGCACCATTCAATGAAAAAATCGGGAATTGGAATTAAACCGCCAGAACAAAATACAATGGTTGTGATCTCTTGTAATTTTATTTCCTGTATCAATCGTTTAAAATATTCATTTATTTTCGTATTTGATAACTCATCAACAGCTAATTGTCTTACTATTCCGATTCGAATTCCGCCGTGAATTTGAATTGCAATATTTTCACCATAAACAATTGGTGACTGTCCGTATAAAACATACCAATCCTTTTGGCAGCGCATTATTCTTCCACGAGCGATTCCAATTATTAGTCTTCCTTGAAGATTTCGATACGAACTATGAGGATCAAAATCACCAATTAATACGGAATCTCCTTGCCAATCAAAAATACGGACTGTTGTTAGCATTGCCTCCTTGACAGGAGAAACTACCCAATCCCCCGATTGACCTGCGGCTAGAAGAACTGCCAAATCATCTCTTGTCCTAATGTTTATAATCATCTTTTTTATCGAATTAATTTTTTGTATGAACAATTGCAAAAGAACGACGACCTCGATCTATTTTAAATTAATAAAAAATAAATATATTGATTTTTTAGACTATTTTAAAATCATAAATGAGTTAAACTTATCTTATCGTTTCCATTTTTCTTACTGCATGTAAGAAGTAATAAAGAATTGAGCTTGATAAGTTTAAATTTTTCTGGCATTAAATTGCAGAGGTTGTTGTGATCTTAAGTTTAGGTATTTTAAAGTGCTTACGTTTATAATTTAATTAAATTCCCCTCCCATCTGTTGCTTTTCTCCCCCTACATCGTTAGTACTTTATTCCTTATCTTCAACCTATGCAAAAACACATCTTATCCAAATCAACTTTTATCAAGGGGCAACAATGTGAGAAGGCCTTGTATTACCACAAGCATCATTGGGAGTTGAGAGATCAATTGAGTGCGGCACAAGCAGCCATTTTTGCGCAGGGAACTGCGGTAGGGGAGTTGGCGCAACAATTGTTTGCGGGTGGAGTTGATTGCAGCCCGGAGAGTGCTTATGAGTTTAGGGCTGCTGTGCTTCGGACCAAAGAAGAAATTGAGAAGGGAACAGAGGTCATTTATGAGGCTGCTTTTCAATTCGACGGCGTACTTGCCGCTTTGGATATTTTAGTGAAGCATCCCGACGGCTGGCGCGCGTATGAGGTCAAGAGTTCGACAAGTGTATCTAAGACCTACGAGCTTGATGCTGCGATACAGTATTATACAATTGTAAATTCGGGAATCGATTTAAAGGATATTTCTATTGTTCACATCAATAATCAATATGTCAAAGATGGCCCTATCGATATCAATCAATTGTTCACGGTTCAATCCGTGAAAGAAAGCGTCTTGAAATTAGTAAAAGATATTCCTCAAAAAGTAAGCAAGTTAAAGCAGGTCCTAGAGCAAAAAGAAGCGCCAGTTATTGACATTGGTCCGCATTGTTCGTCGCCTTATCAATGTGATTTTTCTGGTCATTGCTGGCGGCATATTCCGGCTTATTCCGTCTTTGATATTTCGGATTTAAGAACGATGAAAAAGTTTGATCTCTATCAAAAAAAGGTACTTCATTTCAAAGATATCCCCGCAGACTACCCCTTAAATGCAAGGCAATGGAAGCAAGTGAATTGTGAGCTTCAAAACGAGAAGCATATAAATAAACCTGCCATAAGGTCCTTTGTAAATGGTTTAAATTATCCTATTCATTATCTTGATTTTGAAACATTTGCAACTGCTGTACCTGTCTTTGATGGTAGTCGTCCTTATCAGCAATTGGTTTTTCAGTATTCGCTGCATATTGAACATGAAAATGGCGAAATAGAACACAAAGCGTATTTAGCGCAAACTGACGGATCCGATCCAAGAATTTCATTTATCCAACAACTCCTATCAGACTGTGAAGATCAAGGGGATATTCTCGTTTATAACATTGGTTTTGAAAGAGGTAAATTGGAAGATTTGACCAAGTATTCTCCAGGTCATGCGCGCCAGATCCAAGGGCTTATCAATCGCTTAAAGGATTTGATGCTGCCATTTCAACAACAATATTTCTACACGCCTGAAATGAAAGGTTCCTATTCCATCAAGTATGTGCTTCCTGCTTTGGTTCCGGAATTGTCTTATCAGAACTTGAATATCAGCGAAGGAGGAACAGCGAGCAATACCTTTGCTCAGATGATATTAGGTGAATTCTGTGGAAATGTAGATCAGGCTAGGGAAGACCTCTTGGCTTATTGCCAATTAGATACTTTGGCAATGGTCAAAATTCTGGAAGTACTTAAAGGGGTGTGAGCTCAAGGCAATTACTGAAGCGCTTACTGCCTGCCTAAATTACCGGCCTTCCAATCCTGAATCAGCTTGGACCACGCATACGGATTGAGCAAGTTGTTTTGCGGGAGCTGTCCGTTGGTGTAGATTTTTGTGTTTTGCTGTTTGGTGAGTGCGCCATAGGCCAACGATGGGTCAGCATCTAAGCGCGCTGCAACAAAAGCCAATGACTCGCCGCTGAGTTCGCGTTGGGCGCGGCGAATGTCGTCTTCATAAGGGTTCATGTTTATAAAATGCTGCGCGAAGGCTTCTTTATTGGGCCAAGGGTAAACCCTGACGTCGGGCATAGTAAGGGTGTCGCGGGTAAGCATATGGATAATGCTGTAGCGGTTTTCATCGAGGGTGTCAGGAACCCAAAAAGGGCTACTGCTGTAGCCTTTTCTCGAAAAGTAGAGGGTGTCACCTGGTTGGCAAACGATGGAGAAAAATCCGTAGCCGTCGGAGATGACGCCTTTTTTTAAGGTTTTATTGAAGACCGTTACGTAGGGAAGTTCAAAAGCTTCTTCGGTGACCACTACGCCAGAAAGTTGAAGAAGGGGTTTGTTGTCTTGTTGCGCCCTTAAAAAAGAGCTACTCAAAACGACACAAAAAAAGAAGAAGAGCTGTTTCACACGTTAAATTTACGAATAACATGACGAATCCGAATGAAATAGGTAACCGAATGGCAAATTTTATTGTTAAATTTGCAGGAATTTATTAAAAAATAAGTTCATGCCGCTCTCGAATCTATCCCAGATCACTGAAGGTTTAACCTACGACGACGTCCTTTTGGCGCCAGCCTATTCAGAGGTGCTCCCTCGCGATGTCTCTTTAAAAAGTATGTTTACCAAGCAAATTGCCGTCAATACCCCAATTGTATCGGCTGCTATGGACACCGTAACTGAGTCTGCACTTGCCATATCAATTGCGCAGCAAGGTGGTATTGGTGTCATTCATAAAAACATGAGCATCCAAGCCCAAGCGCTTGAGGTGCGCAAAGTCAAGCGTTCAGAAAGTGGCATGATCATCGATCCTATCACACTCCGCGAAGACGCACTCGTGAAAGACGCCCTTACCCTCATGCGCGAAAACAGCATTGGCGGTATTCCTGTTGTAGATGCCAATCGCATTTTAAAAGGAATCCTCACCAACCGCGACCTCCGTTTCGAGAAAAACCTCGAGCGCCCGGTTCGCGAAATCATGACCTCTGATAATATCATCACCACGGGCGAAAGCACCGACCTCACCACCGCTGAAGTCATTCTACAACAAAACCGCATTGAGAAGCTCCCTGTTGTAGATGCCAACAACTGCCTCATTGGCCTCATTACCTACCGCGATATCATCAAAGTCAAAGAACACCCGAATTCTTGCAAGGATACCTTGGGTCGTTTGCGTGTCGCCGCGGCTGTTGGCGTTACCCACGACACCATGGATCGCGTCACAGCACTTGTAGAGGCGGGAGTAGATGCAATTGTCATCGATACTGCTCACGGTCATACCAAAGGTGTGGTAGATCAACTTAAAGCTGTCAAAACGGTTTATCCAGACCTTCAAATTGTAGTCGGAAATATCGCTACAGCAGAAGCGGCCAAATACCTCGCTGACGCTGGCGCCGATGCCGTAAAAGTTGGCATTGGCCCTGGCTCCATCTGTACCACTCGCGTTATTGCAGGTGTAGGTGTACCACAACTCACTGCTATCAATGAAGTAGCCAAAGCTTTAGCTGGCTCAGGTGTTCCTGTTATCGCCGACGGCGGTATTCGCTACACTGGCGATATCGTCAAGGCTATTGCCGCTGGTGCCGATGTTGTCATGTTAGGGTCTATGTTTGCGGGCGTTGAAGAATCTCCAGGCGAAACCATCATCTACGAAGGGCGTAAGTTTAAATCTTACCGCGGTATGGGTTCATTAGAAGCAATGCAAAAAGGCAGCAAAGACCGCTACTTCCAAGATGCCGAAGACGACATCAAAAAATTAGTCCCAGAAGGTATTTCTGGCCGTGTACCTTACCGTGGCAAACTCATCGAAGTAATGTTCCAACTCATCGGTGGCTTGCGCGCCGGAATGGGTTATTGCGGTGCTCCAACTATCGATAAATTAAAAGGCGCGCGTTTTGTCCGCATCACCTCAGCGGGTGTGCGCGAATCGCATCCACATGATGTCACGATTACCCGTGAGGCACCTAACTACAGTATTAAGTAATTTATAATCAAAGATTGAACAAAAATTCACTTGAACCAATGAAAAAGACAATCGTATGCTTCTTGTTTGGCTTACTGACCCAACTTGCTTTTGGGCAAAAAGAGCCAGTCGTCATGACCATCAACGACAAACCTGTAACAAAAGCAGAGTTTTTACAGATTTATACCAAAAACAATCCAAGCCCGAGTTTTGACAAAGATTCCCTAGACCGCTATATGCAATTGTTTGAAGTCTTCAAATTGAAAGTTGCAGAGGCAGAGGCGCTCGGTTACGATACCCTTCCACGTCTTCAAAAAGAACTAGAGGGTTATAAAAAACAACTTGCTTTACCATATCTAATTGACTCCGTTCAAAATCAAGCTATGGTTCAAGAAGCTTACAATCGTACCTCTACTGAGGTGCGCTGTTCCCACATTTTAATCAAACTCGACCCTAATGCGAGCCCCAAAGACACCCTTGACGCTTATAACCGACTTTTAGGTTTAAAAGCCCGCATCGAAAAGGGCGAAGATTTTGCAGCTGTCGCCAAATCTAAATTGGGATCCGAAGATCCGTCTGTTGTCAACAATGGCGGTGACCTCGGTTATTTCACCGCCTTCCAAATGGTGTATCCTTTCGAAGAGAAAGCCTACACAACTCCTGTAGGGTCTATTTCTGAACCTTTTAGAACGCGTTTTGGTTACCATATCTTAAAAGTCACTGACAAGCGTGCTGCGCGCGGCACCATCAAAGTAGCGCACCTCATGATTTCAACAGGTCGCGAAGCCAGTACCGAAACCCGTCAAAATGCGGAAAAGAAAATCAACGAGATTTACGACAGCCTTTCTACAGGCGCTTCTTGGGAAAAAATGGTGAACGCTTATTCAGAAGATGCCAATAGCGTCAAAAAAAGCGGCGAATTACCTGCTTTTGGTTCGGGTACAAGCCAACGCATGGTTTTGGAGTTCGAAGATGCAGCATTTGGCCTCAAGCGCGTCGGAGAAATATCTAAACCAGTTAAAACGCAATACGGCTACCACATCATCAAGCTCATCGAATGGACGCCCGTTAAATCCTACGACTTACTGCGCAGAGAATTACAAGCAAAGGTCAATAAAGACGAACGCTCTAAAATCACCCAAGACTCCTTCGTGCAAAAACTCAAGCAACAATACAATTATGCGTATAAAGCCGACAATGGCCTTGCTTGGTTTGAACAACAAATCGATTCCACTTTCTTTATGGGCAAATGGAAAGCGAGTTCACTGAAGTCCAACAAGACCTTATTTGTGCTTGGCGGTCAAAAATTCAAGCAACAAGAGTTCGCTAAATATGTCGAGAAAAATTTCCGTACCGTTCGCAAAGACGCTCCTGCTGTTGTTGTAAAGCAACTCTACACCCAATGGGAAAAGAACCAAATCTTGGCTTACGAAGAGGCTTTATTACCTACCAAATACCCAGCCTACAAAGCGCTTGTCCAAGAGTACCACGACGGTATCATTTTGTATGAAATCATGCAAGATCAAGTTTGGAACAAAGCGGTGAAAGACACCGCCGGCTTGCGCGCATATTTCATGGAAAACCGCAGCAAATACGTTTGGTCTCAACGCCTTGATGCAACTATTTACGAATGTAAAGACGAGCACATAGCTGTTCAGGTATATGGCATGCTCGTTTCCGCCGACACCGTTACTTCAAAAGAAGTGCTAGAAGTTATTAATAAAGATTCTGAGCTCAACCTCAAAGTACGCATGAATAAATTCGAAGTAGCGCAAACACCTTACTTAAAAGACCGCAACTTTACGCAAGGTCTCAATCCGGTTTATTCCATGGATGGCAAATGGTACGTTGTTAAAGTGTCTGCAGTTTTAGCGCCTGGCCCTAAAGAATACAACGAAGCTAAAGGATTGGCTACCTCAGATTACCAAACTTATTTAGAGAAAAAATGGTTAGAGGCGTTACGTTTAAAGCATAAGATCGTCATCAATGAAGATGTGCTCTATCAAATCGGCCAATAATGTTCTATAAATCCTTCCTTTTACTTAGTTTTCAATTGCTGCTTTTTGGGCAACTTCAGGCCCAAAAATTAGTCAATCAAATTGTTGCCCAAGTAGGTGACAACATCATTCTTTGGTCTGATATCGAGACCCAAAGATTGCAGCTCAATGAAAAAGAGCGCAAAGTAATTGGTAAAGACTGCGAAATTCTCGAACAACTCCTTTTAGAGGAACTTTTGGTCAATCAAGCACTCATTGATAGCCTTGTCATTTCAGATGAGCAGGTCGATGCCGAAATGGAAAACCGACTGCGCATCATGGAAAACAAAATGGGCGGTCGAGAAAATCTCGAGGCATTTTATGGTAAATCCACGGTTGCCATCAAAGAAGAATTCCGAACCATTATCCGCAACAAAATGTTGGCCCAAGAAATGGAGCGCAAGATTACCGGAGATATCACTGTTACGCCCAAAGAAGTTGCGGCTTTCTATCAGCAATTACCCAAGGACAGCATTCCGTTTATCAACATGAAGCTCAGTTTTCAGCAAATTGTGCAGTTCCCTGAGCTCACTGCCGCTGATAAAAAATTGGCTTATGACCAAATTGCCGATATACGCAAACAAATTATGAGTGGCAAGTCTTTTGAAACCATGGCACGCCTCAAATCTATGGACCCCGGTTCGGCAAGTCAGGGCGGTAAAATAACTGCTTCAAAAGGCATGATGGTACCTCAATTTGAAGCCACTGTCTTTGACCTCAAGCCAGGTGAAGTTTCAGAAATAGTCGAAACCATGTACGGTTACCACATCATCAAATTGGTATCGCGCAAAGGAGACGACTACAATTGCTTGCACATCCTGATCATGCCTGAGTACAGCTCCTCGAGCATTTCTGTAGCCTCTGCGCGCATGGATTCCTGTTATCAGCTGCTTTCGCGCAATGCCATTACCTGGGACGAAGCCGTATTGCGCTTTTCCAATGACGACGCTACCAAACAAAACAAAGGAGTGCTCACCAATCCTTACACCATGGACATCTACTGGGACATGGAGCAACTCAACGAAATTGACCAACAAATTTACCTCCTGACCGATGCACTCGAAAGTGGAGGCGTTTCCTTGCCTTCCCTATATATGGACCTCTTCGAGCGCAAGCAAGGCATCCGTATTGTTCGTCTGCAGAATCGCGTAGTGGCCCATCAGGCCAATCTCGAACAAGATTACGCGCTCATTAAGTTGGCTGCTGAAAACGACAAAAAACAACGGGTCCTCGACGACTGGACTCAAGGTAAGATTCCAAATGCCTACATACGCCTAGACCCGCAGTTTCAAGCTTGCGATTTTCGCGTGAATTGGCTCAAAACCCCTTAATATCTCATGACAGACAAAGAAAGAATAGATCAGTTGGTAATTGATTACCAGGCTCTTAAAAAAGAGATCCATCAAGTCATCATCGGGCAAGACGACGTCGTCGATCAGGTCCTCATCGCTATTTTTTCACGGTCGCATTGTTTGCTCGTTGGTGTGCCTGGCTTGGCCAAAACCTTATTGGTGAATACCATAGCCAAAACCTTAGGTTTGTCTTTCAACCGCATTCAGTTTACCCCAGACCTCATGCCTTCAGACATCGTGGGTTCTGAAATCCTCGATGAATCCAAACAATTCAAATTCATCAAAGGGCCCATTTTTTCGAACATGATCTTGGATGATGAAATCAACCGTACGCCGCCAAAAACGCAAGCAGCACTTTTAGAGGCCATGCAAGAACGCGCAGTTACAGCTGCGGGAACCACCTATAAATTGGAAGCGCCGTTCTTTGTTTTAGCTACGCAAAACCCAATTGAACAAGAGGGTACTTATCCGCTACCAGAAGCGCAGCTAGACCGCTTTATGTTCAATATTTGGGTAGATTACCCTTCTTATAAAGAAGAACTTGCCATCGTTAAATCGAGCACCAGCGATCAAGTTGTTGAGCTTCAGACCGTACTCAACGCACAGCAAATCATCGACTACCAAGCCCTTATACGTCGTATTCCTGTTGCAGAAAACGTATTGGAATACGCAGTTACTTTGGTGGCCAAAACACGCCTTAAAGATCCTTTAGCGCCGCAAATCACCAAAGATTTCATTACTTGGGGTGCTGGTCCGCGCGCTTCTCAAAACTTAGTCATTGCTGCTAAATGTCATGCAGCCCTTCACGGCAAATACTCGCCAGATATCGAAGATGTGAAGGCAGTAGCCAAAGCCATTTTGCGTCACCGCTTGGTGCGCAATTACCGCGCCGAAGCAGAGGGTTATAGCATGGATGCCATAATTGAAGCTTTACTATAAGCTAACTTTCTTTTATGTTTCAACACCGCATAATTGCTTAATTTTAGGCTGTGAAAGTATTCAGTATATTTTTGTTGGTTTGTTTCACAATGGTCTTGACACCAAAGCAATGGTGGCATCATTGTGCACATACCGAACACAAAAAATCTGAGCGCTTAAACACCGATACCGCCGACGAAGATTGCCCGATTTGCGATCTGTCACTCAGTGTTTTTACGCGTCCTACATCGCTTTCTTTTCATTCTTTTCGTTTAACACCATTTGTTCACGATCAAATAACTTGTCTAGATCTTTCAGGTACTAAATCTACATTTCAACAACTTAGGGCGCCTCCTCATTTCAAGTGCTAGAACACTTGGTTATGAATTTTTAGTCCTTTATTTTACATGAAAAATTTGATTTTCGGGTTGGCTGCACTCTGCAGCTTTCCCACCTTCGCCCAGCAAGGCATAACGGGTTTGGTGCGCGATGCACAAAGCAAACTACCTATTGAAAATGTCATTATTTCCGTACCTGCTTTTCAAATACAAGTGCGTACAGACGGTAATGGCGTTTTTATTTTTCCTTTTACTTGGTCTGAACCACAAGTACTGCGCTTAAGACATCCCGATTATCAAGTACTTGACACCCTCATTTCTGGCTATTCATCAAGTTTGAGTTTTGGATTACAGTTGGGGCATATGACTACAGAAGAAGTAACTGTGAGTGCACAGCAAGTATCTTTGCGAGCCAAAAATACAGTCCCAATGGAAGTGCGTAGCCTCAACGACTTGCAGCTGAGTGGTGGCATGCATATTTCAGAACTACTCACTAAAATTCCGGGAGTTTATTCCAGTTCTTTAGGCAACGGTATTGCCAAACCTGTTATTCGCGGCATGCAAGGCATGCGTGTTGTGACACTCGTCAATGGCCTGCGCTTGGAAGGGCAGCAGTGGGGCGGAGACCACGGAATGGGAATCGGTGAACTTGCTTTGGGATCTGTGGAAGTTATCAAAGGACCTGCCTCTGTGCTTTATGGTGCCGATGCACTTGGCGGTGTTGTCTATTTGGTAGATGAACCCTATGCGCGCATTGGTCAGCAAACACTAGACGTGCAACAAAAATGGAATCAGAGTACCAACGGCAGCACTTCTAGTATTTTATACAAAAAGAGTCAAGGCAATAAACGATTTCTAGTTGCCGGAAGTTATGCAAATCATGCCGATTTTCTTTTGCCAAATGGGCTGTATGCAAAGAATTCTCGCTTCCATGAGTGGGTAGGCAAAGCTTCGTATTCTTGGTTCAAGCCCAACCAAATCCATCAGTTCAGGTACGCCTTTAACAATACAGTAGCCGGTATTCCCGGTCACACCCATGACTCTTTGGCAACACCGCTTAGTTTTCAGGTTCAGACCCAAGGTAGGCGCTATTCCTTGCCTTCGCAGTTTTTTACCAATCAGCTCTTGAGTTATGAATACAAGCGTTTCTGGACCGGACATGAATTGCAAATATTACTTGGGCAAACGCATAACCGTTTGGTCGAATACGACGAAAAAGTTAGCAAACCCTTTATGGAGATGGATCTATTGAATTCAGTGTATCAAGCCAAGTGGACCAAAAAGTGGGCAGCGCAGCAATTGATCATCGGCGCAGCTGGTATGTTGCAAGTAAACCTCAATGCACCTATTGCCGAAGACCAACTTTTACCCAATGCCACAACTTTTGATCAAGGATTATTTGGATTGTATAAAATAGAGTTGCGCAAACAGCACTTGCTTCAAATTGGCCTGCGTCAGGACATCCGTTGGATAGAAACCCACGCCAATAATGTTGCTTTGAAAAAATGGTATGCGAGTCCGAATCTTTCAGCAGGGTGGTCTTGGCAAGTCAATCAAAACCAACGTCACCGCCTGAATTTTTCGAGCGGATTTCGCGCGCCGCATCTCAGCGAGTTGTTAGCTGATGGTTTTCATCATGGTGCCTTGCGCTACGAAATAGGCGATGTCAATTTGGTTCCGGAGCGCAGCTTGCAGCTCGACTGGGCTAATGATTGGAGTGCCGAACACGGAAGCATTACCATCAACCCTTACCATGCTTGGGTCAAGGATTATATATATATCCAGCCGAATGGCACAAGTATAGATGGTATTCCGGTTTTTACATATGAACAGCTCAACAAGGGCCGCTTATATGGCCTAGACCTCAGTGCGCATTACCATCCGCATTGGCTACACAACCTGCATTGGGAAGGCAACTTTTCCTATATTCATTTTGCCAGTGCTCAGGACAGCGCTATTTCTTTATTGCCGCCAACCCGTTTACAGAACGAATTGCAATACCATTGGGATTTTAATGGGTACATTAAAAAACTTGAACTCAGTTTGAGTCATACTTGGATTGCTGCTCAAACCCGCGTGGCTTTCCAAGAAGCTACCAGCGAAAGTTACCAGTTATTCAATGTCAATGCCCGTTTGTATCTAGAAAAGCAGGGCTCTTGGATCTTGCAAACAGGAGTGAGAAATCTTACTAATAGTACCTATATCGATCATTTATCTCGTTTAAAAAACATTGGAATGCCTGGCCCAGGCAGACATGTATACGTTAGTCTAAAATATCAAGTACAACAACAAACTAAAATCTAAAAAAAAATGAAAAAATTGATTTTAAGTGCAGCAGTTTTGGGTTTGTTGACCCTTTCTTGCGGGAAAAACAAGTGTGCAGAGTGCCATTACGACGCTCCTTCAGGCGAGGTTGAAATGGGCACATATTGCGGTGATGAGCTTCGCGATTTAGAGGAATTAGGCACCTTCACAGATAGCCTTGGGACCACTTATGAGGTGCATTGCGGCGAGCATTGATCAAGAACTTTTCAACATTTCTGGCATTTGTTGATAAGTGCCAAATGCATTTGTTGTCAAGATGACACAAAGGGCCTAATTTTATAATAAGAATTGGGCCCTATGTTTGACGACGACGAAGAAGAATACAACGACAGCAGTTTGAGCGAAGACATCGAGCACTTCGAGGCCCATCTAAAAGGTCAGAAGCTCAAATTCATCGACAGCGATCGGCTAGAAGGCCTTATCGACCACTACCTTATTCAAGGACAATTCAATAAAGCCAAAATTGCCGCCGAATTCGGTATTTACCAATTTGCTTACAATCCTATGTTCAAGCTCCGCAAGGCGCAAGCTTTGGGCGGAATGGGCTTGTTGCAAGAGGCTCTCGATTGCGTGGTTCAACTTGAAAAGCAAGAAATCGACAGCGCCGAACTCTACCTCACCAGAGCGTCTATACACGCCCAGCAGCGCGAGCACAAGCAAGCCATCCGTTATTTCAAAATGGCACTCGAACATTCAGATCCCGCAGAACACGACTACATTTACCTCGACATCGCCATCGAATACGAGCGCCTGCAGCTCTATCAAGAGGCCATCGACACCCTCCATCAAGCGCTCAAATCTAACAAAAACAACGAAGCTGCGCTCTACGAACTCGGTCGTTGCTATGATGCACTCGGCGCTACGCAGGCGTCCATAGATGCCTACCTTCAATTCATTGACGAGCAACCTTATTCCAGCACTGCCTGGTACAACCTCGGCAACGCCTATAGCCGTCTAGAAAATTACGATCGTGCCGTTTGGGCCTATGAATACGCAATTCTCATCAATGAAGAATTTGGCCCAGCTCATTTCAATTTAGGAAACGCCTATCTTTCTTTAGATAAATACCACAAAGCCATTGAGCATTTTGAGCTCTGCATGAAGCACGACGGCGACGACGCCATGGCGCTTTGTTATATCGGCGAGTCTTATGAACAACTCAACGAACTCGAACTCTCTAAGCATTACTACAAACTCAGCATTGACCTCGAGCCAATGTTGCCAGAAGCATGGCTTGGTCTGGGCATTGTCGAAGATCTGCTCGGCTCAACCAAAGAAGGCATTGTCCTCATTCAAAAAGCCCTCGACTACGACCCCGACAACTCTGGTATACACCACGTTTTGGCAGGTGCGTATCAAAAAATTGACCTTCGTTCTGAGGCCGAATTTCATTACCTCAAAAGTCTAGAACTGCTCCCCGACGACCAAGAAGCACTTTCAGACTACATTGCATTTATCAGTGAGTCATCACTGGCAGAAGCGCAAACTTTTTTATTGGAATTTGGCAATGCACATCCCGCAGTATTCGATGCCAAACTTCACCTCATTAATATCAAATGGCAAATGGGACAATTTGCCGAAGCCAAGCACCTCTATAACGAGTGCTTACAACAAGACGCATCTAGTTCCAAACTGATTTTCGAAATCAACCCCAAACTACTAGACGACACCGATTTTTTATATTTAGCTGACTAAACATGAACTTTAAACTTACTTTTATCCCAAAGCGTAGTGAGAAACCACGTAACAAAGGCGTCACCATGATGATGGATAAGGGCTTAGGTCTTCGCGAAACAGAGCATTTTATCGAAGCCTCTGCGCACCTCACAGACATCGTCAAATTCGGCTTTGGAACTGCTTTTGTAACGAGCCAACTCGAAGAGAAAATCAAAATCTATCGCCAAGCGGGTATCCGACCATACTTTGGCGGAACTCTTTTTGAGGCCTTTTATGCGCGAGGCATGTTCAAGGAGTATGTCAAGATGCTCGACAAATACGACCTCGATCTCGCTGAAATCTCCGATGGTTCTATCATTATTCCTCACGACGAAAAGTGCAAACTCATTCACGAGCTTTCTCAAACGAGAACAGTTATGTCAGAAGTAGGCTCTAAAGATTCGGGTATCCTCATTTCACCTGCCAAATGGGTACGCCTCATGAAAGCAGAATTAGAGGCTGGAAGCTGGAAAGTCATAGCCGAAGGTCGTGAAGCGGGTAACGTTGGTGTATTCAGACCAAACGGAACTGCACACACCATGCTCATCAACCGCATTATCGCCAATGTGAAACCCGAAGATATCCTCTGGGAGGCGCCGCAAAAAAACCAACAAGTTTGGTTTATCAAGCTTTTTGGTGCTGAAGTCAATTTGGGCAATATCGCACCCAACGATGTCATCCCATTGGAATGTTTGCGTTTAGGTCTTCGCGGAGATACCTTCTTTGATTTTCTTCCGAAGTCTTATGCAGATCGCCTCAAGCAAGTCAACGACGACGCCGATGACGACTCCGACGATGAACAAGAATAAGCAGCTCGCGCTTTATTCCAAACACCTTCAAATCACAGGTCATCAAGGCCCAATATACGCGCTGAGCCAAGATGACCAATACATTTATTCTGCCTCCGCTGACAAATTTGTGGCGCGCTGGCATAAAAGCACAGGCCAACAAGATCATTTCGCTATTCGCTGTACGCACTCGCCTTTCAGTTTGTGCGTGCTTGCAGACCAAGAGCATTTGGCAATTGGCTTGTCCGACGGCAGCATACATCTTATAGATCTTGCAGCTAAAGTGGAGCTAAAGTTCCTTAAAGCGCACGAGGCCGCTGTTTTTGCAATTGCCACTAATCCGGTAGCTGAACAACATTATTCAGCCGATGCAGAGGGCAACCTGTTGGTTTGGGATTTTCAATGGAATTTACTTTTGAACTTGCCATTTTCTTGTGGTAAAATCCGTCAAATTGTGGTGGCTCCTGACGGAAGTTTTCTATTGCTTGCCGGCGCCGATGGCTATTTTCGCAAGATCGACACTACATTTTTCAACGAAACGCAACAAATTTTTGCGCATCATGAAGGATGCACGGCACTTTGTGTATTACCAAGCGGCCAAATCCTCAGCGCTGGAAAAGATGCATATATTAGGCGCTGGTCTGAGAGTGGCCAAAAACTAAATGCCTTTCCTGCGCATCTTGGTACCATTTACCAATTGCTTTGTTTGGCAGATGGCAACTATGTGTCAGCCTCCCGAGACAAAACCGTTAAAATTTGGTCCCAAAGTAATGACCAAATTCAGCAAAAGCTAGACTTGCAAATGGCCGGTCATCGGCATTCAATTAACGCCCTCATCGCTCTAGAAAATGGTTTTGCCAGTGCCGGTGACGACAAAAGAATTTTGCTGTGGCATGCACCGAACCCAAAAACACCGTAATTTTAAAACATGAAGTGCTGGGTCTTTGTGTTTATTTGTTGTCAGTTTGCTGTTCGGGCGCAGTTTCAGTTCAATTTTACTGATTTTATCCCTGTTATATCCGAAGGTCAGAATTTGTCCAAGGCATGGAATGGTGGTTTCAATACCCCGCAGTTTTCTTCCCTAGACTACGACTACGATGGCGACGACGACCTCCTTGTTTTTGATCGTGGCGCCGACCAAATCAGGTTATTTAAAAATGTAGCTGTAGGAGGTATGCCTACGTATCAACTCGATTTGCGCGCGCATTTATTCTTTCCGCCCAATTTACACTACCGCGTCACTACCTATGACTACGATAACGACGGTCGAAAAGATCTTTTTTGTTATGCGGTCGGCGGCATTCAAGCGTTTCGCAATGTAGGCTCTGCCGCCACTGGTCTTCAATGGCAAGCTTACAGCCCTTATTTGGTATCCAACTATGCTGGGCCAAACCTCAATTTATATATTTCAGGAGCTGATATCCCTGCACTTGTAGACGTCGAAGGCGACGGAGATATGGATATCCTGACTTACCATATCAGTGGCGAACACTTGCAATACCATCAAAACCAGAGTCAAGAACTTTATGGCCATTCCGATTCGTTGGTATTCGTTCTGAAGAACAGATGCTGGGGTAAATACCGCGAAGACGTCACGAGCAATACCCTTTTTTTGAATGACACCAGTTCGTATTGTACCGACGGAAATGTCAGCAATCCTGAACTCCCCACCAATGACCAACTCAAAGCGCATGCGGGCTCAACCGTTTTGGCTCTGGACCTCGATCAGTCGGGTGTGCTAGATTTGGTTTTGGGCGATGTTGCGTATGGTAATCTGATCCGCCTAATGAATGGCGGCACAAGCCCCAACACCAATTCCCCAATGGTGAGTGCTGATTACAGCTTTCCGAGCAACACCACGCCAGCCAATGTGCAAATTTTTCCAGCGGCATTTTGCCTTGACCTCGATTTTGATCAAAAGAAAGATCTTGTAGTGGCGCCCAATGCCAATAATGTTTCTGAAAATGAGAATAGTGTCTGGTACTATAAGAATTTAGGCAGCAATCAGGCTCCGGTTTTTGTGTACCAAGACAACGATTGGTTGCAAGGCGACATGATAGACCACGGTGCAGGCTCTGTGCCCTTGCTATACGATGTCAATGCCGATGGTCTTACAGACATGCTGGTAGCTAATTTTTACGCATACAAACCTGTACTCAACAAAGAAGCACGAATTGCCTATTATCAGAACATCGGAACGTCAGTAAGTCCGCAGTTGCTTTTAGTTGATCAAGACTTCCTGAACCTAGCTAGTTCTAACCAAGGCTTGCGACTATTGCCTGCCATGGGCGACCTCAACTCCGATGGCAAACCTGAGCTTCTTTTAGGCAAAGACAACGGTCAAATTGCTTATTTTGAAAACACCAGTACGGGTGCAACTCCTACTTTTCAATTGCAAACCAATGCACTAACCGACAATAACAATATAGTCATTCAAGTTCCACTATTTTCGGCACCCCAACTTTTTGATTACGATGAAGACGGCTTACTCGATCTCATGATTGGTCATAAAGGAGGAGCCATTCATTACTATCGCAATACAGGTACAGCAGCGGCGCCTATCTTTACGCTTGAAACCACTCAATTGGGAGGTGTAAGCGTGCAAAGCAATGGTCCTGATGGTTATGCCATACCGCAGTTTTTCAAGTACCAAGACACCACTTATTTAATGGTTGGGGCCTTAGATGGTCGCATTCATTTTTATGACAGCATTTTCTCTGGGGCAAATATAGCTTTTCATGAGCGCAGCTCTGACTTCTTAGGCCTTAGTGTACAAATTGGCGCTTATGCAGCAGCGGCTATTGCGAATTTAGACAATGATGCCCACCTTGAATTATATGTAGGGCAAGATTTAGGAGGCGTGTTTTTACTTGAAAACGAGCCAGGCTCAGACCTCAGTGTTGGACCATTGCATGTTGCGCCACTACAAGTTTATCCAAATCCGACTACTGGTACGCTGATCTTAAAAGGAATACAAGGACTTTGTTCAGGTACACTTGTTTCCTTGAGTGGACAGGTGGTAATGTCCTTTACTGAATTGAAAAATCAAGAGCAATTAGATATTTCTTCAGCTGCCGAAGGAACCTATATTTTAAGGCTTTCAAATGGCCAAAGCAGCTTGGTTGTCAAGCAGTAAATTAGGCAATACGGAGTTCGAGGAGTTGCTCTCCATTGAGCTCTGCGGTGAGCACATCGCCTATTTGTACCGGCCCGACGCCAGCAGGTGTGCCTGTAAAGATTAAATCACCGGTTTTGAGTGTTATGTACTGAGACACATAAGCGATGACGGTATCAATACTGAAAATAAAATCTTTTGGATGCCCAATTTGTTTCACCTTTCCATTTTGAAAGAGTTTGAATTCGGCAGTTTCTAGATCAATTTCGGTTTTGGGTATCCAGGTGTTGGAAAGAGGTGCGCTGTGGTCAAAACCTTTAGCGCGTTCCCAAGGTAGACCGTTTTCTTTGCAGTGTTGTTGGAGGTCGCGGGCTGTGAAGTCGATTCCTAAGGTAAAGTGCGTGTAGTATTTATGTGCAAATTCTGCTGCGATATGCTTGCCTACTTTTTCGATGCGCACAACGAGTTCACATTCAAAATGTAAGTCAGATGTAAACTTTGGATAATAAAAATCGCCTTCTCTGAGCAAGGCAGTATCAGGTTTTAAAAAGTAGAGCGGTTCTGTCGGAAGCGCAGCCTTCATTTCTTTGGCATGGTCTGCATAGTTGCGGCCAATACAGATGATTTTCATGGCTTTTTGAATTTATTCTTCAGTAATTCGAGCTTGTCTTCAATTTGATGATTGGCATTGGCGGTTTTGAGACGCTCCATTTCTTTGCGCAAAACTTGTTTGGTATTCAGAGGGAAGTCCGCTTCGAGCATCCAGCCGTAGTAACCTGGTTCTAGTTTGAGCACTTGAGCAACAGTTTTGCCTTTGTGTTTTCCAAAATTGTAGCAGACCTCTTGGTTGTCATCAAAAGACAAACGGCCTGCGAAATCAGCGTTTTTTTGCGTGCCAACTGTCGAAAACTTAGCCAAACTAGCAATGTTGTTGTCGAGGTCGGTGTATTTCTCTGTTTGCGCTTGCAGTACTTCTAGTGTGGCAAGGGTGTCGTATAGCGCGTTGTGTGCGTTTTCGATTTGCTTGCCGCAATAAAACTTATAAGCTGCAGCGAGTGTGCGCTGTTCCATCTTGTGAAAGATGTTTTGCACATCTACAAAATGGCGCGCACCTAAATCGAAGTCGATGCCGCAGCGCAGGAGTTCTTCAGAAAGAACTGGGATATCGAATTTATTGGAGTTGTAGCCTGCTAAATCGGAGTCGCCAATAAAATCGAGTAGGCGAGGAGCGAGCTCTTGAAATGAAGGAGCAGCGGCCACCATTTCGTTGGTAATGCCGTGAATGGCTGCAATTTCCACGGGTATATTTTGCCCAGGATTAACAAGTTCATTGAATGTTTCGGTGTGACCGTCTTCGAATAATTTGATGACGGCAATCTGAACAATACGGTCTTTGGTAATGAGCAGACCCGTTGTTTCGAGATCAAAAACACATAGCGGGCGTTCGAGTTGAAGCGCCATGCTTAAATGGTGGTTTCTGGATCAAATCCTTCGAGGTAGTCGGCTACGCGACGCACAAATTGCCCGCCTAGAGCGCCGTCAACTACGCGGTGGTCGTAGGAGTGAGACAAGTACATTTTGTGGCGGATACCGATGAAATCGCCTTCTGGAGTTTCGATAACAGCAGGTACTTTACGGATAGCCCCCAAGGCGAGTATGGCAACTTGCGGCTGATTGATGATTGGTGTACCCATGACATTTCCAAAAGTACCAACGTTGGTAACGGTGTAGGTGCCACCTTGGATGTCTTCTGGCTTAAGTTTGTTGTTGCGGGCGTTGTTGGCCAATTCATTGACGGCTTTTGCCAAACCAACGAGGTTCATGCGGTCGGCGTTTTTAATGACCGGCACGATGAGGTTGCCACTCGGAAGGGCAGCTGCCATACCGATGTTGATGTCTTTGCGTTTGATGATGTTTGTACCTGACACAGATACGTTGATCATTGGGAAGTCTTTGATGGCTTTGGCTACAGCTTCCATGAAAATTGGGGTAAACGTAAGGTTTTCACCTTCGCGTTTTTTGAATTCGTTTTTCATGCGCTCGCGCCACTTAACGATGGTAGTGACGTCGGCTTCTACGTAAGAGGTAACGTGTGGAGAAACATGTACGGACATCACCATATGTTCGGCGATGAGTTTGCGCATGCGGTCCATTTCAATGATTTCGTCACCGCTATTCGGAATAACGACTGGTTCTTTGATTTGAATGCCATTGCTTGCTGGCGCTTTTGGAGCAGCTGCTTGAGGCGCTGGAGCCGCTGTTGCTGCAGCCGTTGGAGCTGCTGGAGCCGCACCTCTTGTTTCGAGGTAGGCTAAAATATCTTTTTTGGTAACACGGCCGTCTTGACCGCTGCCTTGTATAGCTGCGAGTTCGTCAGCACCAATGTTTTCTTTGAGTGCAATGGTGCGTACTAGCGGTGAATAAAAACGACCATCGGTTCCTTTGGTCAGTGGAGCAACTGCAGTTGGGGCGTTGTTGGCTACAATTGTATTGGTGGTTTCAGTTGGTGTACTGACAGCAGCTGGTGCAGGTGCGGCTGGTGCAGGTGCGGCGCTTCCGTCTGTAGAAAGTATGGCAATGACGTCACCAACTTGTGCAACTTGGTCTTTTTCAAAAAGAATTTGAATAAGGGTGCCTGCAGCTTCTGAAGGAAGTTCGTTGTCTACTTTGTCGGTGGCAACTTCTACGAGTGGTTCGTCCATGGCAACTGTATCGCCAATGTTTTTGAGCCAATTGGTAATGGTTGCTTCGGTAACGCTTTCACCCATTTTAGGTAGACGAATTTCTATTTGTGCCATGTTGCTGTTAAATTGATGTCGTTGATTTGAGTGCAAAATTAAGGAAAATCAGACAATTATTAGTGTGCTTGGTTGTCTAGCTTTCCGAGTTGCTTCCAGACGGAAGTGAGGTCGTGCTTGAGTGCATAGGTTTTAGTGTAGATAAACGCTTGCAGTTCAAAAGGTTGATCGTTGTTAAGGAGGGGTTGAACTAGAAATAATTTACCCTTCTTTTGCGTATCTTTATTTCTGCCAACGCCCACAAAAGAATAGCGTCCTGAGAGAACTTTCAAAAGGTTCATAACAAAGCGTTTGGGTTGTTTGTAGCCCCAAATGAGTAATGGTGAAAAGCACAATAAGACCAAAGCTAAACTCAAGTCAAATAGGCGCTTGATGCGTTTATTGACCGGGAGTTGTAGGGCATCAAAATGAATATTGTAATAGGTGCCGGCTTGGTCAATAGAGGAGCTACCAATCAGATAACTCGTATTAGGTTGTGCAATTTTGTATTCGAGGTCAAGAGCGGCGGTATCGGCCATCAGTTGAATGATTCTAGAAGCGCCAACATCTTGTGCCGAAAAAATGAGTTCGTTGAGTTGGTGAACCCGAATGATTTCATCTAGCTGCGCTAGAGGCTGAACTTCACCATCGTTTACTGCTATTTGAAAAAGCTGCTCAATTTGCGGATATGTCGATTTTAAAAGTTCGGCAATGCGCTCATATTCAGTGGCGTTTGCGATAATGCCAAAGCGTTTTTTGGGGAGTTTGCCAAAATCAATACGGCCTTTTGTAAGAAGTTCTTTGAGGGAGCGCGTCAAGTAAAATGAAAGTAAAAAGCCAACTGCACCTAACAAAATAAAGAGCCTCGAAAACTGCCAATCTTTAGGGAATAGGGCATAAGCCACTAAAATGGTGACCGTGCCAAAAAAGGTGCTTTTCCAAATTTGATGTATACGTGTGCCGCGGTCATACAAGCCAAAGAGCCAAGAACAGAAAATCCAAATGCCTACGTAGAAAGGAATGAGTACGTCGTATGCCCATTCGGGAAAGCGAATTTGATGTTGTTCCCATTGTTGGGCTAAGACATATAAAAAGCTGACAGAAATAGCGGTGTCTATGGCGGGCCAACTCAGGTTTTGGATCACCCTTTTGAGTATTGAAGCGCTGGCTCTGAGGTAAATAGCCATGTGGATGGCGACCGAAAAAATGCGTGCGTATCTTGCTGAGAAATGTTTCTTGGCAAAAATGACCATGGCGTTGTAAAAGACAAAAACATAGTTCAGAGAGCCTTTTTTGGTGCTTTCTCCTTTGTAATGAATGATTTTTGTCTCGGGGAAATAAATGTTGGAATAGCCGCCTTGCTGAATTCTATAGGATAAATCGATGTCTTCGCCGTACATAAAGAACGCTTCATCTAGCAGACCTACTTGATCGAGTGTTTCGGCGCGCATGAGCATAAAAGCACCGCTCAGGACGTCGATTTCATGGATCTGATGCTCGTCGAGGAAGCCTAAATGATATGTGCCAAATTTTTTGCTTTTTGGAAAGAGTTTAGAAAGACCAAATATTTTATAAAACGATACAGCTGGGGTAGGTAGGCCTCGTTTAGATTCCGGCAAGAAGCGGCCTTTGCCATCGAGCATGCGCACGCCCAAACCACCTGCTTTTGGATGCGTATCCATGTAGGCGATGCATTTGTCAAAGGTATCTTGCTCCACAACTGTGTCGGGGTTGAGCAAGAGCACATAGCGGCTGTTACTTAGTGAAATAGCTTGATTGTTCGCCTTCGAAAAACCAACGTTTTCGGTATTGGCAATTACTTTGACAGTCGGAAACTTTTCTCTGACAAGTGCTACTGAGCCATCTACGCTGTTGTTGTCCACAACGAAGATTTCAATGCGCAGGTTTTGACTTGCGGCCAGCACACTATTGAGACACTGTTCTAGAAAGTTAACTACATTGTAATTAACGATCACGACACTCAAATCATGGCTGCGTGCTTTGGTCATTTTTGGGCGATACAAGAAATTTCGATCGTGACATCTAGTGGTAAACGCGCCACTTCAACTGTTTGGCGCGCAGGTGCAACACCTTCAAAATAGCTGGCATAAACTTGGTTCATGGCGCTGAATTCGCCGAGGTCTTTCATGAAAATACTGACCATTACTACATCGTGGAAGCTGAATCCTGCTTCTTTGAGTAAAGCACCGATGTTTTGCAACACGCGGTGGGTGGCTTGTTCGATGTGATCCATCTCGAGTAGGCCAGTGCTTGGGTTCAGTGGAATTTGTCCGCTGATATAAAGTGTGTTGTCTTTTAAGATGGCTTGACTGTAGGGGCCAACAGGTGCTGGTGCATTGGGTATTTGAATTGGTTTTTTTGCTGTTGACATGCCGCTTGCTTGAATTTACTACTTTTGCAAAGTAACAAAAAACAAGCTACGTGAGGGTTCTTTTGATCGATTTTTATGACTCTTTTACGTACAACCTTGCCCATTATTTGGAGTCCATGGACCTCCAGCTGACGGTTTGCCGCTACGACGCACTCAGCACCCAATTGCTCGAAACCTCCGCGGCCTTCATTTTATCGCCAGGGCCAGGTTTGCCTCGTGAAAAGAAAGGTTTAGAAGAGCTGCTCTCTGAGTTTATTGGTAAAAAACCAATTCTTGGCGTTTGTTTGGGCATGCAGGCCCTCGTTGAACACATGGGCGGCACACTCGAAAATCAAAGTGAAGTCAAGCACGGGGTTTCAGAAAAAATCAACATCCAGCACCACCAAGGCTTATTCAAGCATTTGCCCGCACAAATTGAAGTGGGGCTCTATCACTCTTGGAAGGTGGTTTGTCCGCAAGACTGGATCAGTGCCACAAGCCCAAGCGGTGTACCTATGGCCATCGAGCGTCCAGAGCTTCAGATTTATGGGGTGCAATTTCATCCCGAATCAGTCATGACACCCATGGGTAAAGAAATTTTGCGCAATTTTATACAAATTGTTCACCATGCCTAAGATTTTTTATTTGCTTCTTTTTTGCTTCATTGGCTTTTGGTCACAAGCGCAGTCTTGTACCGGATACTGGATCACCATTGACGACGCAACCGGCCTCAAAAAGTCGATAGTAGAGCTGTATAAAAAAGATGGCGTGCTCTACGGCAAGGTAGTTTACATCTACAAAAGAGGAAAAGATGGCCCCAACTCCAAATGCACCGAGTGCAGTGGTAAACTTTATAATCAGCCGGTCATGGGTATGCTTATTGTCAAGCAAATGCAATGGAGTGGTTCTCAATGGGAAGACGGCACCATTCTCGATCCAGACAACGGCAAAACCTATACTTGCACCATTTGGCTCAATGACGCCAACAAAGACAAACTGAACGTTAGAGGCTACATTGGTCCGTTTTTTAGAACCCAAGAATGGGTCAGAACAGATAAAATTCCGGCCGATTAAAACCTTTTTGTTTAACTTTTGTTGTTGTTTTGTATTCGCAAACTTCAACAAAAAATGAAACACATTCTCCAAACAATCTTCTTTTTTATTTTTCCGCTTTCCTTCGTTGCCCAAACAGGTGTGTTGTCTGGTAAAGTCAGTAATGCAGCTAATGGAATCCTCGTTTTTCCGGCAAAAGTTTCAATTGTAGAACTTCAGCAGCTCAAAGCTGTTGACCTCGATGGCCGCTTTATTTTTGAAGCACTAGCGCCGGGCATCTATACCGTGAAATTCACGGCGCCTGGTTTTGAAGACAAAATTCAGTCTGAAGTACTCATTACCAATGCGCGCCCAACGGAGCTCAACGTCGAGCTCGAAGAAAAAGTACAAACCTCCAAAGATGTGAAGGTGAGTGCCGCGCCGTTTCAGCGCAAAGCGGAGTCGCCAAACTCTTTAAAGACGCTCAGCGCCACAGAAATAGAACGCCTACCAGGTGCGAACCGCGATGTCAGTAAGGTAATTGCGGCACTTCCCGGAGTGGCAGCCCGCGCTTCTTTTAGAAACGACATCATTATTCGCGGTGGCTCGCCCGGAGAAAATAAATTCTATTTAGACGGTATCGAAGTGCCAAATATCAATCACTTTGCTACGCAAGGGAGTAGTGGCGGGCCTGTGGGCTTGCTCAATGTCAACTTTATTAGAGAGGTAGAATTTTATTCAGGAGCCTTTCCGGCCAACCGCGCCAACGGGCTTTCTTCCGTGCTTTCTTTCAAGCAAAAAGATGGCAACAAAGACGGCTTGATTACTAATTTTGCGTTGGGTTCTTCTGACGCTGCCCTCACTTTTGACGGTCCAATTGGACAAAAAGGAGATTTTATCTTTTCGGTTCGTCGCTCTTACCTGCAATTTCTCTTTGCCGCCCTCAAATTGCCCATTCTACCGACCTACAACGACTACCAATTCAAATTCAATTTCCAACTCGACCCCAAAAATAAACTTTCCATTATTGGTTTAGGTGCTTTGGATCAGTTTGGCCTCAACACGAGTGTCAATGATGGCCTAACCGATACCGCACAGGTGGAATACAACAATTTCATTCTGGGTAACTTACCTCAACAAGGACAGTGGAACTACACCATGGGTGCTGTTTGGCAACATTCCTCGAAATCGTCGATACAAACGGTAGTTGCAAGCCGCAACATGCTCAACAACCGCGCATATCGTTACAAAGACATGATCGAGGAGCCCCAAAACTTACTTCAAGACTACACTTCCTTTGAAGCGGAAAACAAATTGCGTTTTGAACACACCTATCTCAAAAATGGCTGGCGCTGGAACGTAGGGGTAGGATATGAATACGCGAAATATTTCTCCGACACCTATCAAAAACTCACCATTTTTGGACAACCTGCTGTCATCGACTTCGAGTCTACGCTCAACTTGCACAAATACGCTGCTTTTTCTCAATTGAGCCGTACCATTTTAAACGAACGCTTGCGTTTATCTCTTGGCTTACGCATGGACGGCACCTCATATAGTGCCGAAATGCGCAATCCTTTCAAGCAATTTTCACCAATGTTCTCGGCGTCGTATCGCTTGACAGAAAATTGGGCTATCAACACCAATATTGCCCGCTATCACCAATTGCCCGCCTATACTATTTTAGGTTACCGCAATGCAGCAGGCGAGCTTGTCAATCAACAAAATGGCGTTCGCTACATTCAGGCCGACCACTTTGTTTTGGGCACCGAATACCTACTCAAATGGAATGCACGCGTTACCTTGGAGGGTTTTTATAAAAAGTACAATTACTATCCTTTTTCCATTGAAGATTCCATTTCTTTGGCCAATATTGGTTCTGATTTTGGCGTCGTGGGCAATGAGCCCGTTAGCTCCACCTCAAGTGGTAGAAGCTACGGCGCAGAGTTCCTTTACCAACAAAAACTATACAAAGGTTTTTATGCGGTGTTGGCCTACACTTGGGTGCGTTCTGAATTCTTAGACAAGAACAACGTCTATGTGCCTACATCATGGGATAGCCGACACATCGTTTCTTTGACCGGAGGGAAGCGCTTTAAAAACGGTTGGGAGTTCGGAATGCGTTGGTTGTTCTCGGGCGGTGCGCCTTACACACCTTATGACATCGCCACTTCAAGTTTAAGCGCCAATTGGGATGTAAACGGAATTGGCGTACTCGACTACACGCAACTCAACACCGCGCGCGAGTCTAGCTTTCATCAGTTGAATATTCGTGTAGATAAAAAATTGTATCTCAAGCAGTTCAATATGAATTTCTATTTTGACGTTCAGAATGCTTACGGTTACAAAGCACAGTTGGCACCCATCTTACTTGTTGAAACAGATGCCAATAACCAACCTGTTATCGATCCAAACGATCCAACGCGCTACCAAACCAAATTGCTAGAAAACGCATCTGGTCTATTGCAACCTACTTTAGGAATCATCATTGAGTTCATTACTAAAAAAGCGAAGTAATTAGTTTTCACGGATTTTTAAAAAAGTGGTATCTTTGCACCCAAATTAAAGAAATACATGGCTACCAACAGAACTTTTACAATGCTTAAGCCCGATGCAATCGAAAACGGGCACATGGGCAAAATCATCGACATGATCATCGGCGCAGGCTTCGACATCAAAGCGATGAAATACACAGTGCTTACTGAAGCGCAAGCAAAAGAATTTTATGCGGTTCACGCAGAGCGTCCGTTCTACGGCGAACTCGTTGAATACATGACCAGCGGTCCAATCGTTGCCGCAATTCTAGAAAAAGACAACGCTGTTGCTGATTTCCGTGCTCTTATCGGAGCTACAGATCCAGCTGAAGCTGCTGACGGAACCATCCGTAAAGCATATGCTGAAAGCAAAGGTCGCAACGCAGTTCACGGTTCTGATTCAGACGAAAACGCTGAAATCGAAGGTAAATTCCATTTTGCTGCCAACGAAATTTTCTAATTTCGCTTTACAAATAGATTTTTAAAGACCGCTTTGCGGTCTTTTTTTATGTTGCCCCCCATGAGATTCACAGAAGCCACCGAGAAACGCCGCACTTTTGGCATTATTTCCCACCCAGATGCAGGGAAAACCACCCTGACCGAAAAACTCTTGCTTTTTGGTGGAGCCATTCAAACGGCAGGGGCCGTTAAAAACAACAAAATCAAGAAGTCGGCCACATCCGACTTCATGGAAATTGAAAAGCAACGCGGGATCTCCGTTGCGACCTCCGTGATGGCATTTGCCTACAACGGCAAGCAAATCAATATCCTAGACACACCTGGTCACAAAGACTTCGCCGAAGACACCTTTCGTACCCTAACCGCTGTAGACAGCGTGATTCTCGTGATCGACTGCGCAAATGGGGTAGAGGCACAAACAGAACGCCTCATGGAAGTTTGCCGCATGCGCAAAACACCAGTCATCATCTTTATCAACAAAATGGACCGCGACGGTAAAGAAGCGTTTGACTTACTCGATGAGCTTGAGGCCAAGTTATCCATCAAAGTGCGTCCGCTTACATGGCCAATCGGTATGGGCGACCGCTTTCAAGGTGTATACAACATATACCAACAAAGTCTGAACTTATTCTCGGCCAACAAAACCAAAATTGCCGAAGATGTCGTCTCTATAGCCGATACCTCCGATCCCGCACTCGATCAAATCATTGGCGAAGCTCCGGCCACCGAATTGCGCGAAGAACTCGACATGATCGAAGGTGTATACGATGCCTTTGATCGCAATACCTATTTGTCGGGCGACGTCGCACCTGTTTTTTTCGGATCGGCTGTCAATAACTTTGGCGTCAAAGAGCTACTTGACACCTTCTGCGAAATTTCGCCGTCGCCTCAAGGGCGCGAGAGCGACACCCGTGTAGTAAACCCAGAAGATGAGCGTTTTTCTGGCTTTGTTTTTAAGATCCATGCCAACCTCGACCCCAAACACCGCGACCGCATTGCTTTTTTACGTATCGTTTCAGGTCGTTTTGAACGCAATAAGTTCTACCATCATGTGCGCTTGGGCAAAGACATGAAATTCCCGAATCCAACCTCTTTCATGGCTCAAGACAAGAGCGTCATTGACGACGCTTATCCTGGAGATGTGATCGGTTTGTACGACACCGGTTCATTCAAAATTGGCGATACCCTTACTACAGGTGAAAAAATGTTGTTCAAAGGTATCCCTTCTTTTTCGCCAGAAATTTTCCAGGAGCTTGAAAACCTCGATCCATTGAAATCCAAGCAATTAGAAAAAGGCATTCGCCAGCTCATCGACGAAGGCGTAGCGCAGTTATTTATACAGCAACCAGGTAACCGAAAAATTGTCGGGACTGTTGGGCAACTTCAATTCGAGGTCATCAATTACCGCCTCATTCACGAATACGGCGCCAATTGTCGTTTTGTACCGCGCAATTATTTCAAGGCTTGCTGGATTACATCAACCAATCCAGAACAACTCGCTAATTTTCAGCGCGCTAAAAGCAATTATTTGGCCCTAGACAAGGATGAAAATCTGGTTTTCTTGGCTGAAACGCCATTTTTATTGCAAATGGCCGAACAAGACTACCCAGATCTTACCTTCCATCAAACCTCCGCATTTAAATTAGAGGCCTAGTTTGATAAATTGACCTAAGTCAATCTAAATTCATGGCTAAAAGTTTTAATTTTAGACAAACTTTTGAGTTATGTCTAGTCCTTTAGAACGCCGTTCCTTTTTGTCTCGCCTTGGCTTAGGTCTTGGCGCTGTTTTAGTCCAACCTTTTCAAGTTTTCTCCAAAGCGCAAACACCCCAAATGGCCACTCCTCTCATATTTAAAATTCGTCCCCTCGGTTTTCAATGGGAAACCCTAGATCCCTTTTTGTTTTGCGTGCACCACGAAGATTTCTTTCCGAAAGGCAACGCGGCTTTAGGTCCTGACCCTAAACTTTTTGAAGGTCGCCATATGGGGCAAGATTTCATCGTTAAGGACGGCTTTCGCATGTACCATGGCTCCACTGTTCCGGGTTTTCCTGGGCATCCGCACCGTGGTTTTGAGACCATCACAGTTGTCAGAACCGGTTTGGTTGACCACGCAGACAGCATGGGCGCAGCAGGTCGTTATGGCAACGGCGATGTCCAATGGATGACTGCCGGCAAAGGCGTGCAGCACGCAGAAATGTTTCCGTTGCTCAACCAAGACAAAGATAACCCCCTAGAACTTTTTCAGATTTGGCTCAATTTGCCTAAAAAAAGCAAAATGGTTGCGCCACATTTTAAAATGCTCTGGGCCGAATCCGTTCCAAAGTTCAGTGTTGCTTCTCCAACTGGTAAAGCCCATATCGAAGTACTTGTCGGTAAATTAGGCCAAAATCAATCTGCCAATACACCACCAAACTCGTGGGCAGCCGATGTCAATAACCATGTGGCTATTTACAATATACACCTAGAGCCTGGAGCAACTTTTGAGCTTCCTGCAACGGCTGCTGGTGTCAATCGTAGTATTTATTATTACGAGGGCAATGGCTTGCAAATTGGAGCACAAACAATTGCGCACTACCACGCAGCCGATGTTGATGCGGCGCAGGTTTGTACTTTTAAAAATGGTTCTGAAAGCTCCAAGGTATTAGTGTTGCAAGGGCGCCCGATCAACGAACCAGTTGTGCAGCACGGCCCATTTGTCATGAATACCAAAGAAGAAATCTACCAAGCCTTCCAAGATTATCAAACTACACAATTCGGTGGCTGGCCTTGGCCGCGCTACGACCAAGTTCACGACGCCAAGTTGGGGCGCTTCGCTAAGCATGCCGACGGCAGGGTAGAGGAACCAAAAGGATAATTCTACCCATCACTTTTCCTAAATTCCGACGGAGTGTGTTTCTTTTTCTTCAAAAACACCCGGTTGAAATAACTCAAAGACTCAAAACCACACGCGTTAGCTATATGGCTAATGGTATCATCTGTGTACAAAAGCATATGGCAGGCTTCTGTGATGCGAAGGTCATTGACGTAATCTGAGAATGTAGTGCCGGTGGCTTTTTTGAAAAATTTACAGAAGTTGCTTTCCGACATATAAATAAGATCTGCAACTTGTTTCAAAGTAATGGCTTCGTGGAAATGATGTTGCAAATGCGTACACACTTTGTTTACCCTTGACTCAAATTGTTTGGTAATGATGCCGTGGTAATTTTCCGTGGTAAGTGGTTTAGATTTTACCTCACTTAAATGATGGAGAATAGAAAGTAAGGACAATATGCTTTCTAGTCCTGAGGTATTTGCCAATGAATGCAGTTTGGCCTCAAGTTGTTGATTGACTTGAAAACTTAGACCTCTCCATGAAAGATCGATGAGACTTTGGATGGGGCTGCTTTCATTTAGTTTCAAAAATGGTTCAATGAAGTCCTTTGAAAATTGAATGACCAGCGCTTCTGAGGGCGCGCCGCTGTCTAGTTTTCCACACCAAGTATGCGGTAAATTGCTGCCTAATAACACCAAATCTCCTTCTGAAAAATGCTCGTGTGCATTGCCGACTACTCTGTAGCCTTTTCCTTTGAGGATGTAAGTGAGTTCATATTCAGGATGATAGTGCCACTTGAATTCAAAAGCAGGAACGCGCAAGTATTTGGCGTAAAAACTCGCGTCTCCTTTTTTGGAGGGGATGTCTTCTAATTGTGCTTTCATGAGCTCTTATTGACTAAATGTAATCTATAATTTTATATAGTATTCAATATAGTGTTATAAATATACAAAATCGGATCATTTCACTCCATATGGAAGTTTTACTTTTGAAGTACCAATTTTGACTTCATGCAGCAAGTTTTCGACACGCCCTATTTGTTAACGCAAGAGCAAATAGCCTTTTATCAGCAACATCAGTACATCAAACTCAAGCAAGTCTTTGATGCAGAGACGATTCAATATTTAAACGAGCTCATATCTGCACAAGTGAGTCAAATGAATCAAGAACACACACCGCTTGAAGAGCGCAGCACTTATGGCAAAGCCTTTCTGCAACTCTTTAATTTATGGCGCGAAAACCCGCTTGTCAAAGAATTGATTTTGAGTCAGCGCTTGGGTAAAATTGCCGCTGACTTAATGCAGGTCGATGGCGTGCGTCTTTATCACGATCAAGCGCTGTTTAAAGAAGGTGGCGGTGGTATAACACCTTGGCATGCCGACCAGTACTACTGGCCCTTGGCAACAGATAAAACCGTTACAGCCTGGATTCCATTGCAAGCAACGCCTCTAGAAATGGGGCCGCTGGAGTTTAGTGCCGGAAGCCATGTTATAGTGGAGGGCCGAGAGTTGGAAATTGGCGACCAAAGTGAGGCCGTGATGCAAAAAAAATTACGAGTTACCGATTTTCAGCACGTCATAGAGCCCTTTGATATTGGTGAAATTAGTTTTCATTCGGGTTGGATTTTTCACCGAGCAGGAGCCAACACCACCCAAGACATGAGAAAAGTAATGACCATTATTTACATGGATAAAGACATGTTGCTCAAACATCCTGATAATGCCAATCAAGAAAACGATTGGAAAACTTGGTGCCCGGGTGCGCAAATTGGGGAGGTCATCGATACGCCACTCAACCCGGTCATTTACGCTAAATAAGCCATGAAGATCAAATATATTTGTACGTATTGGGGATCCGAAGATCTTTGCGCGAAAGCTTTTTTAGACAAAGTACTTTCCAACGGCTTCGATGGCGTAGAAATCAACTTTCCGGATAATCCGCAATTTGTGGATGAATTTATATCAGAATTGGAAGGCATCCGCAAGACGAGCCATCCAGATTTTATCTTTATTGCGCAACAAGTGCTTTCAAACGAAAATGAAACCGTTGCTGCGTACATCAAACGGTTGACAGAGCGACTGCATTTTCTAGTTGGGTTAAATCCAAATGCAATCAACTCGCATACAGGTAAAGACTTTTTTGATTTCGAGGCCAATTTAAATATCCTTCATTTGACCGAAGAGATTGCAACCAAGGCTGGCATTCCCATTTGGCATGAAATCCATCGGGGTAGGTTTTCCTTTCACTTGAAAACACTCCTAGACTACCTTGCTGTTTTTCCGGAGCTCAAACTAATTGCCGATTTTTCGCATTTTTGTGTCGTTTCAGAAAGTGATTTAAGTGACCAACAAGAGCTTTTGACACGAATCTATCCAAACATTCAACACATCCATGCCCGCGTAGGATTTGCACAAAGTCCGCAGCTGAACCACCCGTTTGCACCTGAATGGCAAACGCAATTGGATCAATATACCACTTGGTGGAAAGACATCATTCATTTTCATGCGCAGAAAGGAGCTGCGTATTTTACAATTACCCCAGAATTCGGTCCGTTCCCCTATATGCCACAAGCGCCTTTCACCCAACAGCCGTTGGCTGACCAATGGGAAGTGAATAGCCTAATGAAAACCTATTTGCAAGAAAACTTGAAGGTATGAAGTTAAAATGGATGGTTTTGCTCTGTTTTGTATGTTTGGCTTGGATGCTATCCGCGCAGAAGTACAATAAATTTGTCAATCCTTTTATCGGTACCGACGGAACAGGTCATACCTTTCCGGGGCCTTCAATGCCATTTGGGATGGTGCAGCCTGGGCCCGATAACCAAGATTATGGCTGGAATCACACGAGTGGTTATCAGTACAAAGACACTTTCTTGATGGGTTTCTCGCAAACGCGCCTCAGCGGAACCGGCATCAATGAAATGGGCGACATCCTTATGTTGCCGATCAATCCACAAAAAGATAATTTAAAGAATGCGTATTTCAAAGCAACAGAGCAGGCCAGCCCTGGCTATTATGCCCTGACCAAGCAAGACGGCGTTAAGGTAGAGCTCACGTGCTCAGAAAGGGTTGCGTTTCACCAATATAGTTTTCCTCAAAAAGAAGCGCAGGTTTACATCGATTTTCAGCATGGTTTGCGCTTTGTCTTTGAAGAAAACGATCCGAAAGGATTGGTGATCGAAAGTCAGGTTACTTTTGAAGACAGCACCACGATATCAGGGTATTGTTACACCGATAATTGGGTAAAGCGCAAGTATTTCTTTACCATGACCTTTGATTATCCTTTTGTGAAGTCAACCGCACTCCCTCAAAAGCCAAACGACAAAGCGCCTCATTACCTCCTGGATTTTGTGCTCGCTGCGTCCAAGACCTTAAAAGTAAAAATTGCGCTATCTGCGGTCAGTGTAGAAGGAGCAAAGGGCAATTTGGAGGCAGAAATCAACCATTGGGAATTTCAAAAAGTGCGCAATGAAAACCAAAAAAGTTGGGAAAACTATTTATCGAGAATTGACATCAAAGCACCTCAACAGCAAAAAGAAGTCTTTTACACTTCTCTGTACCATTTGCTATTGCAACCTTCGAATATTGCAGATGTAGATGGCCGTTACCGTGGCGCCGATGACCAAGTGAGGTTAGCGCCTAGTAAGGTGTATTATTCCACGCTTTCCAATTGGGATATCTATCGCGCCGCCTTTCCGCTGTTGCAAATTGTCGCGCCAGAAAAAATAGACGGCATTGTTCAGACCATGCTGCTGCATCATCAGGCGCAGGGTTTTTTACCCATCTGGACCGCCTGGGGCCAAGACAACTATTGCATGATCGGCAACCACGCCATCCCGATGATTTTATCGGCTTATCAGAACGGCTTCAAGGGTTTTAACGCGGAGGAGGCGCTCAATGCCATGGTTGAAACCAGCACCAAAAGTCATATCAATTCAAACTGGGAAATGTACACCAAGTTTGGCTATTATCCCTTCGATCTTTTGGACAACGAATCCGTTTCTAGAACCCTCGAAAGCGGCTATGACGACTGGTGCGTGTCGGAATTGGCAAGCAAACTTGGCCGTGAAGATATTGTTCAGGACTTTCAAAAAAGAGCAGCGTATTACCGAAACTTGTATGATCCTGAAACAACATTTTTACGTGGAAAGCACTCGAACGGACAATTCCGCACACCATTTGATCCGCTCATGGCTACGTCACCTTTGAACAACCCCGGTGACTACACTGAGGCAAATGCCTGGCAATATTTTTGGACGCCAGCCCAACACGATGTGCCAGGAATGATGCTCTTACTCGGTGGCAAAGAACAGTTTACCCAAAAATTGAATGCGTTTTTCACGACCGAAGCACTCAACCCAAATAAGTTTCTCGGGCAAGAAGCCATGATAGGGCAGTATGCGCATGGCAATGAGCCGAGTCACCACATCATTTATTTGTATGCGTTTACCGATCAGTTTAAAACAGGCCAAAAGTATATCCATCAGGTTATTTTCGATTTCCATCAAAATATGCCCAACGGCATGATCGGCAACGACGACTGCGGTCAAATGAGCGCGTGGTACATCCTTTCAAGTTTAGGCTTTTACCCGGTGAATCCGGCCGAGGGTACTTTTGTAATCGGCAGTCCGCAAGTCAAAAAGGCAATTTTGCAACTTGGCCAACACAAGCGTTTTGTGATCAAAGCCCAACATTTGTCTGAGGCAAATATTTATCAAGAAAACCCGACCTTGAACAAGCAAATTTTAGACAAACCCATCCTTCGCTATACGGAGATCATGTCGGGCGGTGTCTTGAAATTCCGCATGCAAAACCATTAAATCAGCACTTAAAATCATTCAAATGAGAAATGCATACTTATTACTATTGATCCTATTTTTAGGACAACAACTTTGGGCACAAAAAGCCACGAAAGGCGAAGTGCTATACCATGTTTGCCAGCGCAGTTTCTATGACAGCAATGGCGATTTGCAAGGCGACCTCCAAGGCTTGCGTCAAAAGCTCCCTTACTTGCAAGATTTGGGCGTGACCTCCATTTTATTGTTTCCGCTCTATGAGGCCGACTGCTACCATAATTATTTTGCCAATGATTTCGAGAAAATCGACCCGGAATTTGGCACCATGCAAGATTACATCGAGCTTATCCAAGAGGTGCACCGCCGCGGCATGAAAATCTACTTGGATATGGAAACCCAATACGTGACCTCCGAACATTTGTGGTGGAAAGATGCCGTCGGCAACCTCAATTCCCAATACAGCGATTATATCCTCTTTGAAGACAGCGCGCATCAGACTCCTGCCACCATGGTATTTGATCTCAGATTGCTCAATGGTTTTGACGGCAAAGTGATCTACGCAACAACCGTGAATTTGAAAAGCCAAAAAGTCCTGGATTACAATATCGAGTTGTTCTCTTATTTCCTTGATCCGAATCAGGATGGTTATTTCGACGACGGTGTAGATGGTTTCAGGCTAGATCATGCCATGGATCATCTGGACGGAAAGCCCACACTTACCAACCTCTTTGCCGAATTCTGGAAACCGCTCATCGCTGCACTTAAAGAGGTGAATCCGGAGATCAAGATTGTCGCCGAGCAGGCCAATTGGGAAGATTACGGCTTCGAATACTTCGAAAAAGCTACCGTAGACAGAATGTTTGGCTTTGGCCTTCAAAAATCTATTTTGGCCTTTGACAAGCAGCTGATTACTGAAAATGCACAAAAGATTTTATGCGAAACACCAAAAGGTAAGGAGCAGTTGATTTTCATTGAAAACCACGACATCGATCGCTTTGCGTCGCTAGACTTCCCGCTAGAGAAACAAAAGACGGCTGCTGCGCTCATGCTCTTGATGGGCGGCGTTCCGTCGATATATTACGGCCAAGAAATTGGCATGAAGGGTAAGGTCTATGCGTTTGGCAATACGGATGGCAATGACATCGGCCGCCGAGAAGCTTTCGAGTGGTACCAAAGTGGGGCAGGAGAAGGCATGTCGTATTGGTACAAAAACTCAGGCGCCTGGTGGACCCAGGCCAACGCAAAGCCCAATGATGGCATTTCTTTGGAAGAGCAGCGCAACAATCCAAATTCCTTGTTCAATTGGTATAAAGCGATGATCGCTCTCAAACAAAGCAACGCAGCCTTGGCTATTGGTTCGTATGAAAATGTTCCCAATGAAAACCAAAATGTATTCAGTTTTTACCGTATTCAAGGGCGTAAAAAGGTGCTGGTAGTGGCGAATTTATCCCCAGAAAACCAACAAGTGCTTTTCAAGCAAGAAGTAAAAAAGGCTACGAATTTGCTCGATAAAAAGATTCCCTTTGAAAAGCAAATGAATCTGTTGCCTTATGAGGTGCGGGTTTGGGAAGTGAAGTAACGCCGCTGCAACCACCACGCCGCCAATGCTTGGCCAGCGAGAACAACAGGAGAAAACCACCCAACGGCCTCGAAAAAGGGTAAAAAGTAATTCTCAGCAGTAACGCGATGATTAGCAACAATCATAAAAAGCAGTGGCAGTGCCCAATAAATAAGGGCATAATAGAGCGCAAGACTCAATACTTTGTTTTTGTATTTGGAGCGGTACAGTAAGGTGCGCGTCATCAAAACATCGCGCAGCACCAAGAAAATGAGCGCTAGATAAGACCAAGCAAAGTTGTGCTGGAATGACAAAATTTCTAATTCTCGAAAAATGCGTGGAAGCTGATGCTTCGCTAAGCCTGCAATTTGAAGTACAAAAAGCAACAGTAAAGAGAGGGTCAGGCCGAGCACAACACTGAACCAGAGCGGTGCATGTTGCCATGTTTTTTTAAATTGGCCTTTGCGCAATGCTTGTAAAAACAAGGTGTAGTCGTTTTCTGTCGGGCGTTCAAAAATGAGTAAAAACTGCGTGAGCAAGAAAAACACCAAACACACCAAGGCCATGTGGTAATAGACTGCATTCAAACCAAGGAGTTGAGGGTCAATATAGCTTGTGCCGTAATCCTCTGTATAGATGGGCAAGTTCCAAGTAAAACCATAAAAGTAAAGGCCCGTAAAGGCAAGGAAAGCCAACCAGTATTTTTGGCTATTGCGGTACTGCAGTTCTTTGCGCAAATTTTGATGGATGCCAATAAAGCTCCAGGTTATAAAAATGAGCAGAGAAATCAAAATAGTCAGGTTTTTCCAAATGAGTCCAAACCAACTGATGGCACCTATTTCTTCGCCGATTAAAGCCAGGTAGAATGAAAGCCAACCCACACTAATTACAGCTAGGATAAAAAAGAGTGTCGTATTGATTTTAGCGTGGCTAAAAGCTGACTGCGTACTTCCGGTAATGGTCAGTAAACTAAAAAGCAGGGCGCTGAGGTTCATCAAGAGTACCAAAGCGATGTAGATCAGGCCGTTTGTGATGCTCTGGCCCACATTTTCGCTCGCAAGCGCTGCGCAAAAATAGACCAACATGGCGCTGAGCCCGCCGAGCCATTGCAAGAGGGTAGGGCCAAAAATTTTGCCGATGGTGAGTGTCAATGGGCTTTGGCCACTCATGCGCTGGCGATCCCATGTTTTCTGATTGATTTCATCGGCAACGGCATCCGCAGCATTTTTACTGCCCCAAATGCCCGTGATCAAATAAAGGATGAAAAGTGCGGTATTCATTAAGAACTCTGCCATCTTGAAATATTCACTATAGTCATTTTTAACCACTGCTGTGGCGGTTATTATGAAAGCTAAAGTGATGAGTCCCAACAATGCGAAAACACGGTTTGGCTTTAGCTCTAACCAAGCATTGCGCTTGAGTTCTGGGTTGCGAAAGATATTGGATAACATGTTATGCGTTTTTGATGGTTTTCAAATAAGCGTCCTGAATATTGACGCTGTGTTTTCCAAAAGCCCTCACTTGAATGCCTTGTTGCAAAAAGTATTTTAGGGCAATATGAGGAGGCGTGCCCGCTACAATTGAAAAAATAGCGGTTTCTCCTTCATTTGCTATCAAGTTGAAAAGTGTCGGCTCGGAGAGGCTGGTCAATAAGGATGCATTTTCGGCTTCAATGAAGTAAGTGCTGTCTTTTTGGGCAGGGGTATCCATTGAAAAGTCGGTTTCAACCAACTTGCCTTCTTTCAACACGATGAGGTGATTGGCATACTGATCAAGTTCTGCCAAAATGTGCGAAGAAACGAGCAGGGTAATGCCTTCTTTATTGAGTTTTTTGAAAAGCTCCGCCAGCTGTATGCGCGCTTCTGGGTCTAGGCCCGACGCGGGTTCGTCTAGGATGAGATATTTGGGCAAATGAATGATTGCTTGTGCAATGCCCACTCGCTGCCGCATACCGCGCGACAAGCTCTTGATTTGCTCCTGCTTTTTGTCTGTTAAGTTCACTTGAGCCAAAACTTCTTGAATACGCGCCGGACTCACCTCATGCGCAGCGGCAAAATAAGTTAATGCCTGCTCAATGGTGAGGTCTTCGTACAGCCCAAAGTTGTCGGCTAAAAAACCAAGTAAACGATGGCACGCATGCGGATTGTTAGCGGTGTCAATGCCATCAATTAGCACTTGTCCGGCGCTCGGTTGCGCTAATGCACTCATGCAACGCATTAAAGTCGTTTTTCCAGCACCGTTGGGCCCAACCAACGCCGTTATACTCCCTTCAGGAATGGTTAAAGAGAGCTCATTGAGGGCTTTGAGAGATCCAAAGCGAAAGCTGAGGTTTTTGATTTCGATCATTTGAATGCGATTAATGAAGTGAAGTTAAGATAAAATCGCATTACTTCTGTACCATTCTCAAGGGTAATTACCCGTTTTTTCTTGAAATAAAATATGAGGAGCTAAAAAACGTTTGAGGTCATAAACACCTTATTATGAAAGCAATAAATACGCGCTTTTGGCTTGGTCTCATGCCTATTTTTATGGTAGCCTCCTGCGCCAAAAAAGGTTGCACAGATCCAAATGCAACCAATTACAGCACCGAAGCGCAAAAAAATGATGGGTCTTGTGTATACAATCCGGGTATCAAATTAATTGGAGACGCCACACTGTATGTGCCTTTTGGAAGTGCATTTATCGATGAAGGTGCAATTGCTATTGATGCTGATGGCAGCAAACCAAGCGTAGCGGTCGTCAATACGGTCAATACAGCAAAAAAAGGAAATTATAATGTCTCGTATACCGCAAACCTGACAACAGGTGAAGTGACTGCCACTCGAAAAGTTGTGGTGGCATTTGACCGTTCCAATTGGGTGGGTACATGGAAAACAAACAATGATTGCGGCACGATCTTTTTACCAGATTCGATGGTGACATTTGTAATTGGTGACCAAGATGGCCTGATTCAGACCACCGATATGTTTGATACCTATTCTCCTAATTCAGAAATTGCTGCGGATATATTTGAGCAGCAAATCATTATTCCTCAACAGTATATGCAGGTGGGTAATCTGTGGACCACACGATTTTCTGCCGTAGGAGAAATGAATGATACTGGATCTGCATTCCAAATAAAATTTTCTTACAAGAACTTGGTTTCAAATTCTGCTTTCGGTGTTCCGGGAACTTGTATATTGAAATATACGAAGGTGGAGTAGTTGTAAACATTTTACAAAAAAAAGAGAACGTATTCAAAAGAAGATTTTGCTCGAGCGATGAAAAACTCATTAGGGGTTAGTTATATGTCAAAGTTTTGAAAATCA
>JAIXXP010000017.1 GCA_027490665.1 Cryomorphaceae bacterium | reverse complement strand
GAGCAATTCTTGCTGTTCGGTGCTAAGATTCCCTTCTAAGGAATCAAAAAACCATTGGTCTATGTTATCTAGTGTAGGTTTCATGAAGCCAATACAAATTGTCCTTTAACGCGTTTTTTGACTTTGAGCCTCGCTCTAAATAAGTAAACTTTTACCTGTGCTTCGGTCAAGCTGAGCATGGAGCCGATTTCCTGGTAATTGTAGCCTTCGAGGTCTCGGAGCAACAAGATACTTTTTTGCAAAGGCGGCAAATCTTTGACAAGCAATTGAATGAGTTGTCGGTTCTCAAATTGGTTGTCGGTGCTGCTTGAGCTGTTCCAGTAGAGTGATTCCAGGTGTTGTTGTTTGATTTTGTCGCGCTTCACCTGATTGAGCATAAGGTGATTGGCGCAAGTGAACAACCAAGACTTGGCTTTTTCTACTTCGACGCTTTTCTTGTTGACCCACAATTTTTCAAAGCAGTCTTGTACAATATCGCGGGCGGGTTCGACATCTCGCAAGAAATGCAAACAGAACCTATACAGCGCATCGCTGTGGAGGTCCACACAGGTATTGTAGTCGTAGCGGTTCAAAATTGTGTCTGGCAGTAGAACAATTTGTTTGGTGCAAAAGTTACACGTAGGGTAAATTTTACCTTAGAAAATTACGATTTTTTATACAAATAAAAAAAGACTGGCTTAAAACCCGAAGTTATCGAAGCCGGTTTGGGTGAGTTCTTGGTATTTTTCTTCGTTGAACTCGTATAGGAGGGAAGGTTTGTGTGGCACCCCGCGCTGTTTTTCTCTGAGGCTTGTGAGGATGTCGAGTTTTTGAATTTTGCGGCGAAAATTGCGTTTATCTAAAGGTTTTTCTAGGATAGACTCATATAAACGGTGCAATTGGCTCAGGGTGAATTTTTCGGGTAATAAGTTGAAGCCAATTGGCTGAATTTTGATCTTTTGCTTGAGTTTTTCCTTGGCTGCTTGCAAAATTTCAAAATGGTCGAAAGCCAATTCTTTGATTTCATTGACCGGCACCCAATCGGCATTTTTGGCAAATGAGGACGCTTGTGGTTTGTATTGAGACATTGTAACCAATGTATAGTAGGCAACTGTAATTACCCTAGCTTCAGGTTCGGCGCGAATGCTTTTGAGCCATTCTCTGTCAGACTCTTTATGGATGCGATCGGGGTCGCCAAAAGCACCAACTTGCTCCAGATATATATTTTTAAGCCCAGTAAGTTCGTCCAAGACGCGGTCTGCGGCCATATCGAGATTTTCGTTGTCGTAGATAAGGTTGCCTGGAAGGGCGAGGCGAGGGCCAAAAGCAGAGGATATCTCACCTCTGTCAATGAGCAGCACGGTAAGTTGTTCGAGGTCAAAGCCAAAAATGACGCAGTCTACGGATACGTTAGGATTGAGTTCTGAATTGATTTTTTTAGGATTGTGCTGCACGTATGAAGTATTATCTATATATTTGGATAGTGTAAATTTGACACAAAGCTATCATTCACTCTATAACAAACTATGTATTTCATTATTGAAAGTGGTTCTACCAAAAGCGACTGGGTATTAGTAGACAACAAAAATAACCAAAGTTTTTTTTCAACAATGGGCTTCAATCCATATTTTCATTCTGCAGACATCATTGAAGCGGAGTTGAAGAAAAACACTGACATCATGCAACTTGCGTCTGGTATCAAAGGTATTTACTTTTACGGGGCTGGTTGCTCAAGTCCAGAACTCAATCAAATCGTTGAAGAAGGACTCCGTCGCATTTTTCCAACATCGACCATCTTAGTTGAACACGACCTACTAGCATGTGCTTATGCAACTTTCAACGGAAAGCCCGGAATTTCCTGCATCATTGGTACGGGAAGTAACTCTTGTTATTTCGATGGTCAAAATTTATTAGAAGAAGTACCCGCGCTTGGTTATGTCCTTGGTGACGAAGGCAGTGGGAGTTATTTTGGCAAGCAATTGCTCTCTTCTTTTTTATACCATCACTTGCCGGCAGAAATCGAAGCCGACTTCATCGCTACCTATCAGCTCGACAAAGATCAAATTGTGGACCGCGTTTACCGCGAACCCAATGCCAACGTTTTTATAGCTTCTTTTATGCCATTTATCGCTAAGCACAAAGGGCACCCGTTCTTTTCGGAAATGGTTTTCAATGGCTTCAAACATTTCATGAAGGTCCACGTTTGTTGCTACGACAACTACCAGGAAACAGAAGTGCATTTTGTGGGTTCGCTCTCTAAAATTTTCGAAAAAGAATTGTTCCAAGCTGCTACTGAACTTAAGATTCACATTGCATCCATCATTCAAAAACCAGTTGTTGGCTTGGTAGATTACCACCTCAAGTATATTCTGAAAACTGAAACTGTTTAACTATGAAAAAAATCATTCTCACTTTATTTTTTGGCTTGTTTTCAATGGTTGCGCTTGCCCAACGTTATACGCCAGAATGGGTTAAAAATGCGACGATCTATGAAGTAAACGTTCGTCAATTCTCACCCGAAGGTACTTTTGCAGGTGTTCAAGCACAATTGCCTCGCCTTAAAGAAATGGGTGTCGATATCTTATGGCTCATGCCAATTCATCCTATTGGAGAGTTAAACCGCAAAGGTTCACTCGGTAGTTATTACGCTGTTCGCGATTACAGAAAGGTCAATGAAGAATTCGGTACCATAGAAGATTTCTCAGCATTAGTAAATGCAGCGCATGAACTCGGCATGAAAGTTATACTCGATTGGGTGGCCAATCATACCTCACCAGATCATCTTTGGATAAGTCAGGGTCATAAAGATTGGTATACCTTAGATGCAAAAGGAAATGTACAACCGACACTTGGTACCGACTGGACAGACGTCGCTGATCTTAATTTTGACAACAAAGAAATGCGCCAAGAAATGATCAGCTGCATGGCTAGTTGGGTTCGCGATTATGATGTAGATGGTTACCGCTGTGACGTAGCGGGTTGGGTGCCGATGGATTTTTGGAATGAAGCTCGTACAGCCTTAGATCAGATTAAACCCGTATTTATGTTGGCTGAAGCCGAAGGCAATGAACTCTACACTGCTTTTGAAATGACCTATGGTTGGGAATTACACCACATCATGAACGACATCGCTAAAGGCAAAAAAGATGCCTCCGCCGTTCATGCCTTTTTTGCCAAGCCTGCACTTCCGAACAATGGTTTTCAAATGAACTTCACCTCTAATCACGATGAAAACTCTTGGAATGGTACCGAAATGGAGCGTTTGGGAAAAGCACGTTGGTGCTTTGCTGTATTTGCCGCAACTATAGACGGAATGCCTTTGGTTTATAACGGTCAAGAAACATCTCTAGACCGCCGTCTCAAGTTTTTTGAAAAAGATCCGATTGATTGGAAAAGCATGAATATGGTGCCATTTTACCAAACCTTGCTTAATCTACATCAAACGCATCCTGCATTAGCTGTCGGTAAAGGTCAAACAAAACCACGTTTGCTAACAAAAAAGACAGAAACCAATGTATTGGCATACGTTAGGGAATCAGGTGATAAAAAAGTACTTGTCATCCTCAATTTTAGTGAAAAAGAACAAGTGATTTCGCTTAAAGATCAAGGCATTGTTGGTACATATCAGAATGCCTTTACAGGGCAAACCACTTCTGTTAAATCTACACATCAAGAGAAGTTAAGTCCTTGGGGGTACGTAGTTTACGTTCGCTAATCTAGATCGCATTTTCGCTATGCAAACGAAACCTTCACTATCATTTTGGCAAATTTGGAACATGAGTTTCGGCTTCATGGGTATCCAATTTGGTTTTGCTTTACAAGGAGGCTATATGTCTCGCATATTTCAAACGCTTGGGGCTTCTCCGGAAGAAATACCAGGCTTATGGATTGCAGCGCCACTCACCGGGCTCATCGTGCAGCCCATCATCGGTTTTCTTTCTGACCGCACGTGGTCGGTGCGTTTTGGACGCCGCAAACCCTATTTTCTCATTGGTGCTATCCTGAGTTCTATTGCATTGTTCTTTGTACCGTATTCACCTACGCTATGGATTGCAGCGGGCTTCCTCTGGATGCTCGACGCCTCCATTAACATCAGCATGGAGCCATTTCGTGCTTTAGTCGCCGACAAATTACCAGAGTCTCAGCGTTCTTATGGGTTTATCCTTCAGACACTCATTATCGGGATCGGCACATGGGTGGCTTCAAATTTACCTTGGATGGTTACTCAACTTGGCTTCAAGGACGACGCGGCAGTAAAAGGAATTCCAATGAACGTCAAAGTTGCCTTTGCCATTGGTGCTGTTGTTTTTCTAGGTAGTATACTATACACCATTTTTACCACTGAGGAGTATCCGCCATCTGATGAAGAAGCTTTTCAAAAGGAAAAGAAAAACGGCAATTTCATCAAGGATTTTTGGAGTTCAGTGACAAGTATGTCTCCAACCATGCTGAAGTTAGGCCTTATTCAATTCTTTAGTTGGTTTGCCTTCTTCACCATGTGGAGTATGGCCACCCCTGCACTCACCGCCACTGTATATAACGCGCCTGCGCCCAGTGAAGCTTTATCAAAAGCCGACCCTGTTGCGTTTGAAGCAATGAACAAATCATTTCAATTAGCAGCTGACTCCGTAGGTTCAAATATGGGAATTTACGGACTAACTTCCATGCTTTTCGCGCTTGCACTCACTTTCTATGCAGCCAAATTCAGTGTCAACCGCAAATGGGTGCATTTAGTTTCTTTGGTGGCTGGTGGCGCCGGTTTTATCCTTATGGGTTTCCTACCAAGCCCCGATTACCTTTGGTTGTGTTTCGCACTCATTGGTTTTGCTTGGGGGAGTATTTTATCGATGCCTTATGCCATGCTTTCGAGTACCGTCGATGAAAACAAAATGGGCCTCATGATGGGCTTGTTCAATATGTTTATCGTTATTCCTCAAATTATTGCAGCTTTAGGTGGTGTCAATGTACTTTCCAAAATATTTGGAGACGACCCAATTGCACCAATGCTTTTAGCAGGTTCGTCCCTTGTTTTGGCGGGCTTACTCAATTTGATTCTTACCGATAAGCAAATCACGCGTGGATAACATGAAAGCTTTTTTATTTGACCTCGACGGTGTCTTGGTCAGTACTGAACACAACCATTTTTTGGCATGGCAGCGCTGTGCACATTCTCTTGGTATTGATTTCACAGAAAAAGAAAACGAACTCTTAAAAGGGGTGAGTAGGGTAGATTCCCTCAAAAAAATTCTGGAATTAGGAGCAAAAACTATTCCCGATGCAGAATTTGAAGCCTTATTGAAAAGTAAAAATGATTTTTATTTGGAATCTATCCAAGATCTCAATCAAAGTAACTTGCTGCCAGGCGTTCTGAATTTGCTCCAAGAAGCAAAAGAAAAAGGCATCCATTTGGGTGTCGGTTCTTCGAGCAAGAACGCCAATTTTATTTTAGACAAACTCAGCATTAGCTCCTATTTTGAGGTAGTAATAGATGGCAATGGCGTTTCCGACCCAAAACCACATCCTGAAGTCTTTCTGAATGGCGCTAAAGCGCTTGGGCTTGATCCAGCTGAATGTATGGTTTTTGAAGATGCAGCATCCGGCATCGCGGCAGCCAAAGCTGGTGGTTTTACTGCAGTAGGTGTGGGCAATCCGCATATCGCAGACCAAGCAGATATTTATTTGAACGATTTGACAGAATTTAGAGTAGAACAATATGCGTAATTTATTTGAAATTGATCCTTGGAAGATCATCGAGAGCAAATTTGACCCAACGAAGCAACAACAAGCCGAAAGTATTTTCAGTATTGGTAATGGTTCTTTTGGCCAGCGCGCCAATTTTGAAGAGCAATATACGGGCCCGTCTTTGCAAGGGAGCTATATTGGTGGCGTTTATTACCCAGATAAAACACGCGTAGGTTGGTGGAAAAACGGTTATCCGGAATACTTTGCCAAAGTACTCAATTCTACCAACTGGATTGGTATTGACATCAGTTTGGACGGCGAAAAACTCGACCTCAACATCCAACAAGTCAAGTATTTTCACCGCGAGTTAGACATGCAAAAAGGTTTGCTCAAGCGCACTGTCAGAGTTGTGTTTGGCAATGGCAAAGAACTAGAGATAGAAAGTATCCGATTTTGTTCTATGGCTCGCGAAGAAATCGCAGCTATTTCTTATTCAGTGACACCTCTGAACTTCAGTGGTAACGTTAAATTTACACCTTACCTAGATGGCAATGTCACCAACCACGACTCCAATTACGATGAATTCTTCTGGTTAGAAGATTCGCGCAAAGTGGACCTTCAAAAAGGTATTTTGTGTACGCGTACCAAAAAAACTGATTTTTGCGTGGCCACCGCCATGCGTTTTAGCTTTTGGCGCGAACAAGAATTACTCACCATTCATCCAAATATTGCGCAGCGCGATTTCTATGTCGAAAATAATTTTGAGCATTACCTCGAGCAAGGAGTGCGTTTTACATTGAAAAAATATGTGGCAGTAACTTCCACCATTAACCATTCAGAATTTGAATTAGCAGCCAAAGCCATCAAGCGTGTTCGCGAAGCCTACACTTCTGGATTTGATACTTTGCGCACTGAGCACGAAGCAGCTTGGGCAGATATCTGGAAGAGTGCCGATATTTCTATTGAAGGCGATGTCGCTTCTCAGCAAGGTATCCGTTTCAATATTTTTCATTTGTACCAAACATATACTGGTAAAAATGCCAAACTCAATATCGGGCCCAAAGGCTTTACGGGTGAAAAATACGGCGGAGCTACTTATTGGGATACAGAAGCATATTGTTTGCCCTTTTACCTCAAAACTGCCGACCCTAAAGTGGCGCGTCAACTATTGGTGTACCGCTACAACCACCTAGATCGGGCAATAGAAAACGCAGAAAAACTCGGTTTCAAAGACGGTGCAGCGTTATACCCAATGGTGACAATGAACGGAGAAGAGTGTCACAACGAGTGGGAAATTACTTTTGAAGAAATCCACCGCAACGGCGCAATTGCTTTTGGTATTTATAACTACATCCGCCACACGGGCGATGTCGCTTATTTAGACACCTATGGCTTACCTGTATTGGCCGGTATTGCTCGCTTTTGGGCGCAGCGCTTCAATTGGTCAGAGGCCAAACAAGCTTATGTCATGCTCGGCGTTACCGGGCCTAATGAATACGAAAATAACGTCAATAACAACTGGTACACCAACTTTATTGCGCGTTGGTGTATCGCTTATTGTTTAGAGGTCAATGCAAAGGTGCAGAACCCTTTACCGCAAAAATTATCGGCCAAGGAAATAGAGAAATTTGAGCACATTGTTGCTAATGTATACTTGCCACATCTCGAAGACACAAATATCTTCTTGCAACAAGAGGGCTTCATGGACAAAGAGCAACTCAGCACAGCAGATCTTCCCGTTGCCGAGCGACCTATCAATCAACATTGGTCCTGGGACCGCATCTTGCGTTCTATTTTCATCAAACAAGCCGACGTATTGCAAGGACTTTACTTGTTTGAAGACCAGTTTTCTGAGGAGGTCATTCGCGAAAACTTCGATTTCTACGAACCTAAAACTGTTCACGAATCTTCGTTGTCGCCATGTGTACACGTCATTTTGGCTGCCAAAATCAAGCGCCTCGATAAGGCCCTTGAGTTGTATTTGCGCACGAGTCGTCTTGATCTAGATGATTACAATCACGAAGCAGACGAAGGCTTGCACATTACGTCAATGGCCGGAACTTGGATGTCGGTTGTGGAAGGCTTGGCAGGTGTTCGTGTTTACGAAGACGGCTTGTCGATTCATCCACAAATTCCGCATCCTTGGAAAAGTTATGCATTCCAAATTCGCTATCAAAATCAACCCCTATACATAGCGATTACCCAAGATAAAGTAACAATTACTAATTTAGGTTCAGCGCCGCTTTCATGCGAATTAGCTGGTGCCAATATTACAATTGAGGCTGGCGCCACGCATGAAACAGCTCTGAAGTAATTCAGGTTGTCATGAGAAATTTATTGTTGTTAGCAGTTGCGCTTTTGAGTTTTACAAACCTCAATGCGCAGGTGAATCCTACCAACCGTCAATTGGTCCTACAAGCTTATTGGTGGGATTATTGGAATAGCAATTACCCCAATGGTTGGTGCAATTACCTCACTGAGCTCGCTCCGCGTTTGGCCGAAATGGGTGTAGATGCCATTTGGATTCCGCCAACAATCAAAAATGCAGGCACTAATAGTGTAGGCTATTCTCCTTTTGACCATTACGACCTCGGGGATAAATTCCAGAAAAACAGCACCAAAACCCGTATGGGCGATAAAGATGAGTTGCTACGCATGGTGGCAGTTATGCACGCAAATGGTATAGACGTTATTCAGGATGTGGTGTTAAACCATGTCAGTAACGCAGGTAGCGCCAATGGTGCAGGAGGTCAGGACCCTGCTGCCATGGACGACGGACAAAACAATAGATATAAAAACTTCCGTTATGTCAGTTTCAAAACGCCAGCTAGTTCTGAAAGTGCAGCCAATTATTTAGCAAGAGAAGGTCGTTTTTCTAAAAATTGGCCAAATTTTTACCCAAATAACAACAACCTTTGTTGCACCAACGACCTCAATTCACCTTATTGGGGTCCCGATATTTCCTTTGAAAGCAATGCTTTTGGAACTTCTTCCAATGCTTTATATAACCCAGCTCAAAGCTCAGATTACATGAGAAATGGGATGCGTAATTGGCTTATTTGGTACAAAAAGCAAGTGGGTTTCGATGGTGTCAGACTCGATGCTGTCAAGCATTTTCCGTCGTATGTGAGCGAAGATGTACTTTGGAATCTGCAATACGGTGCCATGTGGGCAAGTGGCGGCCCTGAATTATTCGCAGTCGGCGAGTGGGTGGGCGGCACAGCTCAACTAGATGCCTGGGCCGATGCCGTTCAGAACCGAGCAGGTACATTCGATTTCAACTTGCGCTTTGCGTTGTCGGCCATGACCAGCGGCAATGGCAACTATGACCTTAGTCAGATCCCGAGTCAGCAGCAACAAAATCGCCAACGCACTGTTCCGTTTGTCAACAACCACGATACCTTCAGGCCGCAGTTATCGGCTCAGGGGAATTATACAGGATGGAACTCAGGGTCCGAACTCAGCCCGCATATTGAACCCAACGATGGCCGCAATTCTGCCGCGCATGCTATTGTGATGGCTGTAGACGGCGCTCCGCAACTCTTTTTTGAAGACCTATTCAATGTGGGTTACAATGGCAATCGCTTTGGGCATCAGCCTACAGACGCAACTGCGCTTCCTATAGACAGCGATGTTGCCAATTTAATTTGGTGTCACCAAAATTTACATTTTAAAGAGGGCGCCTACTTTGTGCGTTGGCAAGCGCCAGACGCGCTTGTCATTGAGCGTGGTGCGAAAGCACTCATTGGTATTACAGATAGCTGGAGTCAATGGCAAAACTTAACGGGCGTACAAACAAATTGGCCCGATGGTACTGTATTAGTAGACTATTCTGGCGCCAACAGCAATCCCACAACTGTTTATGGCGGCGGTAAAGTCAATATTTCTATACCACCATGCGATGGTAGTGCCAACTTTGGCAGAAGAGGCTACTGCGTTTGGGGGCCTCAAGGCATTGACACCAATTACCAACGCCCAGCAAAAAATGTAGTTCAGGAATGGGAAATGAACGACGATCTTGGCGATCGCCACAACAATTCGCTCCAACAAGGCGGCAAACTCCCAACTAATAGTTTGGAATGCAGGGTTGTGGGCCGCATCTATGCCAAACAAGGTGTTGAAGTCCAAATAGAATGGTATCCGAGTGCGCCGAATTTAGCACTCACATTAGGTATTTTAGACAAAAATTGTACGCCGCTCGATTCCTTAACCCAAGCTGGAAACGGAGTGTTCACATTTACGCCAACATATAGCGGCTGGTATACCATTCGCTTGCGCAACGCAACGGCCAACCAAGCTGGGCAACACTGCTGGGTCAAGGCAATTTACGAGGCGCCTGCAGTGGTACAAACCAATGAAGTCAAGAACAAATGCGCTTGTAGCTTTACAGAGCCTGGTGTTGGAATAGAAGAAGATCAGTCATTGGAAATCAATTTGTTTCCGAATCCGACCAATCACCAATTTGCAGTATCGCTTTCTGCTGAACTCCAATTAGAAAGCATTGCTATAATTGATGTTTTCGGGAAAGCATTCCAACCATCTTACAATCCAATTCATGGAAGCGAATATCTTGTCGAGGTAAATGACTTGGAGCCGGGGTTTTATTGGGTCGCCATTCAGACCAATCAGGGTAGTATTTATAAATCTCTGCAAATAGTAAGGTGAGTTCTTACTAGAGATGGATAGATCTTGTGATCGTCAATCTTTAATCGATACTTAAATGGTCTTTAGCGTAGGCGTAAAGTCTGCTGCGTTCTGCCACTTCTTTACGAAAATAGATTTCTTGTTGCTTGGGAATGTAGCGCTTTTTGTGTTGACCAAGTAGAAGAATATTCAATACTTTTTTACCCCAACCATAGGCAGGAAGGTAGTTTTCATCGATTGGTGCACGTTCTTCAAGACTTTGATGGAGATCAGGGTGTAGGCCCATGTGCAATAACTGCTGACGAATTTCTTCGGAACGCACATTGAATTTGTGCAGGTGCTCAGGGTCAAGCTCTTTGAGTTTGGCAATGCGGTTGGCTTGGAAATCAATGTCTAGAAAAGCACGTTCTAGTTCTTCAATTGTCATCATGATGCTGCAAAAATAGCTTAAATCTTTTCAAAGTAGCCCAAAAATTCAGCGTTGCCATCGCCGCCTAGAATAGGGGAGTCGATGTAGCCTTTCCATTGCAATTGATTGCGCTGCGCCATTTGTTTGATGTTTTCTAAAAGTGCAGGATACTGACTCGTGTCCTTGACAACCCCAGCTTTGTTCAAAGAACCAGGGCCGAGTTCAAATTGCGGCTTGACCAATAAAATAACGGTAGCTTTTGCCTTGAGAAAGGGAATGGTAAACGGCAGGACCTTCTCGAGTGAAATAAAAGAGACATCCACCACTAAACCACCTACTTGTTCGGGTAGTAATTTTTCGGTAAGGTCGCGGGCATGTGTTTTTTCTAAATTGACCACACGGGTGTCTGCTTTGATTTTGTCATGGAGTTGTTTTTGACCTACATCTACGCAATAGCAACGACTTAGTTCTCGGCTCAATAGCACTTCGGTAAAGCCACCTGTACTTGCCCCTAAGTCTATAAAAACTTTGTCTTTAACATCAATTTCCCAATGATCTAAAGCAGCAATCAGTTTGAATGCGGCTCTTGATACCCAAGGAATTTCTTCGGCGAGTAATTCAATAACGGCATCGGTAGGGACTTTCTTGCCAGGCTTGGAAAACAGCTTGCCATTGACCTTTACGCCGTATTTCTTGATCATTTCTTCAGCGCGCACACGGGTGCTCACCAAACCGCGTTCCAGTATTATTTTATCAATGCGTTCTTCTTCCATTAGTCGTTGTAAATAAAAAGTATCTTTTCAGGCCAACCTTGAATTTGTAGGTAGGTAGGGGCATCTTTTACGAATTTATGACTGAATGCACGCACATCGAATTGGACCTTGCCCGACCCTGCTTCTCCTTTTTTTGCAGCTGGCAACAGGATTAATTTGCAATTGCGAATAGGAGGAAAGGATTTGGCGAGTAGGCTACTACCTACAAGTTCGAATCTTTCTATTGAAATAGGGCTTGTATAATAAATAGTAAGAAGCTCTTTGTCCAGGACAAGAGAATCAATTTGTAATGGGGTTTCTATTGATGATTCTTGTTGATACGCGTTGTCATCAATTCTTGCTAAATGAGGGGGCATGTTGACGGAAGGTTGTTTGCTAGGATATGTCAATGTTTGGACGCCACTTTTAGAGGCGCTACAACTCCATAGTAAGGTAAGTCCGAGGATATAAAGTAGATTTTTCATGATGTTCAAATCAATGCGTGCTCAAAAGTAATACCATTTGCGCAAAGAGTCCTATTTTTGTACCCGAATGAAGACCAAAACCCTAAAAAAGAATAAAGTCAATGTGGTGACGCTTGGCTGTTCTAAAAACACCTTTGATTCTGAAGTCTTGATGGCGCAGCTCAAAGCCAATCAGTTTGAAGTTGAACACGAAGCCCAACAAGATGATTCCGAAATCGTCATCATCAATACCTGCGGCTTCATTGACAACGCCAAGCAAGAGTCTATCGATACCATTTTGCGCTATGCAGAAGCCAAACAAGAAGGTTTGGTTGAAAAGGTATATGTCACTGGTTGCTTGTCTGAGCGCTACCGCGACGAACTCGAGAAAGAAATTCCGGAGGTAGATGCTTATTTTGGAACGCGCGAACTGCCGCGTTTGCTCAAAACCCTCAAGGCCGACTACAAACACGAACTTGTAGGGGAGCGTATTCTCACCACACCCACGCATTACGCTTATTTCAAAATTGCCGAGGGCTGCGACCGCCCTTGTTCATTTTGCGCCATTCCACTGATGCGCGGTGGGCACCAATCTACGCCCATCGAAGATTTGGTTTTTCAAGCCAAAGGTCTTGTTGCCAAAGGCGTAAAAGAAATCATGCTCATAGCCCAAGACCTCACTTATTATGGTCTTGATCTCTATAAAAAACGTGCGCTTTCAGACTTGCTCAAGCAACTTTCAGATATCGATGGCTTGGAGTGGATCCGCTTACATTATGCCTACCCATCAGGTTTTCCGATGGATGTACTTGAAGTGATGGCCGAGCGCGACAATATTTGCAAGTATCTTGACATGCCATTGCAACACGGTTCTACGCGTATTTTGCAGGCCATGCGCCGCGGCATTACCCGTGAAAAAACCGAAGAGCTGGTCGCGACCATCCGTGCCAAAGTGCCGGGCTTGGCCTTGCGCACCACGTTAATTGCAGGCTATCCTTCAGAAACCGAAGCTGATTTCCAAGAAATGTACGATTTCGTAGAGCGCACACGCTTTGATCGCCTGGGCATCTTTACTTACTCCCACGAAGAAAACACGCACGCGTATCAGTTTACCGACGACGTCGAGGCAGCCATTAAAAAAGAGCGCGCAGATGCCATTATGGAATTGCAAAGTGGCATATCCTACGACCTCAATCAGCTCAAAGTAGGAAAAGAATTCAAAGTGCTTTTTGACCGCACCGAAGGCGACTATTTTATTGGCCGTTCAGAGTTTGATTCTCCTGAGGTAGACAACGAAGTATTGGTGAAAAAAGCTGCAGGTTATGTTCGATTGGGCGATTTTTCGCGTGTAATGATCACCAGTGCAGATCACTATGATCTCTATGGGGACCTCATAGTATGATGTTGAAAGTTGCAACTTTTTTATTGTTGGTTTTGGCGCTGCTGTCTTGCGGTCGCGATAACCATGCCCGCATGGATCAATTTGATTTGCTTGAGCAAAGTGCAAAGGCAGAGCCCATCAAGCACTTCAACATTAAACTAAATTGCGAAAGCATTCAAATCGAACACCCTTATTTCGGAGGTCATCCTTTTTCCAAATTAATGCAGCATTTGCTCAAAAAAGATACTTTAGGTGCTTTTTGCGTGGGGCAGCGCAATGTCCGCATTCGTTATCAAGTGCTTTGGGCTACAGACAAAGTACTCAGTATGAATCAAGAAGTTTGGCTAGATTGCCCGATGTCTGAGGGCCCTCGAAAAACAATAGTCAATTATTTATTCACGCTTCAGGG
>JAIXXP010000076.1 GCA_027490665.1 Cryomorphaceae bacterium | reverse complement strand
CCGCATAAAAGTGCATCTAGAGAAGCTGCGCTTTTTAGCCGACTGAAATTTAACATAAGTTACATATCAATCCCTTGAAATTGCGTATCTTTGCGCTCAATTTTTTAATTTATAGCTGAGAAATGAACAACATTGCACTTGGAAACCACATCTTGGTGGAGTTTATGAACTGCGACCCGCACGTCATGAACGACGTAGCTGCCATTGAACGCGACATGGTTGGCGCTGCCCGCAAGGCAGAAGCAACGGTCATCAACTCTACATTTCACCACTTTTCACCTTACGGTGTGTCTGGTGTTGTCGTTATTCAAGAGAGCCACTTGGCTATTCACACTTGGCCTGAATACGGCTATGCTGCGGTAGACGTCTTTACTTGTGGCGACATGAACGCCTGGATTGCCTTTGATCACTTAAAAGAGTGTTTTGGAGCCAAGTCTTATTCGGCAATTGAAATGAAGCGCGGTTCTGTAAACCTACTTACCCGCAACGACTTCGATATTACCAGTGCTCGTGAAAAAGCTGCCGAATGGCGCAACCCTGATTTCTATACACGCAATGTGTGGTTCACCGATAAAGACGAAGACCAAGCGCTTTCTTTGCGATTTACAGGCGATGTCTTCTTTGATGTGCAATCTCCGTTTCAGCGTGTGCGTATCTTAGAATCTACTAAATACGGCAAAATGTTGGCCCTCGACGACATGGTCATGACCACCATCAAAGATGAGTTCCACTACCACGAAATGATTTCTCATCCTAGCCTTTTCACCTTGCAAAACGCCAAAAACGTATTGGTAATTGGTGGTGGCGACGGCGGTACGGTTCGCGAAGTATTGCGTCACAGCAACATCGAAAAAGTAACAATGGTTGAAATCGACGGCGAAGTCATTAAAGCTTGCAAAGAACATCTTCCTGAAATCGCAGCTTCTTTCGATGACCCACGTTTAGAACTCATCGTAGACGACGGCATTGCCTTTGTCAAAAACGCACCAGACGCTATCTACGACCTTTTGATCGTCGACGGTTCAGACCCTGTTGGCCCAGCTGAAGGTTTATTCAGCGTAGATTTCTACCAAAACTGCTACCGAACGCTCAAAGCCGACGGTATTTTGGTTGCCCAAGGTGAATCGCCAAAATTCAATGAAAAAGCATTCGCAGAGCTCAACCAAACCCTCCAAGGTATCTTCGGAAAAGAGAATGCACCAGCCGGCTTGTTCTTTGTGCCAACCTACCCTACTGGTATGTGGTCTTTCCAATACGGCCTCAAAGGCACTGCAGACCCACGCAAGCTCACCAACACCGACGCCATCAAGTCTTTTGTTGCCGAAAAAGGTCTTCGCTACTACAACGAAGACATCCACTTCTCAACGTTCGCGTTGCCTAATTTTGTAAAGCAATTAATTCAACAATAACATGACAATTTCTCAAAACAAGGTCGTCACCTTGACCTACAAACTCTCTGATCATACTACCGGAGAAAAAATCGAAGAAACAACTCCGGAAAACGCCCTAACCTTTTTATATGGTGTAGGTGGTATGATTCCAGAATTTGAGGAAAAACTTGCTGGCAAAACAGCTGGTGAGCACTTTGATTTTCACATTTTGGCAGCCAATGCCTATGGCGAACAAGATCCACAACATATCGTCATGTTACCTTCAAATATTTTCCACGACGAAAACGGAAGTTTTGACAACGAAATGTTCCAAGTTGGTAGCATGGTGCCAATGTCTGACAGCGAAGGCAACCAATTGCGTGGCCGCATCTTGGAAGTTACCGAAGAAACCGTACAAATGGATTTCAACCACCCATTAGCAGGTACTGACCTTCATTTTGCAGGTACAATTTTAGAAGTTCGCGATGCAGAAGCTGAAGAATTAGCGCATGGTCATGCGCATGGCCCACATGGTCATCAGCACTAAACGCAACAATTTTACAACTATATTGTTAGAAGGCGTATATCGGTATTTTCCGGTATGCGCTTTTTAATTTTATACACCTATGGCTACAGTATTTGAAACCAGACTTATTGGCAATATTGGCAAGGACGCCCACATCAAAACAATGGAGCGCGGAATTGTTGCTGTTAACTTCCCAGTTGCCCACAATAAAAATTGGAAAGACAAAAAGACCGGTCAAATGCGCACTAAAACTACTTGGGTCAATTGCACCATTTGGAAACGCGAAGGTTCCAACATGCGCATCATTGATTTTTTAACTAGAGGAACCCTTGTAGAAGTACTCGGTACACCTTTTGCCAAAACGGTTCAACTTGAAGATGGCCAAATGCGTACAGAAATCCGCTTGAATGTCTCCAAAACCAACATCCTCCGCCCTGCCAATCGCGATGAAGACGCCTCAGGCTACGTTGATCAGGACGACGAAGATGATCAATACGGCACAAGCCTCGATGATTTTTCATTGGATGGTGATGATTTTGAATAACTTAGCAAAAGATGAAAAAAAAGTGATGAAATTTTTAAACTTTTCACTTTTTAAATTCTAAAAATTACATATATTTGCATCCTCGAATTGAGACATTCCTCCTTAGCTCAGTTGGTTAGAGCATCTGACTGTTAATCAGAGGGTCGCTGGTTCAAGTCCAGCAGGGGGAGCGAAAGCCGATCAGAAATGGTCGGCTTTTTTTTATGTCCACCTTTAAAATTATAGATCTTGCAAGACTTCATGGATCAAGCGGCAAAAAATGGCGTAGATCTTCTCAATAAAGGAAGATGTCAATTTTGTGGCGCGGATTATCAAAGAGGGATTTTTGAATGTATGGAGAACTACAATAGTGGACTTTTATATTTCGATTTTAATGACCCGAAGTATCACTTGTATCGATTTTTAAGTGTTGATGCGCATGCATTGCAGCATCCAGAAATTCATGGGCGTTGGAGCAATCATTTTCATTTGACAAGGCTCCATTTAATACTTCAGAAAAAGCAAACCTGGGACTACAACAAATCACCCCTACTCAGTGACTTCTTGAATAAGTATAAATCAAACAAGTCAAATGAGTTTCTCAAGGCTCCAATGCCCTTAGATAGAGGAAAAATCACTGCAAAAGATTTGATTAATTCGACTACAGCCAAAGAAAGTGCGGAACTTATACTAAAATGGGCAGATGAAGTATATAATGCTTGGAATTCAAACCATGGAACAGTTGCTGAAATTGCTGATGGTTTTTTAGAAAACTATTACATTTAAACTTCACAAGGAATACTAACAAATATTAATGTTTAATCAACATCATGAAACATTTTATCTATCTGACATTACTTTGCATTACAATTGTTACAACTTCCTACGCACAAACAAATAATCCTAAATACGATATAAACACCGTAAATACCGATTTGATATTTAAATACCCAGATACTTTAAATAATGTTTTTTTAAGGGAACTTAGAACTGAGTATAAGCTCATTGAACTGACGCAAAACAAATCAACAGATATTGATAAAGTTTTATCAGTGTTGAATTGGACGCACAACCAATGGAAACACAATGGTTCTAATGAGCCGAGTAAAACTGATGCACTGACCATTTTGAAAGAGGCAAAAGATGGTAAAAAGTTTAGGTGCGTTGAATATGGCATCGTTTTATCATCAGCCCTTCAAGCGCTGAATTTTAACGCGAGAGTTGTTGGTCTGAAAACTGCTGATGTTGAGACGAAGAAATATGGGGCCGGTCATGTTTTAGCGGAGGTTTGGATACCACAATTCAATAAGTGGGTTTTAGTTGATGGTCAATTCAATGTTATGCCATTTTTGGATAACATTCCCTTGAATGCCGTTGAATTTCAGCAAGCAATTTCTGAAAACAAAAAATACAAACTAATTGATGTCAATGGAGAAGTGAGTAAGCTCAGAGCCAAAATGTATACAAAGTTTGTTGTCGATTACCTATATTTTATAGATGCAAGATTTGACAATAGAAAT
>JAIXXP010000023.1 GCA_027490665.1 Cryomorphaceae bacterium | reverse complement strand
TCTTATTTGCATCAATCCAATAATCGTCTCCATCACAAATGGCAATATATTTACTTTTTGCCTTAGACAAAGCCCAAATAAAATTACCCATCATACCTTTATTTTTGGCATGTCTGGTGTATTTAATCCATTTGTTATTTGGATGTGATAAAACTAATTGATTAACTATTTCGCTTGTATTATCCGGCGAACGATCATCAGCAATTATTAACTCAATTTCGAAATCGCAGACTTGCATGAGAACACCTTCAATTGCTTGACGAATATATTTTTCATGTCTATAAGTCAACATGATTACAGAAACTAAAGTGTTGTCATTCACTTAATTTTTCCAATGGTTTGTTCTCTAATAATCTTTGCAGGCACACCAAACGCTATACAATTATCTGGAATATCCTTGTTTACTAAGGAGCCTGCACCAACTATAACATTATTTCCAATATTAATACCCGGTAAAATAGTTGAATTAGTACCGATAAAAGTAAAATCTCCTATTTTACAATGACCAGAAATATTTACACCTGGACATATTTCAGCAAATTCACCAACTATAACATCATGACCAATCGTACAATTAATATTTATTATAACCCCTTTCCCTATTAAAATATCACTGGTAAGAATTGCTGATGTCATAATATTACAGCCATCTCCTATCACATTGCCATAACTTCCAATATTTGCCAGTGGACTAATTGTCGATGTAAAAATCCCGCCAAGTGAAATAAACTTAATGTACAATTTATTTCTTAAAAAGGGATCCCCGATTCCAATAGTAAAATTTGGACTTACTGTCTTGAACAATTGCTTTACTTGATTTTCATCTTTGAGAATTTTAAACTCTCCAAATAAAAAATCACCAATACCATGATTAATATCATCGAAAAAATAAATTTCATCATTCCTATTTAACTGTTTAAATATTTCCAATACTTCCTTGGCAAATCCTTTAGCTCCAATAATCAGCATTTTAACAATGAATTAATCATTTTTATTATCGTTAATACAATTTTAGAATCCAAGCTGTCAAATAGAGGCAAACATAAAATTCTAGAAGCAATTTCATCGGAGTTGGGCATTATCTCGTGTTTAACATACGGCAAAGAATTTAATGATGGATAAAAATAACGCCTTGGAAATATATTCTGTTCATTAAGAGCTTTCTGAACAAGAGCAACTGTAACCTGTTCATCAAATACGATAGGATAATAGCTATAATTCCATTGAGTTTCTTCTCTAAGTTTTAGTTTAGACAATTTAGAAAAATCTAAATGATTGTTATACAATTGAACCACTTGTTTTCTACTGTTAATAATAGACTCCATATGTGGCAAAACGGCTAGCCCGATAGCTGCCTGAAGTTCTGATATCTTTCCATTAATTCCCAATCCATGAAAATCTGTTTGACCCTTGTGGCCAAAATTATGGGAGAAAAAACATCGATGAAACAATTCTCGGTCTTTTGTAAACAATGCGCCTCCCTCGCCTGTATGAAATAACTTAGTTGCATGAAAAGAACAAGTGCTTACATCACCGTATTCAAAAATACTTTTGCCCTTATATTCTACCCCAAAACAATGTGCGGCATCATATATTACTTTTAAGTTGAATTTTTTAGCAATACGATCTATTTCTTCCACATTACATGGATTTCCGAAAACATGCGTTGCTAAAATACAAGTTGTGTTTTCTGTTATTGCTGCTTCGATTTTAGACTCGTCTATTGTTAAATTCTTAGGATTAATATCCACAAATACAGGGGTGCAGTTTTCCCAAACAATTGCTGCTGTGGTAGCAACATAACTAAAGGGGGTAGTTATCACTTCCCCTCCCTTTGCTAATACCTTTAGTGCAACTTGAATTGGAAATGTGCCATTGTTCATGATGATAATTTTACTTTGATCCAAACCAAGAAAATCTTCAAGTTTTTGTTCTAATTCAAGAACCAATGACCCGCGGTTAGTAAGCCACTGATTATCCCAAATTCTTTGAACTTGTTTATTGAATTCTTCAATAGGTGGAAAAAATGTTTTAGTTACGTTTATCAATATTAATTACGTATTAAGTCCAGTGAATAATTGAATCCTTTATTCTTTATTTTAATGTTTATAAAAATATAAATGAAGATAAATAGACCTACTTTAAGAAAGACTTCGATGACTGTTTCTTGTAAACTAGTTGGAAAATTTAGCATCTCAACCAATAAAACAGAAAACAATGTTGGAATATAGTAGGCAGATAAGTACTTAATTGTTTGCCAAATTGAAATATCCAATTCATACTTCAAAAAACGTATATTCATAAAAGTAGACAAATACATAACAAATACAGAACTAAGTAAAAAAGGTATAATACCCCAATAGAAAGCAATGAAATAAGTTGGTAAAAAAAGTGCTTTTTTAATCAGCTCAACAATAAAAAAGCTTTTACTATTTCCCCTTGCCTCAATTATTGAAAGACTTAAACTACTCAAGGGATATGAAAAACCGGCAATTACCAGAATTTTGAAATAAATAGCTGATAGATGCCATTTTGATCCAAATAAAACAAGAAAAAGCTGTTCTGATGATAGATAAAAAATACCAGCTAAAAAAAAAAAAAAAAAAGATAATAGTCTAAAGTAGTGATAATAAACTGATATTAATTTTTCCTTATCATCCCTAATTTTCGCAAATGCGGGAAAAAGGACATTCAATAAACTTCCTGAACTAAGTGTCCTAATCATATTGTCAAAACTTTGAGCCCTTGTGTAAAGTCCTAAAGAAGTCGGATTAAAAACCTTTGCGATTAAAAAAACATCTATACGAGAGTAAATACCATCCAATAAGCCTGATAAAAACATATAAATACCGAAACTCATCATATTTTTGATACTATAAAATCTAAAGTAAAGAATTGGAAGCCATTTTGTAAAAATATAAGTACCTATCATTATCATTGTTCCTCCTATTAATTGTTGATAAATAATACTCCAAACCCCACTTTTTTCTAGTGCCAAATAAACTCCTAAAGATCCACTTAATATGGAACTAACAATACTTAAAATTGCCATTTGTTTAAACTTCATATTTCTTATTAATAATGCACTGGGTACTACATTCAGAGCATTTACGATGAAAGACAAAGCTGAAACCTTTATAATTAATTCTAATCCAGTTAGCAGAAAATAATTTTCAATCCAATATGCACAAGTAAAAATTAATCCATACATTAATAGTGCAATAATCAAATTCAAAAAAAATACCGTTGAAAGACTCTTGTTATCAAGTTCCTTAGACTGAACAATCGCACTAACAAATCCTAGATTAACAAAAATCCCCGCTATCCCATTCACAGCCATTGATATACCAACCATACCAAAATCAGCTGGATTAAGCAACCTAGCAAGGATGATACTCGTAATTAAATTAACAGCAGTAATACCAAATCGATTAGTATAATCCCATATCAAATTTGACTTTAGTGACGGTTCCAGCTCTAGAATTTTAAAAATTATTTTTAAATTCTTTAACTATCTCAACTTTCGAAGTTATCATTAGTTAATTTTAATTATGATAGATTAATTAAGATTCGTTCAATTTTAGCCAACATCTTTTACAATAATTAGATCCCATTCTTTGAGGGCTTCTTGGTGGTCCATGTTTTATTGACTTGCCAAACGTTGTTGGCGTCTAAATTTAAAATAGCCGAAAGTAAATAAGGAGAAATAGATTGCTACTGTTGTCCAGAAAAGCAGTGGAAAGGTGCTGAGGCGGTACATGCGCAAGCTGATCGTATCTGCATAGGTCTTGCCCATTACAAATTTTGCTAAGCTATAGTAGGGTTTGGAGATGCCACCCCATTTGTCCCAGTTGGTGTAGCGGACGTCGTTGTAACGGTATTTTTCTTTGAAACTTTCGGGCATCTGACTTTCAAAATCTTGCCAGTGTTTGGCGACATATTTAATGCTTGCCATTTTGCCATTTTTGGTGCGCGGAATCCAGGTGTAAAGCGGGTCTATCATGACCCATTTATTGAGGATGTTAGAGCGGTATTCTATGATGATGTGCCCGCCCCAAGTGCCGTTCACAATTTTGAGCTGTCCAATCCGGACGTCGTATCCTAGGACTTGTAATGTGCGCGCGAGTACCATTGAATAGCCGCCACAAGCACCCGAACCATACATGAGGTTGATGTCGGCACTTTGCAAAACACTTTGTTTCCAGCTCAACTTTTCATGTCCTCTAAAAATTGCACTACGAGCACGCATACTTAGGTTGAGTGAGGTTATGGCTTCTTTCACGACGGCTGTATCGGTATGATTGGCGGCATGAGCTTGGGCCATATGGCCAATATTTCGATACAAATTGTTTTCATGTTGCCATTCAACAAGAATGAAAATCAAAAAAACAACGAGTGAAAAATGAGCAATTTTGAGCCTACGTGTTGAAAGACAGCGGTGAAGGTATGCTTTGAAAAAAGTAGGTCTTATAGTGGAGAGAATGCGAAATAAAGCCATATGAAATGGACGTGAAAATTGGGTATTAGTTGCTTTGTTTTGAGTAAAGAAGCATGGGTTTTTAGGAGAACAATTTTAAGTCACTCTCTATCATTTCTTTAACGAGTGAAGTTAGGTCGTACTTAGGTTGCCAACCTAATTGCGTCTTGGCTTTGGTTGGGTCGCCGATGAGGAGGTCGACTTCTGTAGGGCGGTAGTATTTGGGGTCCACGCGAACAATAGTTTTTCCTACTTCTAATTGGTAGTTCGGATTGCTGCAAGCTAGTACTTTGGCAACTTCGTTTTCTTGGCTGCCTTCGAAAGTGAGTTCGACGCCAATTTCGGCAAAAGCCATGCGCACAAAATCACGGATAGAGGTAGTTTGGCCAGTTGCGATGACGAAATCTTCGGGGGTCTCTTGTTGGAGCATTCTCCACATTGCCTCGACGTAGTCTTTGGCGTGGCCCCAATCGCGCAGGGCATTGAGGTTACCTAAGTAAAGGCAGTCTTGTTTGTGGTGCGCAATAGCTGAAACCGCCATGGTTATTTTTCTGGTGACGAAGGTTTCGCCTCTGCGCGGAGATTCGTGGTTGAATAAAATACCGTTGCAGGCATACATACCGTAGGCCTCGCGGTAATTTTTGGTAATCCAGAAACCGTAGATTTTGGCAACGCCATAAGGTGAACGTGGGTAAAATGGTGATGTTTCGTCGTAGAAACCGTTGGCGTTTTTGTTTTCAGCAAAACCACCGTAGAGTTCTGAGGTAGATGCTTGGTAAATACGGGTTTTCTTTTCAAGACCTAAAATACGCACCGCTTCTAAAATGCGGAGTGTTCCGATTCCATCAACATTGGCCACGTATTCTGGAGAGTCAAAAGAAACCTTGACATGAGACATGGCGCCCAAATTGTAGATTTCGTCTGGTTGCACCTCTTGGATGATGCGGATGATGTTTGTAGAGTCAGTGAGGTCACCGTAGTGCATTTTGAAATGGACATTCGGATTGTGCTGATCTTGATAAATATGATCGATGCGTTGCGTATTAAAAGACGAAGCCCGGCGCTTGATGCCATGCACCATGTATCCCTTTTCTAAGAGTAATTCGGCTAAGTAAGAGCCATCTTGGCCGGTGATACCGGTAATGAGTGCCGTTTTCATATTTTGACTTCTTTAATTTGTGAACTGTGCGCTAAAAACCATTTATAGGTATGGGCAATTCCTTCATGTAGAGACGTTCTGTATTGCCAACCTGCATTTTTAAGTTTTGAGACATCCATTAACTTACGTGGTGTGCCGTCTGGTTTAGAGGAATCCCAATTGATTGGCCCTTCATGCCCAATTACTTTTTGAATGGTAAGCGCCAACTCTTTAATTGTAATATCTATTCCTGTCCCTACATTGTAAAGGTGCTCAGGTAAGTGCTGTTTAAGCGCAAATACCACAGCTTCAGCTAAATCATCTACAAATAAAAACTCGCGCATGGGTGTACCGCTGCCCCATAATTCTACAGGTGCATGGTTATTATTTTTAGCATCATGGAACTTCCTGATCATGGCGGGCAAGACATGTGAAGTTTGTAAATCAAAGTTATCAAACGAACCATAGAGGTTGGTAGGCATCAAACTCACGTAATCTTTACCAAACTGTTTGCGAATGGCCTCACAGGCCTTAACTCCCGCTATTTTCGCAATGGCATACCACTCATTTGTGGGTTCTAAAGTGTTGGTAAGTAAGTACTCTTCTTTTAGAGGTTGGGGTGCAAATTTGGGGTAAATGCATGAGCTACCTAAAAATATAAATTTGTCGATTCCTGCCTGAAATGCGCCATCGATGAGGTTATTTTGGATTTGCATGTTTTCCATCAGAAACTGATATGGAAAATTGTTGTTGGCCAAAATACCCCCTACTCTAGCAGCAGCATCGATGACCACCTCGGGTTTCTCGTGTGCGTAAAATTCTTGAACAGCCGCTTGATTGCGTAAATCAAGCTCTTTACTTGTTTTTCCTATTAGTTGAGTGAACCCTTCGTTTTCCAGCGCGCGCCAAATAGCCGAGCCCACCATGCCCTTATGACCAGCGATGTAGATTTTAGTGTTATGTTGAAGGTTCATTTTTGGTGTTTTTTCTCACGGCTTCGCCCTTGCTACCCACAGTAACATTTTGCGAAATTGGTTGTAAAGCCCTGCGCCTATTGGCTTAGAGCAGTTTGACGAAGCTTTTGGGTACGTTGACCGAAAAAGCGATGCCGAGTTGGCGGATCTCGATAATGACGCGCAGGGTGTTGAGGACCTGAACGGCGGTGCCGATGATGCCTTTAAAGGGGCCGCGAGTTACTTCAATCGGGGTGCCGGGCTCGAGTGAGATAGGTTCGAGATCGGTGGCGCCAACTTCTTGAAGTAAGATGCGGAGGTTTTGAATTTCGTGTGTCTTCACAACTGCAGGTTTGCCGTCTTGGCGCAAGACACCTGCCACGCTAGGCACAGTGTAGAGGCGCTGGAGCTCGTTGAGATGGCAGCGTACAAAGACAACGGAGTTGATGAGTGGCTTTTCGAGTTTCTTTTTGCGGTCAGACCACTGCTTGATAGTGGTGTAAAGCGGCAAGTAGTTTTCGAAACCAAGTTGGGTGATGCGCTCAGCTACTTTTTTCTCTGTAAGGGGTTTTGTATAGACCACATACCAGTTCAAAGAAAGGTCAGATGAGGGAAAAGATCCTACAACGCTATTGTTTATCTTATGTGTGTCCACGTGCATGAATCCGTGCAAATATAACACATTTACCTTACTTTACCCTAGTTAGAATTTTTGTTTTTTTTACATATTTATGCATAAAAATTTCACAACAGGTTTTTACTTATTATTTGTATAATTATTTGTTTAGGCAACTTAAACAGAAATATAACGTTGGCTTCTTATACGTTTAACTAGCTTTGTATCTTATGAAAAAAATACTCTTCTCCCTTGCACTTTGCAGTACTGCGCTTATTCAGGCGCAAGATTTCAACCGCTCTTCATTAGGGCTTTCAATTGGCGGCCATGACGGCATGCACAACACCCTACACACCACGCGCATCTATAGCTTTAGCCATTACGAAGCCAACTACCGCTATATGCTCAATAACCGCGTTGGCCTTAAATTCGATGTTGGTTTTGACAACTTCAAGTTCAAAGACCAGCACCCACCAACGCAAGCTTTGCGTTTCAGTATTCAGCCGATCTTCAACCTCACCGACATTTTGCATTTTGACGACTTCTCTAAGCGTCTTGGCCTTCAGCTACACGTAGGTGGTGGTTATGCCACTATGTGGAACAAAACCATGCTTTCTGGCCCAGCAGAATTGTTTTCTGCTCAGGAAGGTTCGGTAGATGAAATGCTGCAAGGTATCATTGGCCTAACGCCCCAATTCAAAATCAACGAGAAGCTCAGCATCAATGCAGACATCAGCTTTATGGCTAACATACGCCAAAACAGCGGCTTTGACTTTGAGGCACTTCCTATACAAGGTGGTGGCTTTAGTGGCTACTATGCTACAGCAACCATAGGCTTTAATTATTACCTAGGCAAAGCCAAAACCCACGCAGATTGGACCTACACCCCACGCCTGCAAGCTGCCGACCTCGCCAAAATTGCCGAGTTGCAAAAACAAGTTCAAGCACTTCAAACCCAAATGCAAACCATTGACACCGTTGTGGAGCGCTACGAGACACGTGTAGAAGTGCTTAAAGGGCAAACCGACACCGTTTATATCGATGACAATAAAACGCTCGCAGATGCCGGTATTTACGAAGTGTTGTTTGTGAAAGGGTCATTTTGGCTCAACCCTGTGTATCACCAGTCGCTAAATAACCTTATTGCCTACATGAACACCAACCCAAGTGTCAAAATTGGTGTTGTTGGCCATGCAGATACAGACGGAGAAAATGACGTCAATAACAAACTCTCTGCTGCTCGCGCAGAAGCAGTTACCACTTATTTAGTGAGTAATGGTATTGCTAAAGAAAGATTGGTTGTCAGTTTTAGAGGAAAGACCGAGACTAAGTATCCAGGTAAAACCCTTGAAGTAGACGCTGCAAATAGAAGAGTGAGCTTTTCGATCATCCGATAAGCTAAGGCAGATACTAAACTACTTCGGAACCCCTGTGTCGTAAAGCTTCTTGCCATTCAAAGACACCGCAATTTCTACACGACGGTTTTGATAGCGGCCCTCTGGAGTGCTATTCGTGGCAATATGGATTTCTTCACCGTGGTATTCGTACGTGATGCGCTCGGCTGCAATGCCACAACTCACTAAGAATTGCTTAGCCGACTCCGAGCGGTTTTTGGAGAGGTTGATGTTGTAAGCGTTCGAACCTAGGCTATCAGTGTGGCCAGAAAGATGGATTTGCCATTCGGGGTTGGCACTAAACAACATAGACAAACCGCGGAGGTATTTCTGATATTCTGGAATAATGGCGTATTTGTCAAACTCGAAGTGAATGTTCTCAATTTTTGATTGGTCAATGATGCTGTTAACAACTGCAAGTTCAAAGTTGTTGGCTGTTGTTGGAAGTTGAATTGCAGGAACGTCTACAGAAAGCAAGGCCACATTCGAAAGTGTACCATTGGTATTTTTAACTGTGTAAGGAATAGTCGCGGTTCCGCTAAAGCCTTCAGCTGCAATGAATTTCACTTTACCATTTTCAACGATCCAGGTACCCTGCGCATTGGTGATTTGCTGTTGGTTACCCGGCTTACTTGGGTCGAGATCGATGGTGGTGAGGTCAATGGCAACTAGAGGGTCTGAAGAATGAGAAGCGATATCTATTAAAGTAGGCTCACCTGGCTTGGCTGTCTGTTGGTCGTTTTGTGCAATAGGTGCCGAAACTACCTCCAAAACGTCGATACTGATCGTCGCGACATTCGAGACAATTCCATTCTTGTTTTTAACCGTATAAGTAGTCAAATTCGCCTTGCCGACAAAATCTGGCGCAGGGCTAAAAGTTACGATGCCATTTGCAACAGACCAAGTACCTTGAGAGGTAGGTTTGAGTTGCTGGATGCCTTCAGTTGTGGGGTCGAGGTCGATAGATGCTGGATCGAGTGCGCCCTCTGGATCGAGGTCGTTGGTCAGGACAGCTACATTCACAGCTTGCCCTTGTTTGGTGGTCGCTACGTCATTATTAGCTACAACTTTAACAGCATTGACAACTGGCTCTGCGGCTACATCGACAGTTACGTTAGCCACGTTAGATTCCACACCTCCATCGTTTTTAATGGAATAACTCATGATCGCCATGCCTTTGAAATCTTGAGCGGGTTTGTAGGTAATGGCCCCATTCGCTACTGACCAAGTGCCTTGGCTATTGGTAATGTTAAGTTGTTGGCCTGCGGTGTTCGGGTCAAGATCAATGCTGGCTAAATCTAAGACACCCTCTAAGCTGAGGTCATTTTGCGTGACGGCAATAGTTACAGCTTTGTTCGCTTTGGTTTGAGCGAAGTCGTTTTCGGCAATTGGCGCCGCAATGACAGGCAATACATCTATAGTAATGAGCGCAGGATTGCTTAAATTACCTTTTTGATCGGCCACAACATAAGTGAGGTTGGCAAAGCCGTTAAAACCATCTTTTGGCTGGTAAGTGACCTTTCCATTTTGAACTTGCCAAGTCCCTTGCTCGTTGACGATGCGCTGCTGAATACCTGGCGTTGTTGGGTCGAGGTCAATGCTGCTCAAATCAAAACTACCCGCACCTATGCTGTCATTGGCTAAGATATCAATAGTAATCGGCTTGTTTTCAAGGGTGGTGCCGGTATCTTTATTGGCTTTAAGTTGGGCCACAACTTTGGTTTCGGTTGGTTTTGGGGCTGCGATATCAATTTGCTGATTGATCAACGTAATTACTGTAAGCAACTCCGCTATTTTCGTATTGATTTCATCTATGCTTTTGCCTTCCATACTCTCTGGAAAATCTTTCTCATATTGCGCCAAAGCCATGTTCAAGAACGCAAATAAATCAGGAGAAACCCCAGCTTCGTTGGCTACCAAACGCAGCGAATCAATTTGGTTCTTGGTCTGAACCAACTTTTCGATGGCTTCTTTGGTACTTAAAGTCGCCAATTGCGGTAAAGTATCGTTCGGTACTTGAGTTACAATTGGTTTTTGTATTTCCTTGGTGATGACAAAGCGAATAATGTCGTCGTCTGAACCTTTACTGTAGCGATCAGAAGTGAAGTATCCTGAGGAGTCGCTGTCGTAGATGATTGCGAGGTCGTCGTGGACGGAGTTGAAATCTGGGCCCAAAGAAACCACCTTCCCGTTGACCAATTTAAACAAGTCATAACCTCCCATGGTATTGTAACCATTCGAGGTAAAGTAAAGTGTGTCTTTATAAACAAATGGCGCAAGTTCATTTAATGGAGAATTTACTGCGTCAACTTTTGCTGGGGTACCGAAGTTCTTACCATCAAATGTACATACGTAGATATCTTCATTTTTTTCTAACAAGCCGCCCTTATCAGCGACAAAATAAAGTTTTCCGTTTTTTTCGTCGTAAAAAGGATGACTGACGTTGTAATCAAGCGAATTGAAAGGAAAAACCAAAGGATCTGACCATTTATCGTTGACGTTGAATGCATAAAAAATACCTAAACGCAAATTGTGTTCTTTACCGTGGTTGTTGGTAAAAAACAGAATTTTGTTATTGCCACTAATTTGCCCGTCATAAAAGTTAGAACTCATGGATGTACCAGCTCCAAAAGTTTTGGTGGTAAAGGTCGCTGGTTCTAATGTACAACCCTTCACCACATATAAATCTGAATAAGGCTTTAGGGTATATGGATCTACCATGGTAGAGTCGCATGCAAATGCGGCTGATAGACAGTACATTTTATCGCCAATAATTCTAGTCCCCCAATCTTCCCATTTGGTGCTGAAGCAAGTTTTCTCGAGTTGGAGCTTTTGGGCATAACCAACAGTTAAGCTCAAGCAAAAGACTATAAGGGTTAGGCAAATTTTAGACACGTTTTTCAAGAACTTTTAGATGAAATAACGCGGATTGGTTGTGCGCTCGCATTTATTCAAAAAACGGTAACGTAAAGCGATTTCATGCGATTGCATGGTTACACGATTCAATTGGCTAATAGGATAACTATAGGCATAACCGAGATAGAGGTAATCGCGAATTTGCATACCCGCTATGGCGCCAACTGAAGCATTGTATTGGAAAGTAAGACCAAAATCAAACTTTTTATCGAAGGTAAAAATCGTGTTCGCCTCTACATTCAATGGCGTTCCTTTGATTTGTCGATAGACTAAATTTGGACGCAATTCTACTTTTTCACTCAAGGGAACAGTTCCGCCAATGTATGCAATATGGCCGTATTTCGTATCCACAAAAAGCGTCATGTCGTGGTTCAAGAAACTGGTTTTGGAAACATTTGGCATAGAATAACCTAAATAGAAGCGCTTTGAATAAAGTAAACCACCAAAACCAGCATTCCAGTTGATGCCAGAACGCAAAGTTCCTACCATGTAAGGATCGTTTGGATCAATAATAGTGAGTTCGCCTAGATTTACAGTAGTATACGTTACGCCCATTTTCATGCCGACACCTAATTTCCACTTTTCATTGAGCTTCAAATGGTAAGCCAAATTGATTTCTCCTTTTGACATATTGACCGGGCCGTATTGGTCACCCATAACGGTAGCGCCAATTCCAAAATTATTCAGCACATTAAAGTTAGCCGATGTCAAATAGGTCTTGGGTGCACCAGGCATGTTGATCCATTGATTGGCTGCATAACAGATGATTTCAGAATTCACCCCTGCCCCAGCCTGCGCTGGATTGAGTTGGAGTACATTCAGTTGGTTCTGTCTGAAATTGGGGTCGCCCTGAGCACTAACAAGGTTGTTAATGCTCAGTATAGCGAGAAGCCCAAGGGTTTTGAAATTGATGCTCATTTTCATATCGATCAAAGCTATTTAATGTTATTGTACACGATTGACGTAAACGAATCCGGATTTCAACTGACCGTTGTCTAATTCAAGTAGATAGTAGTAAGTTGCATCTGGCACTTGCTCTCCTGTGTTGAGGAGTGTACCATCCCATGTGTTGTCGTAAGTTGAATTTTGGTAAACCAAGAGACCGTGGCGGTTGTATACCGTGAGGCTCTTCGTTTGGAAGTTATCCAAACCTAGGATCTCGAATACATCGTTGTAACCATCTTTGTTTGGTGAGAAACCAGATGGAATGACAATCGCGTTGGTGTCGATGAAGTCGTCACAAGAGTCGTCGATGCCATCAAAGTCAGCGTCGATTCCTGAACCAACTACAGTTACCATAATATTGGCAATTGAAATGTTGCCGCTGTTATCGATAACGGTTACCTCAACTGGTGTTTTACCTACATCTGAACAAGTAAACAAGAACTGGCTGAAGATGATGGTGTCGATACCACAGTTGTCTGAAGTATTGACGTCAATCATGCTGAAGTCAAGAACTGCCTGACCTTGTAAGTCAAGTGTGAGCAATGCATCCGTTACATTCACGTATGGTGCTTGTGTATCGAGTACAGTTACCGTCTGCGTAGCAGTTGTAACGTTGCCACTTGCGTCGGTGATTGTCCAGGTTACAGTTGTTGTACCTAACGGGAAGATGCTCGGTGCATTATTTGTGATCGTGTAATCACAGTTGTCTGTACCTGTAGCAGTTCCGATAAATACGCCACTTGCCTCACAGTTGATGTTCGAAGCTACCGTTACGTTACCTGGCGCAACAATTTGCGGTGCAATGGTATCTACTACTGTGATCGTTTGGATAGCAGTAGTGGAGTTACCGAAGGCATCGTAAACCGTCCAAACAACTTGTGTTGCACCAATACCGAATGTGAACGGTGCGTTGTTCGTTACTTGAAGTACCGTACAGTTGTCGGTTGCGACTGCCTGACCAATGTTCAAGCCAGATACCGAGCAACCTGCAGTGAGGTTGTAAGTGATATCTGCTGGTGCAGTAATTACTGGTGCAATTGTATCGCCAATTGTAATCACTACCGGAGCAGAGTTCACTGAACATCCTTGTGCGTTGGTTACCGTTACCCAGTAAGTTCCTGCTAGACCTGTTGTGATCAATGGCGTTGTAAGGCCGTTGTTCCATTGGTAGCTAGTGAAGATAGCCGGTACAGAAAGATCAGTTGTGGTGTTCGGACAGATCATTGTTGGACCAGTTACCGTAATGACTGGTGCCACCGGTTGTGGATTCACAATGATGTCTGCACTTACTGAGCTTGTACAGCCGTTCGCATTGGTTACAGTGTAAGTTATGGTTGTCAAACCAACTGTTACACCTGACACAACACCTGTAGCGTTCACTGAAGCAACTGCGTTGTTAGCAGATGTCCAAGTACCGCCTGTAGTTGAGCTAGCGAAGATGGTCGTTGAACCTGCACATACGGTTGTTGCACCTGTGATGGCTTCAACAACTGGCAATGGATTCACTACCAATGGAGAACTTACTGTAGTCACACAGCCGTTGGCATTGGTAACAGTGTAAGAAATGGTCGTTGCTGCAGGAGCAATACCTGTTACAACACCTGTTGTTGCATCAACGATTGCAGTAGCGGTATTGGCCGTTGACCAAACTCCACCTGCAGTTACAGAAGCAAGGGTTGTAGTTGATCCTGCACACGCAGTTGTTGTTCCTGTAATTGGCGCAACTACTGGCAATGCGTTGATCGTTACAGTTGTGCTTACTGCACTTGTACAACCATTTGAGTTGGTGTAAGTGTATGTGATCGTTGCTGTTCCTGCTGTTACACCAGTTACATTTC
>JAIXXP010000084.1 GCA_027490665.1 Cryomorphaceae bacterium | reverse complement strand
TAAATATATTTTTCATGAAAATAATAATTATTTATGAATTAATCCTCCCAAAAATCTGGATCTGAATTTTCATCTAACAATTTTTGCCAGTTGTAGTTAGGGTCATCGGCGTCAAAAAGAATGGCTTTGTACTCGCCTTCTGTAATTTCGTAGCGCAAGACTTCTTCACCGGTATAGGCTTCTATGGCATCGAGTAGCTGAATTTCGTCCTTACTGCAAAACGACAGTGCTTGCCCCAAGGCATTGCCCCTACCCGTTCGGCCGCAGCGGTGCACGTAGTTTTCAGGGTTGTCTGGGAGGTCATAATTGATGACATACTCCATGTTTGGAATGTCGATACCGCGCGCAGCTACATCTGTAGTAATGAGTACTTGGTTTTTGCCCTCTCTGAACTTTTCGAGAAGTCCAAAACGTTCGTTTTGCGGAACACCGCCGTGTAGGGCCTCGGCATGTACGCCAACGCGCTCCATGGCCTTGACAATTCTTTCGACGCGCACTTTAGTTCTGGCAAATACCAAAAAACGCGCATCAGGGTATTCACCAATCATGTTTTCTAAGAAAAAACGCTTGTCGTCCATTTCTATGAAGGCAACAGCGTGCTGCACATTCTTAGAGACCGGATTTTGAGGAGATAGCTGAATACGAATAGCGGAACGAACGACGTCGTAGGCCAAAGACTTGATTTTTTTATCGATGGTGGCCGTAAAAAACAAGGTTTGGTGCTTGGCCGGAATTTTTTTGATGATGTCTTGGATGTCTTTGTTAAAGCCGAGGTCGAGCATGAGGTCTGCTTCGTCGAGAACGAGGGTGTGCACACCCGATACATCGAGGTGGCCCTGCGAGATGAGGTCAAACATACGGCCCGGCGTAGCAATAAGCACCTCTGCGCCCACCTGCAATTGCTTGATTTGCGCTTCTTGCTCTACACCGCCATACAAGCCAATGACTTTTACTTTAGTTTGGGCGCCAATTTGCTCAAAAACACCTGTAATTTGTTGGGCAAGTTCGCGGGTTGGTACCAAAACAATACAGCGGATCTGAATAGAGTTGTTGGCTTGTTTTTTATATTTGAGTAGTTTATTGAGCACTGGAATTACGAAAGCCGCGGTTTTACCGGTTCCGGTTTGCGCCACAGCCATGACGTCTTCGCCGTCCAAAATATGTTTTATGGCACGGTATTGGATATCGGTTGGGCGTCTGAAACCGAGCACTTCTAGTTGGTCCTTAATCTTTTGGTCAATATGGTAGTCTTCGAATTTCATTGCCACAAAGATACGACTAATAATAAAGACCTTACTTTTACGTTTTTGAAATCTAAAAATCACCTATGAAAATCAATTTACTCCTCTCCTTTGCCCTTTTGGCTAGCTCCCTCTTTGCCAACGATAAGGTAACAGTCAAAAGCAGTTTGCACAGCGTCACCGTCTACACCCAAGGCGCGCAGTTGCAACACAAAGCCAACTACACCGTTAAAGCTGGCCTCAGTGAGGTCATTGTTCAAGGCATTTCTCCGCAAATTTCAGCAGGTACTATTCAAGTGAAAGCTACCGGCGCCGTGGTTATTTTAGATTCCAAATACGAATATTACTACCCGCAACCGAATATGCAGGTAACTGCAACCGAACTCCCTCTCAAAGTTCGCAACGCCATTAAAGTGCTCGAAGACTCTATCAAACTCATCAATTTTGAATTGCGCGACATCAACGACGAAATTGAAGTATTGGTAGCTGCGCGCAAAATCATCATCTCGAACGGTGCAGTCAAAGGTCAAGGAAAGGTAAATGACAGCATTCAGTTATTGAAATCTACTGTTGATTATTACACCACTAAGGTTTCTGAACTCAATAAAAAAATCAGTGGTCTTGACCGACAAAAAGTCAAGAAAACCGACCTCATCTCGGACCTCGACACCCGACTCAACGACCTGCGCAACTACGCCGAACAAAACAACCCTACTCCAGAAATCAAAGGTATTCCGCGCATCATCATTACCTTTATGGCTAAAGAAGCAGCGAGCGGGCGCATCGACCTCAGTTACCTAGCTTCCAACGCTGGCTGGACGCCGCTCTACGACATCCGCAGCGAAGCAGAAACAGGCAAAATCAGTCTCACCTACAAAGCACAAGTACGTCAACAAACCGGCTTAGACTGGGACGACGTCAAGCTCAGCATCTCGACAAACAACCCTTACGCCAACAAAACCAAACCCGAACTCAGCCCGTGGTATATCGACTACCAAGAATTCAGAAAACAGCTCAATGAAAAAGCCAAACTCCGTTCTGATGCTAATTTAGATGATATGCCCGCTGTAAACAGTACTGCCATGAATATGGGCTTTATGTACTCAACAAGTGGAGCTACGTTTGAACCTGTAGCACAGGGTGCAGAAGCTTTCACTACAATTGTACAACAACTCATTTCAGCCGAGGTCAAGATAGACCTTAAGTACAGCATTGCCTCAGACAATCAGGTGCGCATGGTGTTGGTGAAGCAATCTGAGCTCAACACAAGTTTCCGCTATTATGCTGTTCCGAAGCTAGACCCGGGTGTGTATTTGGTTGCCCAAATGACCAAACTAGACGAACTTCAGCTCGTGCCGGCTAAAGCCAACATCTTCTTTGATGGCACTTACATCGGCGAAACCTACCTCGACCCTACAACCATGGACGACACCCTCAATTTGTCGTTAGGTAAAGATCCAAATATAGTAGTAAAGCGTACGCTCTTGAAAAACCAAAGCAAAGAGCGCATTATTCAAGACAAAAAGGAACGCAGCTTTGCCTACAACATTGAGGTACGCAACCTGAAGTCTTCTGAAATTGAACTCATTATTCAGGATCAAATTCCGCTCACTACCAACCCTGAAATCACCATTGAGAAATCAAATTTAGGAAAAGGTACAATCGACGAGAAAACCGGACTCATTGAATGGAACCTGAAGCTCAAAGCAAAAGATAACCAAACCTTTGACTACGACTTCAAAGTGCGCCACCCTAAAGATAAGGTCGTTCAGATCTAAGCTCTTCGATTCAAAAAGTTAGGTAATACCGTCGTTACTCACTGATGTAGCGGCGGTATTCCATTTTACTGCTGTCGAAAGTGAGCTTTTTGGTAAGTGCTCCGGCGTTATCGCGGTCGGTCAGGCGATCTGATAAGTATTTAGCGACCTCCAAACGGTTTTCGTCAAAGGTAAATAAGTCGATGAGCTGCTCTGCTTGAGCCGTCGTTAAACAAGTGCTTTTCATCGCCAGTTGCAGTGCTTCTAGGCGATCCTCCTCAAAGGATTGATCTTGCATTTCTACTTTAAATGCCTCCAAGCGGTTCATTGTTTTGGTGCAATTTACCCTATTAGACAATGGCGCTTGTTGTACTTGAGTAATCACTTGTTGATGTTGCACGTTTTGTTGATTCTGTTGATTCTGAGCAACCTGTGAATTTCCATTTAACTGAATATTGGCACTTACCTGATTGCTTCCTTGGTTTACAGCACCATTAGAACCTGTGGTTGTCATTGAACTTGAAGATGTCGTCGTAGTACTTGAAGAAGTCGTGGTTTCAGTTACAGAAACACCACTACCCAGACCAGTTCCTGATCCAGTTGCACTCGCATTTGCATTGAGGTTGACGTTTACACCTCCTAATGACAAATTCATGTTTAAATTGACGTTTTCATCTGGAATACTTCCAGTTGTCGTGGTGGTGGTTGTCGTGGTATTCGTATTCGAAGTTTGAATCGTTGTGTTTGGTGTTTCACTTACATTGACGTTCATATTGATACCCGCAGTATTTCCTGTTCCTGTTGTTTGAATAGTCGTCGAACCGGAAGCAGGCATAGTTTGAATAGTTGTGGTAGCGTCTGAATAAACCGCCGCATCGGTCGGGCGATATACCACTGCTTCTTGGATCACACCTTGGGTGGGTTCCATGCCCATGAGCTGTAACTTACCCTTGCCTTTTTTAAAGACAATGCGGGTGGTGATATCGTAAGGAGCATCAATCATGAAGTTTTTATCGATATCTGGTGTTTTACCGTCGGCAAAAATCACTTTAACGGCATAGCTGCCATTTTTGATTTGGGCCACTTGAACATTAGTTTCTGGTTTTGAATTCTGGCGAATGCCGTTCAGAACCACATAAAAGGACTGGCCATTGTTGTTAAAAATACTAAGGTTGCTTTGTGCGTGGAGCGCAGAAAATGTCAAAAGCAGACTAAAAAGCAGGATGGTTTTCATTGGAAATAAATTTTTGTCAAAGAAAACGAAAATTTTGAAACAGACAAAAACGCAGAGCCGCGCTTTTTTCTAACTTCGTACACATGAACTACGTTATCGTCGATGTCGAAACCACAGGAGGCAACACCAAAGATTCCAAAATCACGGAATTGGCGATGTACAAACACGACGGCACGCAAGTCATTGACCACTTTCAGAGTTTGGTCAATCCTGAACAAGCCATTCCCGAATTTATTGTGCGCCTCACTGGCATCACAGACAAAATGGTGGCCGCTGCACCAAAGTTTTACGAACTCGCCAAGCAAATAATTGAATTTTGCGAAGGCTGCGTTTTTGTGGCCCATAACGTGGCTTTTGACTACGGTATGTTCAAAAGTGAATTCAAGCGCTTGGGTTATGAATTCAGAATGCCCCAACTGTGTACAGTGCGCGCTTCGCGCATTGTGCTTCCCGGTCACGCTTCGTATAGCCTTGGTAAAATTTGCACCGATTTAGGCATTCCTAATGCAGCGCGCCACCGCGCCGACGGCGATGCAAAAGCCACTGCAGCGCTCTTCACTATGCTCATTCAACAAGACAAAAATCAGCTCAGTACTTTTATTCAAGACGTCCTCAACCCGAAGTCAGTGCATCCTAACCTCAGTTTAGAAAGTATCGAAGAGCTTCCCAACAAAACTGGCGTCTACAAACTTTACAACGAGTTCAATCAGCTCATTTATATTGGAAAAAGCATTCATATCAAAAAACGCATCGAGCAGCATTTGCGCAACACCAAAACTGCCAAGGGGCAGCAAATGATCCAAGATATCTGTCGGGTTGAATACGAACTAACGGGCTCCGAACTGATTGCGATGTTGCTTGAATCTAACCTCATCAAAGAACACAAACCCATATACAACCGCAAGTTGCGCAAAAGCTTGTTTCCTTTTGGACTTTATGACCAGCAAGACTTCGATGGCTATTTGCGCCTCAAGATTGAGAGTACTGCCAAAAAAAATGAAGAGCCTTTATTGCAGTTCAGTTCCCGCAAAGATGCGCAAAGTTACCTCGAACACATAGCCGAGAAACTCGAGCTTTGCCAGAAACTCTGCTACCTATACCCAACGCAAAGCGCTTGTTTTCAATACACTATTCACCAATGCAAAGGCGCTTGTGTTCAAGAAGAAGAGCCCTCCTCTTATAATCAAAGAGTTCAGTCATATATTGATCAACTTCAATTCAACGGAGACACCTTCTTTTTGGTCGACAAAGGCCGAATAAAAGGCGAAAAAAGCTTGGTTTGGATTGAAAATGGTATTTACAGAGGTTATGGCTACGCGCCTTTTCATTTTCATGGCAAAGAGCCAATGCACTGGAGCAGATATATTCAAACTGAGAAAGAAAACCGAGACAACAAAACCATCGTGCATCAGTTCATGCGCAAACCCACTGGGCAAAAACGCATCGATTTAAATCCAATTATAAATGAGCGCACTTAGAACCGGTAGGCTCACTTTCTTGGGATCTGGCACCTCACAAGGCGTTCCAGTTATTGCGTGTCAGTGCCCTACCTGCCAATCTTCAGACCCTAAAGACCAACGACTCAGGGCAAGCGTCCTTATTGAACTCCCACATCTGACATTTGCAATTGACGCCGGCCCCGATTTTCGCCAACAAATGCTTAGAGCCAAGATTCAAAAGCTAGATGCCATTCTTTTAACCCACGAACACAAAGACCACATTGCTGGCCTTGACGATATTCGCGCCTTTAATCATCAAAATAAAGCTGCCTTTCCAATCTATTGTACTCCTAAAGTAGAACTAGCACTCAAAAGAGAATTTCACTATGCTTTTGAAGAAAATCCTTATCCTGGAGTGCCTAAATACCAAATCAACCATTTAGAAAAAGGGCCGTTTATACTTCATAACTACCCAATTGACGCCATTGAAGTTTGGCACCACAAAATGCAAGTACTCGGCTTTAGAATTGGCAAATTGGCCTACATTACAGATGCAAAAACGATTTCAGCTTTAGAAAGAGAAAAGCTCAAAAATCTCGATATTCTTATTATCAATGCGCTTCATGAATATGTCCATCCCTCGCATTTTAACTTGGAGGAGGCGCTCGATCTTATTGATGAACTCAAGCCCAAACAGAGTTATTTGACACACATTTCACATCTCTTTGGCTTACACGAGCAAGTCTGTTCAAAACTACCACCGCATGTTAGCTTAGCTTTTGATGGACTTGAACTCGCATTTGATTTTTCCGTTTAATTTTGCAGTATGTCTCAGCAGGATTACATCGATATTGAAGCACTCATAAAAAGTAAAAATCCACGTTTACTCAAGTGGCTGCCACGTTTTGTGCTTGCTTTTTTGAAGCGCAAACTGCATCAGGACGAAATAAACGCATTTATTAAGGCCAAAGGACACCTCAAAGACCACGACTTTTGCGAGGCCATCATCGACTATTTTCAAATAGACATCGAGGTTCGGGGTTTAGAGCACATTCCAGCTAGCGGAGGCGTAATTCTCGCCTTGAATCATCCGTTAGGGGGCATGGATGGCGTAGCACTGATCCACGCCTTGCGCAAAATACGACCAGATGTAGCTTTGATTGTCAATGATCTTTTGCTCAATATCACACAACTATCAAATCTTTTTGTGGGTATCAATAAATTTGGTCGCAACCATGGAGGTGTGCGTCAAAATATCCGGAGTGCTTTTCAAAAAGAGCAAGCTGTTATTATTTTTCCTGCTGGAATGGTGACGCGCATTCATTATGGACAAATCGTTGAACCCGAATGGAAAAAAACATTTATAAGCTACGCCCGAGAATTAAACAGGCCAATTGTACCCATTTACATCGAAGGTCGCTTGTCTAAAACTTTTTACCGCGTGAATCGCTGGCGCAAACGCTTGGGCATAAAAGCTAATGTCGAAATGTTCCTGCTTGCCGATGAAATGTACAAACAAAAAAACGGCCAAATCTCATTTGTTATTGGCCAAGCCCTCACACCACAAGATATCCCTGCAAACCTAGACGACTACACGGCCGCCAATTGGGTAAAAAACCACGTCTACAGCCTTAAATCAAGCTATGAAAAAACTCATTGACCCTATTGATAGCGCTGTTCTTCGACAAGAATTGAGCCCTGCGCGCTTTCTGCGCAGCACCCGTAAAGGTGGAAACGAAATTTACCGCGTAAATGCCGCTAATGCTCCTAACGTGCTCCGAGAAATTGGACGCTTGCGCGAACTTACTTTTCGTGCAGCTGGTGGCGGCACAGGCGAGGAACTTGACCTCGACGACCACGACTTCGGCCCCTACGCCTACGAACAACTCATTGTGTGGTCGGTTGAAGATCAAGAAATTATTGGCGGTTACCGCTATAAAGTATGTGCCGACGCAAAAGATGCAAACGGCGACTACCAATTATCAACAGTGCACTATTTCGAATTCAGTGCTACCTTTCAAACGGAGTTCTTGCCCTACACCATTGAATTAGGCCGCAGTTGGGTACAACCCAATTACCAACCTAATGTAAACCCTAAAAAAGGCTTGTTTGCCCTGGACAACATCTGGGATGGCCTGGGGGCTCTGATCCGCTTCTACCCAGAAGTGAAGTATTTCTTTGGAAAAGTCACGATGTACCCCGATTACAACAGAGAAAGTCGCGATTTTTTATTGAACTTTTTGCAATGCTATTTCAAGGATCCTGACCAGCTTATTCGTGCGTATCATCCGCTCAATTACAAAAGCAACGAAGCGGAATACCTACAACTCATCAAAGACCTCGACTTTAAAGAAGGATTCAAGGTACTCAATCTGTATGTGCGCGAGCGCGGCACGTTTATTCCGCCGCTCATGAACATCTACATGAACCTCTCGCCTACAATGCGCACTTTTGACACTGCCGTCAATGCCGATTTTGGCGACGTTGAAGAAACCGGCATTTTAGTAACTATTGCCGACATCTATCTAGAAAAAAAGGAAAGACACCTCGATTTCTGAATGAAGTAAAACCAACTTAAGCAATTTATAGCCAGTCGAGATCAACCCTACCCATTTTTTTCTTGATTTTTGCCTTGATGCGCGCGATCAATACATCAACGTGCTGAAGTTCTAATCTGCGCTCAATTTCTTTGGTGCTGCGCTTGTATTCGTATTTCATCTTTAAGACAAGTGCTTCTTTTTTAGTCACACAACCTAGTGCCTGTTGATACAACATTTGTATTTCAAGTTCTTGATGAAGCGTAGCCTCCTTGGCAACAATAATATGTTGAACCGTTGTTTGCTTCCAAACACTATTTTTTTGCGCTTGGTCTTTGCGGAGCTGAGAAATACAAAAATGAACTAAAACAGTTCTTAACCAAGCTTTTGAATCAAAAAGATGGGCATTTTCTGCCTGCTTTTGGGTCAGTAATGCAAACAAATGAATAGAGAAATCTTGGAGTACATCTTGTTGTTGAGCGCCGTCAAAATAGCGGGCAATGATGTGCTTGAAAAACCTTTGCTGCGCAGCATAGAGGCTTTCAAATTGGCTGTAATGGATACTTGTAGGCTTCATGATGTGGCTTTATACAATTATTGTTCCAAAGTAATTGACGCCATTTTTTATTGTATTTTCACAATCAGAACGGACATTATGCGTTTTAGGACTATGAAAATTATTTGCTTCCTTCTTTTCGGTGTTGTTTTCAGTGCAAGCGCTCAATATACTTGGGGCACCAGCTCCTTTAGCTACCTCAATCAGCTCAATAATGCTAAAAACGCAGGTGTTGGTGGCAGGCTCTACGCTGTCAACGACAAAGAAGTGAGTTTAAGCTTAGATCAGGCGGCCATTTTAGACGCCAAACATGCCCAGCAATTTCATACCTCAGTCGGTATTTTACCGAGCGGCGTACATTACGGCACACTCGTCAGTGCTTTCAAAACAAAATGGGGTGTTTTTGCACCTTACATCCGTTACATGAACTACGGTACTTTTAATCAAACTTCAATTGAAGGTGTGCAAACCGGCACTTTTAATGCGCTTGATTACAACATCGGAACAAGCTATAGCTACGCACCCAACCCGTATTTTCGAATTGGCGCACAACTCAATTTACTGGGTTCTAATTTAGAACGCTTCAGTGCTTATGGCGTTTCCACAAGCCTCTCGGCACTTATTATTCACCCGAAGGAACTCTTCATTGCCTCCATTGGCGTACGCAACGCGGGTTTTGTTTTCAAAGATTACACCCCGCAGGCGCAATCGGTGCTTCCGTTAGATATCTACGCTGCCGTAAGTTACCGCTTGGCCCATGCCCCCTTTCGCTTTCATTTAGTGGGGCATTCCCTCAACCGACCAGAAAATATTTGGCTCGACCCCAACGCCAAAGAAACACTAGATCCCTTAACTGGTGACACCATTCAAGTATACATTCCTAATTTAGGAGAGAAAATCGCCAATCACTTGCACTTTCAGCTTGAACTCATCCCAAAAGGCGCCATACAGATGCGCATGGGCTTTGATTACAACAGGCGTCAGCAACTCAAGCTCACCGATTTTCCCGGTCTGGCAGGATTTTCTTTTGGCACACGCCTGCACGTAAAACGCTTTGATCTCGATTACGCCATTCAATTTTACTCAAAAGCAGGCAGTATTCAGACCATTGGCCTGAGTACAGATTTATCTCGCCTCAAAAAGAAAATTTAAATCAGCCGGTCGTGATACCTACCAGCTATTTGGCGGTAATCTGCATGGTAAGTTCCATCTTCATTTCGAATGCAAAATTCCTGCTCTCTACATGCGCTTTCTTGGCTTTGAAAACATACAATCCAGCGTTTATCGGGTTTGGACGGATGGGCATGAAACCGCAGTTTATAGGTACAAAACAAGCCTCTAATTGCAAAAAAATCGATGGTTTGCCTAGCCACATTTGGAGGTAGAATCAGCCACAATTGACCCTCTTTTGTCATTCTTGATTGCATCTCTTCTAAAAGCTCAAAATAGGCCTCGGCAGACAAATGCTTTGCCTGTTGACCATTAGGATCTTCAGTAATTAGACTATCGATGAAGTACGGCGGATTCGAAACAATGATATTGTATTGATCTGAGACTGGAAGTTCAGCTAATGAACAGTTACGTGCGCGTAGGCGGTCATGATACGGAGACTGCTGAAAATTCAGTTGCACGTCGGAAAAGGCACCCAAATGAGGGTCTATGCCGGTAAGTTGTGCAGTTGGAAAACGCAGTGCGAGCAGCAAAGCAATGACACCATTGCCTGTACCAACCTCTAAAACGGAGGAGTTGTCGGGAACAAAAGGAATGGCTGCGCCTAGTAAAATGGCATCGGTATTGACTTTTAAAGGAGAGTTGTCTTGATGGACAATAAAATCTTTAAAAGCAAAAACACCCATTAATAAGCTTTAGCAAATACAACACGACCAGCAGAAGGTTTACCGGTGACCATACAAACGCCTGTTTCTGGCGCTTGATCAAAAGGAATGCAACGAATGGTTGCTTTTGTCTCTTGCTTGATGAGCTCTTCGGTTTCTGGCGTGCCGTCCCAGTGCGCTAAAAAGAAGCCTCCTTTTTCAATTTCTACTTTGAAAGCATCATAGGAGTCTATGGTGTGGGTATTGGCCGCGCGGAAGTCTTTGGCGCGTTGGAGGAGATTTTGTTGGATGTCTTGGAGGAGCGCTTCAATTGCGACCACCAAGTTGTCAAAATCTAGGGTTTCTTTGGTTTTGGTATCGCGACGAGCAACTTCAATTTTACCGTTTTCAAGGTCTCTTGGGCCCATGGCCAAACGCACAGGTATACCTTTCGTTTCGTATTCTGCAAATTTCCACCCCGGACGGCGGTTGTCGTCGTTGTCGTATTTGAAGCGGATACCTTTCGCCTTAAATTCTTGAGCCAATTGTTGGAATTTGGCATTGATTTGTTCGAGTTCTTCTTCGGTGCGGTAAATGGGCACACCCACCACTTGAATGGGTGCCAATGCAGGCGGTACAACCAAGCCTTCGTCATCAGAATGTGTCATGATCAGGGCACCCATAAGGCGTGTAGATACACCCCAAGAAGTGGCCCAAACGTAGTCTAGCTTGCCTTCTTTGTCTGCAAACTTCACTTCAAATGCTTTGGCGAAATTTTGGCCAAGGAAATGACTCGTGCCTGCTTGCAAAGCTTTTCCGTCTTGCATGAGGGCTTCTATACAAAGGGTGTCTTCTGCTCCGGCAAAGCGCTCACTTGCGGTCTTGCGACCTTTGAGCACGGGCATGGCCATATAGTTTTCTGCAAATTCTGCGTAGACATCTAGCATTTGTTCAGCCTCGGCAATAGCTTCTGTTTTGGTGGCATGAGCAGTGTGCCCTTCTTGCCATAAGAATTCGGCGGTGCGCAAGAACAAGCGCGTGCGCATCTCCCAACGGACAACGTTAGCCCATTGATTGATGAGAATTGGGAGGTCGCGGTAAGATTGAATCCATTTTTTATAAGAATTCCAGATGATGGTTTCTGAGGTGGGGCGAACAATGAGTTCTTCTTGCAATTTGGCGTCTGGGTCGACAATAACGCCACTGCCGTCTTCGGCATTTTTAAGGCGATAGTGTGTGACGACAGCACATTCTTTGGCAAAGCCATCGACGTGGGCAGCTTCTTTACTTAAATAACTTTTCGGGATAAAAAGTGGAAAATAGGCATTGGAATGGCCTGTTTCTTTGAATTTGGCATCTAGGACGTCACGCATGTTTTCCCAAATGGCATAGCCATAAGGTTTGATGACCATACAGCCGCGGACATCGGAGTGTTCTGCGAGGTCGGCTTTATAAACGAGGTCGTTGTACCAGGTTGCGTAATCTTCTTGACGGGTGACTTTTTTTTCGGCCATAGGATGCTTTCTTTGAAAG
>JAIXXP010000074.1 GCA_027490665.1 Cryomorphaceae bacterium | reverse complement strand
ATGGCTCTGCGCACAGATTCTTCTGTTGGCGTAGTAATGGCTTCGTCGTAGGCGTTGGTGTGTAAAGAGTTGCAGTTGTCGTAGATGGCATAAAGTGCTTGCAGGGTGGTGCGGATGTCGTTGAAATCGATTTCTTGTGCATGCAAGGAGCGCCCAGACGTCTGGATATGGTATTTGAGCATTTGAGCACGGGAGTTTGCTCCGTACTTGCGCGCAAGAGCCTTCGCCCACACGCGGCGCGCCACGCGGCCAATGACAGCGTATTCAGGGTCAATGCCATTTGAGAAAAAGAACGATAAGTTCGGGCCAAATTCATTGATGTCCATGCCTCGGCTTAAGTAGTATTCTACATAAGTGAAACCATTGGCAAGTGTAAAGGCCAATTGGGTAATAGGATTGGCGCCTGCTTCGGCGATATGGTAGCCAGAAATAGAGACCGAATAGAAGTTGCGCACACCGTTGGCAATGAAGTATTCTTGAACATCTCCCATGAGGCGCAAAGCAAATTCGGTCGAGAAAATACAAGTGTTTTGTGCTTGGTCTTCTTTGAGGATGTCTGCCTGCACAGTACCGCGCACTTGTTTGAGGGTATCGGCTTTAATTTGAGCGTAGATGGCAGCTGGTAGCACTTGATCGCCGGTAACGCCCAAGAGCATAAGACCAAGGCCGTCGTTGCCTTCAGGTAAGGCGCCTTGATAAGCTGGCCGAGCTGTTCCTTTGGCTTTGTAAATAGCGGCAATTTTGGCTTCAATTTCAGCTTCTAAACCGTTGGCCTTGATGTATTTTTCACAGTTTTGATCAATTGCGGCATTCATGAAATAAGCCAAGAGCATTGGTGCCGGCCCGTTGATGGTCATGGATACAGAGGTAGCTGGATGGCTGAGGTCAAAACCGGAATAGAGTTTTTTAGCATCGTCTAGGCAGCAAATAGAAACTCCGGAGTTTCCGATTTTGCCGTAGATGTCTGGGCGCAAGTCGGGGTCGTTGCCGTAGAGGGTAACGGAGTCAAAAGCTGTAGACAAACGTTTGGCGGGCATGCCCAAAGAAACATAATGGAAACGCTTGTTGGTGCGCTCAGGGCCGCCTTCGCCGGCAAACATGCGGGTTGGGTCTTCGCCTTCGCGTTTGAAAGGAAAGAGCCCTGCGGTGTATGGGAATTCGCCAGGTACGTTTTCTTGCAAGACCCAACGCAAGATGTCGCCCCAGCTTTGGTAGTTAGGGGTGGCTACTTTTGGGATTTGCAAATGCGATAAAGACTCAGTGTGGGTCTGGATACTCAATACTTTGTCTCGAACCTTGAATTCGTAAGTTGGGTTTTTGTAGGCCTGTTTTTTAGCGGTCCAATTTTGGAGAATTTCCCAGTTTTTTGGGTCAAAATTGAGTTTTTCTGTTTCAAATGCCTCTTGTAAAGATTTGATGAGGCGGTCTTTGTCTTCTAGCGCCGAAGCTTGAAGCGCGTTTATGGAAAGGTGGAATCCGTAAAGTTTTTCTGCGACAGCCACTTGTTGCTCTACCCATTTGTCGTAGGCGCGGTTGCTTTCAGAAATTTCGGAAAGATAGCGCGTACGCTCTGGCGGAATAACGAACACCTTTTGCGACATCTCGCGGGTAATGGTAAAAGTAGATTGGAGGTCTCCGCCCGTTTTTTGAACGACGTGGTCCATGACCACTTTGTAGAGGGTGTTCATGCCTGGGTCGTTGAACTGCGATGCAATGGTGCCGTAAACTGGCATGTCGTCTACTTGGCTTTCCCATAAGTTGTGGTTGCGTTGGTATTGCTTTCTGACATCGCGCAGGGCATCGAGTGCGCCGCGTTTGTCAAATTTGTTGAGTGCAATGACGTCGGCGAAGTCCAGCATGTCGATTTTCTCGAGTTGCGTTGCTGCGCCATATTCAGGTGTCATGACGTACAAAGACACATCGGAATGATCGAGGATTTCGGTATCAGATTGGCCAATTCCTGAGGTTTCTAAAATAATGAGGTCGTATTTAGCAGCTTTCAAGATTGAGATAGCTTCCGCCACATGCTTGGAGAGCGCCAAGTTAGACTGACGCGTAGCTAAAGAACGCATGTAAATGCGCGGACTTTTAATGGCGTTCATGCGGATGCGGTCTCCGAGGAGTGCGCCGCCAGTTTTTCTTTTGGAGGGGTCTACAGACACCACCGCGAGCTGTTTGTCGGGGAAGTCGAGTAAAAAACGACGCACGAGCTCATCTACCAAAGAAGATTTTCCGGCGCCGCCCGTACCGGTAATGCCGAGTACAGGAATCGCATTTTTGGTTCCGGCCTCGCGCAGTGCATTTAAAAGGGCAGCGTTTTCTTCGGGGAAGTTCTCGGCTGCACTGATGCAATGGGCAATAGCTGGTATGTTTTTGTGCTCGATTTGGGCAAGGGTTTCTAGCGCACTTTCTGCTTTGGCTTTACCGACCGCGAAATCACATTTTTCAATGAGGTCGTTGATCATGCCTTGCAGCCCCATTGAGCGGCCATCGTCAGGGTGGTAGATGCGCGTAATGCCGTAACCATGTAGTTCAGCAATTTCCGAAGGTAAAATGGTACCTCCGCCGCCGCCAAAAATTTTGATGTGTGGCGCTCCTTTTTCCTGGAGTAAATCGTGCATGTATTTGAAATATTCCATATGACCGCCTTGGTAGGAGGTCATGGCAATGGCCTGAGCATCTTCTTGAATGGCACAGTTGACCACTTCTTCAACTGAGCGGTCATGGCCGAGGTGGATCACTTCACAGCCGGTGGCCTGAATGATACGGCGCATGATGTTGATAGCGGCGTCGTGTCCGTCGAAAAGGGCCGCGGCGGTTACAATGCGGATTTTATGTTGCGGGATATAAGGTTGAACCTGTTCCATAGGGGCTTTTGATTGATGGGCAAATTTAGGTTTTTTTCAGCAATTTCAGCTATTCACGATTTTCTCCACGATGCTTGCCACAGCGGGGCAAATGAGCGTGTTTTGGGCTGTTAAGTCCATTATTTGATACATGTTTTTGCGATCCGTGTGTGGATATTCTCGGCAGGCAAGGGGGCGGTCTTCATAAACAGCACAAGTATTGTCTGGAAGTAAATTAAAGCAGGGAGAGGTTTTCAGGACGTAATCGTCGTCTTCATCGAGTCTTAAATACTGTGCTACCAACTGGCTTTCTTTCATGCGCAAGGATTTGGCCATGCGGCGGATGTCTGGCTGTCGAAAAATAGGGCTGGTAGTTTTGCAACAATTGGCACAGCTGAGGCAATCGCGCTTGGCAAAGTCTTTTTCGTGGGCTTTGCTGAAGCGCTGGTCTAAATCTTTGGGTTTGGTTTTATTCCATTTCCGTAGGACTACCTGATTGGCCTTGAAGTTGGTTTTGGCCAAGGCCAATATTTCTTTGTCTTTGTCAGAGAGCTCTTGCATGTTTGTTTTAACTTTGCACGAAGATACAATCAAAATGGTCTTTCCTCAATTTAGAAAACTCGAGAATGGTAGGTCGTTGTACAAAATTACTTCGCCCAATCAATTTACAGAACTACAACAAATTGGTTCTAAATGGTTTTCCTACGCATTTGAGGTGCAGCAATTCCCTGATTTACTGCGCATTCAAGACATGCTTCAAGGAAATGCATCATTCATTGTAATCCATGAAGCAGAATATCATGCTATTTTTGCTCAACTATAAACAATACGTCCTTACAAATCGTTACTTATCCATGAAAAACACTGCACTTATCACCGGCGCGTCATCCGGAATCGGAAAAGAATTCGCACGCATCCATGCCTCCAAAGGAGGAGATTTGATTTTGGTAGCGAGAAGAAAAGAATTGCTCGATAGCTTAAAAGAAGAACTCGTTCAAAAATATAACGTCGCGGTGCAAGTCATTCAAAAAGACCTCAGCGTGGTAGGCTCTTCGCAAGCAGTCTATGATGAGGTCAAGCAAAATGGTTGGCAGGTAGACTACCTTTTCAACAATGCTGGTTTTGGAGGGAAAGGCGCTTTTTTAGACCGCGACCTCGAGGCAGATGTCGAAATGGTTCGCCTCAACGTAATGGCGCTCCTCAAGCTGACGCATTTGTTTGGCAAGGACATGAAAGCCAGAGGAAAAGGTAAAATTTTGCAAACAGCAAGCACAGCAGGTTTTTTACCTGGCCCATATCAAAACACTTATTTCGCCACCAAAGCTTTTGTTGTGTCGCATACACAAGGCTTAGCGCATGAGCTCAAAGGAAGCGGTGTCACCGTTACCGCACTTTGTCCAGGGCCTGTAGCAACCGAATTTGCCAAAGTAGCCGGTTTTGGAGGTTCTAAAATGTTCGATGGTGCTGCAAGTGCAGCAAAAACTGCTCTAAAAGGATACCGTGCCATGGAGAAGGGTAAAGTGATTTGTATTTCCGAGTTTCAATTTACATTCTTGATTAAAGTTCTCATGCCTTTTCTTCCGCAAAGCATGACCGCTTCAATCATTGCCAAAATGCAGCAATCCTAATACTTTTCTTTGTAGCTTTGCCCTATGCTGAGCATTCCACTTTTTTTAAGCGACGTCGCGGGCTCTGAGGTTATTGTCATTGTCTTTGTGGTCCTGATGTTTTTTGGCTCCAAGAGTGTGCCTGGCATCGCTAAGACCTTAGGTCAAGCACTGTATCAAATCCGCAACGCATCCAACGACCTCCAGCAAGAAATTCGCAAGTCCGGTCAAGAAATGAAATCTGAGCTCAACCTTGAAGGCATTCTCAAAGAAACCGAAGAAGCCCTCGTTCAACCGCTCGATCAAATGACCACCGACATCGACAACACCATTCACTACGGCAGTATGCCCAAGCAAGTGAAACAACAAGTAACCGCAGGTAATCCTGTCGAGGATAACGAACCAAACCCAACCGCATGATACAAGTAGGCATCATTATGGGCAGTAAATCTGACTGGCCAATTATGCAAGAAGCACAAAAAATGCTCCACGAATTTGGTATAGAAACTGAAGCTGAGGTGGTTTCTGCGCACCGCACACCGGAAAAAATGTTTACCTATGCCAAGGCCGCAGCGGGTCGTGGTATCAAAGTGATTATCGCCGGAGCCGGTGGTGCAGCACATTTACCAGGCATGACCGCCTCCATGACTTCTTTGCCTGTAATTGGTGTTCCAATTAAATCTTCAAATTCTATAGACGGCTGGGATTCCATCCTTTCGATCTTGCAAATGCCCAATGGTATTCCTGTAGCAACAGTTGCGCTAAACGGCGCTAAAAATGCAGGTTTGTTGGCAGCGCGCATGCTTGGCGCCTTTGATCCACAGCTTCAGGCAAAATTAGATGCCTATATGGCCGATATGGCGCAGCAAGTGCTAGACGCCAAACTGTAATTCTAAATACTTTCTTATTGCTGAGTCCTTCTCTATTTTACTCGTAGAGTAAGTATTTGCTGCGCGTTTGTAAAAAAGCGTCGAGCCCGGGCTTCCATGTGGCCCTGATTTCTCTTGCAGACCAACCTTTGTCTAGTTGTTCCTTTAAAGTGGCGGTACCGGCTAGACGGTTAAAAAACGCAGTTTGGTCTATAAAAACATTGGTGTCTCCGAGTAGTTCTTTGGCTTCAATGAGGTAATTCAGATTGATTTGATAAGGTCTTTTGCTTTGGGTAAGTTCTATACCTTGGCAAATTTTATTCATGTGTAGGGGCGTTTTTGCGCCAACGGTCGGGATAGGCATGAATTGATAGCTGCCAACCGGGAATTTTGGATGTCCGTAAATTTCGAAAGGTTTGTCGGTGCCACGACCCACACTAACTGTAGTGGCTTCAAATAAGCAAAGGCTAGGATACAGCGCAATTGCGGCGTCTGTACGCAAATTAGGAGAAGGCGCCACCGGAAGGCTATAAGGTAGTTTGTGTTTGTAGTTTTTGCAAGGAATGACCCAAAGTTGGCAGCGTTTGCTGTCGTGCAACCAGCCTTCGCCGTTGATCATCATGGCGTATTCACCGATGGTCATGCCGTAGACGATAGGCACAGGGTGCATCCCGACAAATGATTTGTACTGCGATTCAAGAACCGGGCCGTCGATGTAGTGACCATTTGGATTGGGTCGATCTAAAACAACTAATTGCTTACTGTTGTCGGCGCAGGCTTCCATCACGTAATGTAAGGTGGAAATATAGGTGTAGAAACGCACTCCGACGTCTTGAATGTCGTAAAGAACGATATCTACATCGGCAAGTTGTTGGTCGGTTGGTTTTTTGTTGGAGCCATAAAGCGAAACCAAGGGAAGCCCTGTTTTGTCGTCGGTGCTGTGGCCGATGTGCTGACCAGCATCGGCATCGCCTCTAAAACCGTGCTCAGGGGCAAATACCTTTACTACATTGAGTTTCAATGAAAGTAAGGTATCCACTAGATGAACGCCTTTTACGACTGATGTTTGGTTCGCGACTACCGCAATGCGTTTTCCTGCTAAAGAATCGACAAAAAGATGTAAGCGGTCTATACCGAGTTGAGGAGCAGCAAGGTTAGGTTTTTGCTGCGGTGTAATTTCAGCATGATCTACTAATGCGTTAGACGCCTCCTCAATGACTATTGTTTCGGCAAAATGAACGGGTGTTGGCGTGAAAGCCTTTGCAGGAAATAAGCCACAAGAGTTGAGCAAAAATGAGAGCAGCGCAATAGATGCCAAAACCTTTGTGTATTTTTGGACTTGTAAACTTTTTAATTTGTCATTTGAGCGCTTCATATCTTCTAGGCTGATTCGTCAAAAGCACCTCGGGCTTCGGGTATCGAGGCCTGTGCTCCGGATTTCAGTGGTGAGCATTGCGCTTGCGATATTAGTCAATTCCTTGACATTGGCAATCGTGCGCGGTTTTCAACAAAAAATCAAGGACAAAATTACGGGTTTTAACGCTCCACTTTTCATTTCGAAGGCCGGATCCGCACATATTTTTGAAGCAGAAGCCCTCGATCGCCGCATTCCATTTCTTCCTGAACTCTCAAAAACCCCTGGTGTAAGCGCTATTAGCCCGGTTGCATTTAAGCCACTTTTATTGCAATCTACGCGCTTCAACGACACCATCCAGATGGCTAATGGTCAAGATTCGCTCGTGCAGCGTCAGGACATGCTCGGCCTTATGCTCAAAGGGGTTGATCCGCAATATGATTGGTCATTTATCCGTTCAAATCTCGTTGAAGGAAGGCTCCCTAAAAAGCAAAATAATAATGAAGTATTACTTTCATTGGAAATTTGTAAAAAGCTAAATATCAAGCTAGAAGATGAGGTTTCTGCATATCACATTAAGCAGCAACCGCTTTTGAAAAAGCTCAAAGTTGTCGGGATCTACAATACTGGTTTTTTGGAGTACGATCAAAAATTGGTCTTCGGAAATTTAGCGTTGGTACAGCAAATGAGCGACAACGGCACAAAGATATCTCTGCGCCCCAAACTCGCTGGGAAAGCACAATTCTTAATCACTGTCGAGGTCGAAGGAGATGCTTCTAATTTGTTATTCGATTGGGGCTTAGGTAAGGACATCTACACGGCACACCGCTTTACTTCCTTGAAGGATACCACTCTTAAAGTTTACGCCTACCGCTATCAAAACGGCAACAGGCTTACAAAGCTTATCGATAGCGCGCAAATAGAAATCAAGGCCCCTGGTGTCTCATCTTACACGGATTTACAGCTTGAAAATGGAACTCCAGTTTGTTTGGTCGATGGTTTAGAAGAGCAGGTATTCGCGACTCAAAAAGGACCGCTACGCTTTCGTTTTCAAGATGGCACGGGTACTGCAGCTCATTTCATTTCCGGTTTTGAAGTGTCGGTTTCCAATCTTGCTGCACTGCCTAAGGTAGAGCAAGCGCTCAAAGATGCAGTTGAAATGCGGCCAGTGAATCAGCATTTATTGCAGGTTAGTAATATTCAAGATACTGAAGCTGATCTATTTTCATGGTTGCATTTTTTAGATTTTAATGTATTGATTATCATATTTTTAATGCTTATAATCGGAATCATTAATGTAGGTTCTGCAGTGCTCGTTTTAATTGTAGTAAGAACTTCTTTTGTGGGCTTGCTAAAGGCTCTTGGTGCCAACAATCGCTCTATTCGGCGGATCTTTTTATGGCAAGCAGCTTATTTGTTGCTGCGCGGTTTGCTCATCGGTAACACACTGGCAATTGTGCTCAGTTGGTTGCAATATCAATATGGGTTCATCAAACTCAATCCGGAAGTATATTACCTCGACGCAGTGCCTATCGAATTCAATTTCTGGAATTTTATTTTCATCAATGCCCTCACTTTCTCTACTTGTATGGTTGCTTTGTTGTTGCCAAGTAGGGTGGTTTCGCGCATTTCACCAATTAAAGCACTCAAATTCCAATGAGTTGGTTTGTGGGTCAAGAGGTTGGTGTTTTGCGAGAAGCAGGCGTTTTCAAAGTACGTGCTGTAGAAAATGAATATCTTGTGCTCGAGGATGATATTGGCTTCTCTTACCGCTATTTAAAACAAGATGTGGTGTCCCGCCAGCAGATCATTATTGATCAGATCACTTCTAAAGACGTTCAAGCAAAAATCATTTCGGGTTCGAAGAAAGTAGAGGTTTCTAAAGAACGCAACTTGCCCTTTATCGACCTCCATTCAGAAGAGCTGTCCATTCCAAGTCACCTTTCGGCTCACAACGTCTTTATGACGCAGATCAACGCCTTTAAGAACTTTTGTAACGCGCAAGCACAACGCCGAAATGCTAAATTTATTGTGATTCACGGTGCAGGCGAAGGCAGGCTCAAGCAAGAGATCCGACAAATCTGCAATGGAAAAGAAGGTATGTCTGTGCACGACGCGCAATGGAGCAACGGCGCGGTTGGTGCGTCGCGTATCGAATTGCTCCTCCATCAGTTCAAAGGATTTTAGTCAAGGCCGAGATAACCAGGCTTACCTTTCGGAATGTCAAAAACCCAGGTGTAATAGCCCACAAAATGTGAACTGAAGTAACCTAGGCGCGCTTTGAGTGCCTTTGGGAAACCAATGTGGGCTGAAGGAGCTAAACCACTCATACGCCATTGTGGTGCTACGCCATCTTGTTGACAAGGCGCATGGCGCTGTGTACCGTAAAGTTTGGTGCCATACTGAAACACAGCGGACCAATTGCTGGTTTTGATTGTTTTGCCCTTTGGATTTTCAGGTGAAAACGCATAATACGACCCAAACTGAATTCTTCCTTTGAGTACGCTGGCCATTCCTAAAAAATAGGCGTGTCCCATGCTATGGCTCACTGTATAGAGGGTGTCATTTTTGGGGTCATTGCCATTTTTTGCAAGTTCTTGTAAAAGATTACGACCTGCTTGCTTTCCTGCGTCATAGCGTTTTCTAAAGCCATTGTAATTCGGTACAGTGGCAAGTAAGCTGTAGGTCCGGACCTCTTGCTGCTTGGCAATTTGTGTAGTGGAACAGTGGTGTTCACCTGCACAGGGCTTAGGATAAAGCGCCGCACTACTCACAAATTTCAATAAAGAGCCATGATTGGAGGTGCTGACACTGTGGTGGCCATCGGCAAAGAGCGTTCTGCTCGGTGTAAATCGTGCTTGTACGCCTGCAATGAACTTTTCTTGAGGCCAATAACCGAAAATATCCGAGCTGTAAATTAAATTCTTGGATCTGGGGCGTTCGAGACCTTTGCTATTGATGGCCTGCAGTGCTTTTTCGGGATCTTGCTCAGCCGAGACTGGCCGATAGCCATTGACGAATAACAAGATGCGTTGTGCGCGGTCTTTTTTGTGCTGGTAGGGTACAATTTGTCGGTTTTGAATCTGAAAGAGCAGGGTGGTGTCTGCTCTGTTAGGTCTGGTTTGATGAATAACGATAAGTTGTTCTTTGGCTTTATTGCGCAAGGAATCTGGATGTGCTTTGAAGGATCTTTTGTCGTGTTTGTAGTGTAAGGCACCCGCTTCGTCTTGTTCAAAATACAAAACAGCTAATGCTCTTTGGGTGTGCCATTTGTTGTCGTTTTTTCGGTACAATTGAAAACGGATACGCGTGGTTTCTTTGGGAAGGAAATAAGTGCGGTCATTGCGACCTTTGTCTAGGCGGGCAACCGTTGCATTTTTGAAGTCGCTCAGTTGATGAAAGCGAAAATGGATTTCGGTGTTGTAGAAATCTATGGCCCATATAGCTGCCGTATTGCCTGCAATTACAGCAAGCCATAAAAAGAGCTTCAGAAATCGATAAGACCAACGCTTGAAAAAACGACTTTCGGCCATCCGGGCATTGATGCGTTTGAAAGTGAGTATTTGAAGAATGATTGTAAGGAGCAAGGCAATAAAATGAACGATGGTCCAGTCGATGCCGAGCCAAGAATACCGAATTTTAAAAAACGGGTTGTTAGGATCTTTATAGTTGAGAAATTGATTGCGTTGTTCTAAAAAATAAAGACCATGCTCGGGGTTGTTTGCATTTTGAATGCTGCCGTCGTTGTTTTCGGTCCAGGCAAGGTGTACAACACGGCCGTTGTCGGCGTATAGCGAAGGACTTCCGAGAAAAAAAAGGAGTGTAAAAACTAAGCTTCTCAACACCTTACAAGTGCATGAAATTCTTTTTAGCTAGCAATTCGTCTTCGGATTCGCGGTAGTCGGGGTCGTCTACACAACAATCTACAGGGCAAACAGCAGCACATTGCGGTTCGTCGTGGAAGCCAACACATTCTGTACATTTTTCGTGCGCGATGTAGTAGACGTCCATGTTTACTGGTTCAAAAGCGTGGTCTGCTTGTATTTCTTCGCCGTCTAGCGTTTGGATGAGGCCTTTGAGGGTTGTGCCGTCGGAGAATTTCCATTCGGCGCCACCTTCGTAAATGGCATTGTTAGGACACTCGGGCTCGCAAGCGCCACAGTTAATGCATTCGTCGGTTATTGTGATGGCCATAAGTCAATTTTTTATGCAAATATAACAACGACTGAGCGATTCTTTTGTGCGCTAGCCCACAAAAAATTTAGAAAAGCGTACTTTTGCACCGTGGAAAGAAGCCAAATTACCTCCGCTTTTGCAGCGCTCGGAACCATCCTTGCTGCAATCGCCAAAGATCAACAACGCCCTTTTACTTGTACTGCAACCGAATGGGACGCGTTGCTTCACCTCATCCAAAGAGAGCAGCACCACAATGGTTGGTTTACTCCAGAGGTCATCAAAAATGCCTTTGGCGAAATTGCAGCCTGGCTAGATCAAGCCCAACTCGAACAATGGCTCGCACCATACACCTTTGCCACCCAGCCACAAACTGTTGCGCTTATCTTGCCAGGTAATTTACCGCTGGTTGGTTTTCACGATTTTCTTTGCGTCCTTTGCTCGGGCCATAAGGTGTTGGTCAAGCTCAGTAGCGAAGACGCGCGTTTGCTGCCGGCCTTGGTCAAAATGCTTGTCCTTTTCGAGCCCGAATTGCAAGGACGCATTGCATTCGCTGTCGGCAAACTTTCAGACTATTCGGCAGTAATTGCTACGGGTTCGAATAACAGCATGCTGCATTTCAAGCAATATTTCTCCAACCGTCCTCACTTATTGAGGGGCCACCGCACCTCCATTGCCGTACTCAATGGCAGCGAAACGCCTCAAGAGCTCACCGCATTGGGGCAGGATATCTTTCAGTATTATGGCAGAGGTTGCCGCAACGTGACACAATTATGGATCCCTGAAAACTTTGAGCTCAATCGCTTTTTTGAAGCTATTTTACCTTATGCGGAGGTCATCAATCATAAAAAATATGGCAACAACTACGACTACAACAAGGCGGTGCACCTCATGAACCAAGTCCCGATTCTCGACAACAATTTTGTCTTGCTGAAGGAAAGCAAAGACCTGCATTCGCCACTAAGTATGTTGCATTACCAACGCTATAAGCATCATAATGAAGTGATGACCTATCTTGAAGAAAATCAACATCAAATACAATGCATCGTTGGGCACAACTACCTCCCTTTTGGTTCAGCTCAATGCCCAACACTAACAGATTACGCCGATGGCATTGACACCATGCAATTTCTTGGTAACTTTGCCTAATGTCTCTTTTAGATAAATTCATGATCCGTTACAAAACACCCCAAGAAATCGAAATCATGCGCGAAGCTGCGCAAATTGTGAGCCGCACTTTAGGTTTGGTGGCTCAGCACATGAAGCCAGGTGTTACGCCGCGTTTCTTGGATCAAATCGCCGAAGACTACATCCGCACCCAAAATGCCATTCCAGGCTTTAAGGGACTTTATGGTTGCCCGAGCACACTTCTGATTTCTGTTAACGAACAAGTCGTACACGGCTTACCGACCGACACACCCATCCAAGATGGCGATATCGTTTCTGTAGACTGCGGCTCATTCTATAAAGGCTACTACGGCGACCACGCCTATACCTTTGAAGTAGGAACCGTGAGCGCAGAGAAAAAACAATTGTGTAAAGTCACCAAAGAATGCCTGTATTTGGGTATCGAACAAGCCAATACAGCCAATCGTATAGAAGACATTGGCTTTGCCATTCAGCAACACGCCGAAGCACACGGATATGGTGTTGTTCGGGACCTCGTTGGCCATGGCTTAGGCAAAGAACTCCACGAAGAACCTCAAGTGCCGAATTACGGACGCCGAGGCCGCGGTAAAAAAATCCAAAACGGCCTCACCATTGCCATCGAACCCATGATCAACATGGGTACAGAAAAAGTCGAAACCCTCGACGACAAATGGACCATCGTTACTGCCGACCGCCTACCAAGTGCCCACTTCGAGCACAACATTGCCGTTGTCGACGGTCAGCCAGTCATCCTCTCGACCTTTGATTACATTTATGAGGCTTTGGGGCTTTAAGGCTCAACCTCGACAACGCTGCTGCAAGTCATAACGCCTGCACCTCCAGATCCATTCCTAATGTAATTCACATTAACAACAATCTTTTTACCTGTTTTAACCTTAGCCAAATAGGATGCAGGTATAACTGATCCAGAGAACGTCAGTTCTTCGTTTTCAGTTAGCAAACTACCTCCGATCACCTCGAACGAAACACCTGTAAAAGGGCAATCTGGTCCGAGGCCAACACTTGCGCGCATGCCGCTCGTTTTAGAAATCCGATCATTTTGGAGTTGGGCAGCTGGAAATGCTTTTACATGAAAGGTCTGAATAGAAGTGGATACAATATTGCCCTTTTCATCGAGTCCATTCATTTTGACGACGACGTTGCGTGCCGTTCCATTGACACGTAAATTGTATCCTATTTGGCTTTGTCCTTGGTTGTCTGTCCAAGAGGCTTTTTGAATTGTTGCACCCTCAACAATGATGTCGAGCTGCTGTCCGCAGGGAATATTTGGTATGATTTTATTATCGTAGCCGCGATATACAATTTGCATTTCAGGTTGAGAAATGTTTGCTGTTTGGGCATTTACAATGGTATTGCAAGCCGCAAGAATTGAGATCAAAAGGAAGTTTTTCATGGTGTTAAATTTCTGGATTGGTATTGATTAGGTTAAGCTTTTTTTGAAGTTGAAAAAAGGTTATTTTTTTTGTAGACGTACCGAGGAATTTGTTCCATTTTAACGACGGATTTAAAAAAGCTTCTTGGTTTTGGATAGCTGTGTTTATTTCTGATAGAATCGCTCCGCTGAATTCTTCGTTATCTCTTGCTATTTGGTAGTTGTAGCTCAAGAAAATTTCTTTGGAGTTAGGTTGTGAGGTATAAAAAACAAGGTCGGTTACAAATGCTTTCGGAACATAGTTCAGGTCTGTGCCTATTTTGTAATAAAATGCAGCATCATTTTGGTTTCTTTCCTTCCAAAAAGTCAAAGTCTGTGGTAGGGATCTTAGTGTATCGCCAATTTGAGCTGATGCCCACCATGAGGCAAGCCATGTGCTGTCTGAATATACGTAATCCATAAAATCAGGATTGTCCATGAAGGAACGATAAGCCGTTGCAAAATCAAAGGATGTTTTGATAATGTAAGTAGTATCTTCAGAAAGATAGTTGTAGACAGAGAAGATATCCCCATGTTGTTGAACCAATTCAAATGAAGTTGAAATTGTATCTCTACCAATTGGTTGATGTAAAGTGCCAATTTTTTCAGAATCAGCTACACCCATCAATTGCAGTCCGCTAGAGGTAATGTAGTTCCAGCAAGAAGGCTCATTGATCACATCAAAATTATTCAGTAAGGCTGAAAAATATATCGATTTACCTTGTTTCCATTCCCTACAAATAGCGGACTCAATCTGGTAGTTCGCTTGTTTTTTGTATGCCTCATATAGGCTTTTGCTATTTTCTGGGTCGATGAAGTGCAGAAATCTAAAACATTCTTCTTCTTTTAATTGCTCTGCGCGCAGAGATAAGGTAATCATGTGTCTGCCGTCTTTTAATTTTCCAATCAAATGAATCCATCTTTCATTGTCTCGATCTTCAATTAATAATGCATCGGTATTTCTGATGTCAAAATAAAATTTCGAGAAAATGCGGACTGCGCAATTTTCGCAACTGTTGTCCCAAAATTGTTTGAGGCTTTGTTCTTCAATTTGGAAGAGACTTTCATAGACAGGTATATCTTTTACTGAATCAAGAAATGTGTTTAATGATTGCGATGTTTTGATCACCATAGCTTCTTCATTCGCTTGCGGATCATACAGAAGTAATCTTGTAGAGGTTGTTGTAGTAAGCATTTCTTCTGGCGCTACACCCAGTTGCGCTAGCATGTAAGCGTCATAAACCCCACCATAACCGTTTTGATCAATAAGCGTCGGGATATAGTCGATATTGTTCATCAAAACACCGACGAAAGAATTTGGATTGCTGTAATCAAAATATGCCGCATTTTCACCTTTATTTTCAATGAGCGCAAATTTTTGAGCAGTGTATAAATCTGAATTGAGGACGAGTAGGATAAAGAGAGTCAAACGCATTGTTCTGATTTTAGGCATATGCTAAATAAAGTCGCGTTTAACGATTGGTTACAAATGAAAAAAAATAGGAAACAAAAAAAAGCGCCTTTAGGGCGCTTTTTATTTCACTCTGGAATTAGCTTTTACAAGTGGATCACTTCGCCGTAGGCTGCTGCTGCGGCTTCCATGATGGCTTCTGACATAGTTGGGTGCGGATGAACTGTCTTGATGAGTTCTTCGCCGGTTGTTTCTAGTTTGCGCACGGCAACGAGCTCTGCTACCATTTCGGTGACATTGGCGCCAATCATGTGGCCGCCGAGGAGTTCGCCGTATTTGGCGTCAAAAATAAGCTTGACAAAACCATCTTTAGCACCGGCAGCGCTTGCTTTACCCGAGGCTGAGAATGGGAACTTGCCCACTTTGATCTCGTAGCCAGCTTCTTTGGCTGCTTTTTCAGTCATGCCTACACTTGCCACTTCTGGAGAGCAGTAGGTGCAACCCGGGATGTTGCCGTAGTTGAGTGGCTCTGGGTGGTGACCTGCGATTTTCTCGACACAAATTATGCCTTCAGCTGATGCAACGTGTGCTAATGCTGGGCCTGGCACCACATCGCCAATTGCGTAATAGCCTGGCAAGTTGGTTTGGTAGTAGTCATTGACCAAAATGCGGCCTTTGTCTACGACAATTCCGAGTTCTTCTAAGCCAATGTTTTCAATGTTTGTGACAACCCCCGCGGCTGAAAGCACGACATCACATTCGATTTTTTCTTCGCCTTTAGCTGTTTTGATGCTCACTACACAGCCGCTACCGCTGGTGTCGACAGATTCGACAGAAGCGTTGGTAAGGATGTTAATGCCCGCCTTTTTGAAGGATTTTTCGAGTTGTTTTGAAACATCTTCGTCTTCGACAGGAACAATGTTTGGTAGGTATTCTACAATGGTGACTTCTGTGCCGATTGCATTATAGAAATAAGCAAACTCAACTCCAATGGCGCCTGAGCCCACAACTACTAGTTTCTTAGGTTGTGTAGGGAGGGTCATGGCTTGGCGGTAACCAATAATTTTGGTGCCGTCTTGTGGAAGGTTAGGAAGTTGACGTGAGCGTGAACCAGTGGCGATGATGACGCCTTTGGCTGCGGTGTAGGTGGTTTTGTTGCCGCTTTCGTCTGTTACTTCTACAGCTTTGCCTGCTTTGATGACGCCGTTGCCTTTAAGGACATCGATTTTGTTTTTCTTCATTAAGAACTGAATGCCGTTAGACATGCCGTTGGCGACATCGCGGCTACGTTTGATCATAGCACCGAAGTCTGCGCTGCTCTCTTTGACGTTGATGCCGTAGTCTGCGGCGTGCTGAAGGTATTCGTAAACATTGGCGCTCTTGATGAGTGCTTTTGTTGGTATACAGCCCCAATTGAGGCAAACTCCGCCTAAAGATTCTTTTTCTACAATTGCAGTTTTAAGGCCTAACTGAGAGGCGCGAATGGCGGTGACGTATCCGCCTGGGCCGCTACCCACAACAATGATGTCGTAACTCATTTTTTGAAAGTTTTAAGTGACAAATTTAAGGCGAAAATTTGAAAGATGCTATCCGATTAATCGTTACTTTTGTCCTTGAATTCTCAATACTGTATGGAAACCAATCATCAAAAAGAAGCTACGCTAGAACAAGCCATCGATTTAGGCCTCCGCGCCGACGAATTTGAACATGTCAAAGAAATCCTTGGTCGCACACCAAATTTTACAGAAACAGCCGTTTATTCCGTGATGTGGAGTGAACACTGCTCTTATAAAAATTCCATTCTTTGGCTCAAAACGCTGCCAAAAGACGGCCCGCACATGTTGGTGAAGGCCGGTGAAGAAAACGCCGGTTTGGTCGATATCGGCGACGGCTTGGGTTGCGTATTTAAAATCGAATCTCACAACCACCCAAGTGCGCTAGAGCCTTATCAAGGCGCAGCAACAGGGGTGGGAGGCATCAACCGCGATATCTTTACAATGGGAGCGCGTCCAATTGCACAGCTGAACTCTTTGCGTTTTGGCAACATCGAAGAAGCACGCACCAAATGGTTGGTAAAAGGTGTGACCAAAGGCATCGGCGACTACGGCAACGCTTTTGGCATTCCAATCGTTGGCGGCGAAGTTTTCTTCGACGAATCCTACAACACCAATCCGTTGGTAAATGCTTTCTCTGCGGGCATCATCGACACCAAAAAAATCATATCAGCAACGGCAAAAGGCCCAGGAAACCCTGTCTTTATTGTCGGTTCTGCCACTGGTAAGGACGGCATCGCGGGTGCTGCTTTTGCCTCCAAAGACATCACCGAAGAATCGGCCAACGACCTCCCATCGGTTCAAGTTGGTGATCCTTTCATGGAAAAACTCCTTTTAGAAGCCACCATGGAACTCTCGCTTACCGACGCTATTGTCGGCATGCAAGACATGGGTGCGGCAGGAATTACCTGTTCAACCTGTGAAATGAGCGCGGCGGGCAACGTCGGAATGGAAATCTACCTCGACCGCGTCCCAACCCGCCAAGAAAACATGCTGCCATACGAAATTCTCTTGTCTGAATCACAAGAGCGCATGCTTGTTGTTGTTCAAAAAGGCAAAGAACAAGTTGTAAAAGACATCTTTGACAAATGGGACCTCCACGCCGAAGAAATCGGCCACGTTACCGACACTGGTCGCATCCGTTATTACATGGATGGCGCTTTGGTCGGAGATGTCCCTGCTGAATCTCTCGTATTAGGAGGAGGAGCGCCACAATACAAGCGCGAATACACCGAGCCTGCCTATTACCAAGAATATAAGAAATTCGATATTTCGCAAATTGCGGAACCTACCGACCTCAAAGCGGTTGCTGATGCCATGTTAGCCTTGCCAAATATCGCTTCTAAGCGTTGGGTCTACGAGCAATATGACTCCATGGTGGGTACCCGCAACATGACCACCAATCGCCCTTCTGATGCAGGCGTAGTCAATATCAAAGGCACCAACAAGGCCCTTGCCATGACCGTCGACTGCAACTCGCGTTATGTCAACGCCGATCCAGAAATTGGCACCATGATTGCCGTTTCAGAAGCTGCGCGCAACATCACCTGTGCAGGTGGAAACCCAAGTGCCATCACCAATTGCCTCAATTTTGGCAACCCATACAACCCAGAGTCGTACTGGCAATTTGTTGGTGCCATTAAAGGAATGTCTGCGGCTTGTCTGAAATTCGAAACACCAGTAACGGGTGGTAATGTATCGTTCTATAACCAAACGGTCATGAACGGTAAAGAAGTTCCTGTTTTCCCGACTCCAACCATTGGCATGATCGGCATTGTCCCAGATAAAGACAAGGTCATGACCCTCGATTTCAAACAAAAAGGCGACGTCATTTTCCTCATCGGCGACTACACAGAAGATATCTCCTCTTCAGAATACCTTGCTAGTTACCATGGCGTCAAAGCTTCGCCTGCTCCGTATTTTGACCTCGAGAAAGAATTCCAAATGCAGCAGGCTGTCAAAGGTCTTATAGCCGAAAATCACGTCAATGCTGTTCACGACGTAGCAGATGGCGGCTTGTATGTCACGCTCATCGAAATGTCGATGCCAAGAGGTTTAGGTTTTGACATCGTCAGCGATGCTGATATCCGTCTAGATGCCTTCTTATTTGGTGAAGGTCAAGGTCGTGTTGTGGTAACAGTTACTGAAGAAAACGTCGAAGACTTCGTCGAATACATGGTGGCTACCGGCGTCAATATTACCCTTTTGGGCCATGTGACCAAAGGGAAACTTCAAATTGATGAACAACATTATGGTTTTATAGCCGAAGCAAAAGAAATTTACGACAACGCCCTAGGCGCTCACTTAGAAAACTAAACATGGAATACAATACCACGCGTGGTCCGTTAATTTTACCAGAATATGGTAGAAATGTTCAAAACATGATTGCGCATGCCATGGAACTCACCGATCGTGCCGAGCGCAACCGTGCTGCTCAGGCCATCATTGAGGTTATGGGACAGCTCAATCCGCATTTACGCGACGTTGAAGACTACCGTCACAAACTATGGACACACTTATTTGTGATGTCTAATTTTGAGTTTGACGTAGATTCTCCCTATGACAAACCAAAGCCAGAGGTGCTCAGTGAGAAGCCGCAACGCATGGTCTATCCGTCTAGTAAAATCCGCTATGGTCATTACGGCAAATACACACAAACTATTTTAGAAGCGGCCAAAGAAGTCGAAGTACCGGAGGAAAAAGAATTCCTCAAGACCACCATGGCCAACTTTATGAAAAAACAATTCTTGGCCTACAACAACGACACCGTCGAAAACCACGTAATTGCCCAACAACTTAAAGAACTCTCTAAAGGAGAGCTTGTTCTCGAAAATCCAGACGATTTAGTGCACACCAATACCTTGCTCAAAACCATGGGGATTGGTCAAAACCAGCAAAAAAACATGCGCTTGAACAAGCAAAAAAATAACAACAATAAATACAAAAAGAAAAAATTCATCAAAAAATAAGGCATGGCTTCTTTTGAAATTTACGGTGGTAAGCCACTCAAAGGTGAAATAATCCCGCAAGGCGCAAAAAACGAAGCATTGCAAGTGCTTTGTGCGCCACTCCTCACTCCAGAAAAAGTAACAATTTCCAATATTCCAGATATTGTTGATGTCAATAAGCTCATCGCTTTATTGCAAACAATGGGCGTGAAGGTAGAGAAGGTAGAGAAAGGTACATATATCTTTCAGGCCAAAGAAATTGACTTAGCTTACCTAGAAACTGAAGATTTCAAAAAAAGAGCTTCCTCATTGCGCGGCTCAATCATGATTGTCGGGCCTTTGTTGGCGCGTTATGGCCGTGGGTTTATTCCAAAACCAGGTGGTGACAAAATAGGCCGCCGCCGCCTCGACACGCATTTTGAAGGGTTTGCTCTACTAGGCGCCAAGTTCAACTACGACGCCGGCGAACATTTCTATTCTGTAGAGGCCGCTGAGCTCAAAGGAACCTACATTCACCTCGACGAAGCTTCCGTTACTGGAACTGCCAATATCTTAATGGCAGCCGTGATGGCTGAGGGTGAAACTACCTTTTATAATGCCGCATGTGAGCCTTACATTCAGCAGCTTTGTAAAATGCTCAATTCCATGGGTGCACAAATCACCGGAATTGGCTCCAATATGCTCAAAATTCAAGGTGTGAAGTCACTCGGTGGTTGTTTTCACCGCATTTTACCCGACATGATCGAAATTGGTAGTTTTATTGGTCTAGCTGCCATGACACAATCCGAAATCACCATTAAAGATGTTTCCTGGGAAAACCTCGGCGTTATTCCAAATGTTTTTCGCCGCTTAGGTATCAAGTTAGAGCGACGTGGCGACGACATCTTCATTCCTGCACAAGAAAAATACGAAATTGAAACCTTCATAGACGGTTCTATCATGACCATCTACGACGCGCCATGGCCAGGTTTTACCCCTGACTTACTATCAATCATACTTGTAGTTGCTACACAAGCCAAAGGATCTGTCCTGATTCATCAAAAAATGTTTGAGTCCAGACTCTTTTTTGTCGATAAACTCATCGACATGGGTGCTCAAATTATACTCTGCGATCCGCACCGCGCCACTGTTATTGGCCTGAACCGTGAACATGACCTCAAAGGCATCGAAATGACTTCTCCAGACATTCGCGCAGGTGTTTCTTTGTTAATTGCTGCGCTTTCGGCAAAAGGAAAAAGCGTTATTCACAACATCGAACAAATTGACCGCGGGTACCAAGACATCGAATACCGACTCAATAACATCGGAGCCGACATCAGAAGAATCGGATGAGAAAGTCGAGTCTGCTTATCATTGCACTTGTAGCTGCTTTTGCCTGCTACGCTCTTTGTTTCAGACAAGAACCAGGCTCAGCGTTACCGCCTGATGCTACAGCTCCAGAAATCTCGTTGCTGTCGCCAAAAGGCAAAACGCTCAAGCTTTCCAGTTTGCGTGGCAAAATGGTCTTGGTAGACTTCTGGGCATCTTGGTGTGGTCCGTGTCGCAAAGAAAGTCCAAATGTTGTAGAGGCCTACCACAAATACCATCAAAAGGAATTTACAAGTGGCAAAGGCTTCGAAATTTTCAGTGTGTCCCTAGACCGCGATCAAGAGGCTTGGAAACAAGCGATTACTGCAGATAAACTCATTTGGAAATACCATGTACTAGATGCAGAAGGTTTGGCATCTGCAAATTACCAAGTAGCTACAATACCCAATGCGTTTTTACTCGATGGCAATGGGGTGGTGGTTGCAAGTGGTGCAGAACTGCGCGGCCTGAACCTACACATTACCTTAGATAAATTCCTGAAGTAGGTAAAAGGACGTAAGTTCAAAAATGCTAGATGCGCTCCAATACGTAGGTAATGAGCTCATCCATAGCAGCATCAATTCCAGTAGAAAAAATTTCTTGAGGCCTATTAGCTACCCCTAAGCAGATACTCGTGCACTGATGTCCTAATGCTTTGCCAAGTGCAAATATAGCGGAGCTTTCCATTTCAAAATTGACAATTTGATGTCCGTTGTCCTTGAATTTTTCAAGTGAAAGATGGATGTCAGGCATTTTGCTTGCTAACCTTAATGACCTTCCTTGTGGGCCATAAAAGCCAGAACTTGTTACCGTGATGCCTTTTCTAACTTGAGCTGAATCGAGTTTGTCAATCAGTTGAGGATGCGCCTCACTTAAGTATGGAGCGATGCCAGTTGGAAAGCTGACCTGGCTTGTGATTTCGTCGAGCAGTAATTGCTCGTTTAAAGTAAAGTGAATGGGGTAAAAATGAGCAATGTTATCAAGTCCAAGTGCATGTGTGGACAGCACAAAAGAATGTAGAGGCATATCAGCTTGCAGCATTCCGCAGGTTCCAATGCGCACGATTTCTAAGCTAATTTGCTCGTCTTTTTGGTTTCTGTTGATCAAATCGATATTCACCAAGGCGTCGAGTTCTGCCATGCAAATATCTATGTTGTCAGTGCCAATTCCGGTAGATAAAACTGTGATGCGTTTGCCTTTGTAGGTGCCGGTATGCGTTACAAATTCTCGATGTTGAACCCTGCTTTCTATTTGATCAAAAAAACGCGTAATTTTTGCAACTCGGTCTTGATCGCCAACCAAGATTACGCGCCTTGCAAGTTGTTCAGGCTGGAGACCGAGGTGGTACACAGCTCCTTGAGCATCAAGAACCAATTCTGTTGCTGGAAATTGCATCAGTGTGTTATAAGGCAAAAAATAATTAGAGGGATCCGAAAACCTTGACCAATAAATCGCTTACCCTTGCGGCCGGATTTTGTCTGATTTTGTCTTCTTCTTGCTGCACTAGCGTGAAAAGTCCTGCGATAGCTCTTTCTGTCACAAACGCGTCTAAATCGGGGTTGATTTTTTCACCGCCTGTGAGCGTCATGGCTTGGTTGTATTTGGTCATGAGTGGGGTCCATTTGGCGGTAAGGCTCACCTTTGCAGTTGCTTCTTTCACCTTAGGGAGAAAAGCATTATAAAGTTGTTGACTCGTTTGGTTTTTGAGAAAGGTTGTGGCTGCGCCGTTGCCGCCTTTGAGAATGGCAAAACCATCTTGAACACTCATGTTTAAAATGGCTTGAGTAAAAATAGGTAAGGCTTCTTTAACGGCTTCTTCAGCAGCTCTGTTGAGGGTAGTTTCGAATTGTTCTACTTGGCTATTCATGCCTAGTTGAAGGGCTTTTTCTTTGACTTTAAGCGCGTCAGGAGGGAAGGGTAGTCTGATTTGTGCATTTCCCAAAAAACCATCTAAAGCTGAGCTTTTATTCACGGAATTTTTGATTCCAACTTGTAGCGCTTCTCTGAGGCCAGCAACTACTTCGTCATTAGTCAAAGCTGGTTTTTGTCCGTTCGGGATTTGAGTTGGAAGCTGTGTGGGAATTTGTTTAACTAAGCCTTTGATGTTTTGTCCGCAAGAGAACTGAACAAAACTAAGGGTCAGGATAAATATTGCTGTGGTTGGTCTCATATGTTAGCGAATCACATGAATCATGCCAGTTTTTACAGTTTTGCCATCGGTGTCTTTGTCTTTGAACCATGCTTTCCATGTATAGGTGCCTGGTTGTACTTTGACTCCGTTGTAGTAACCATCCCAGAAGCCTTTGGTGTCGTAGGTTTCCCAAATGATTTCGCCCCAGCGGTTGTAAATTTCTAAGTGGAAGTTTTCGTAGTCAATTCCTTCGAGATAGAAAGCCCAAACTTGGTTGTGTTCGTCGTCGTCTGGTGTAAACGCTGTAGGTGCGTAGAAGATGACGTCTGAAACAACATCGATATCGATGGTAATGGAGTCAGAACAGCCATCTACGGTTGTAACTGTTAACATAATTGGGTAAGTCCCCATAATGCCTTCAGGGTAGGAGATCAGTGCACTAGAGCCAGTGCTTACGATATTCGTTGATCCTGGAGAAGACCAATTGTATTGAGCGATGTTGCCAATTGAAACATCATTTGTTTGAACGGTAGTCTCAAACCATGTTACTGGATTTTTTGATATTGTAAAGTTGGCAGTAGGATTGTCTGTTACTGTAATGTGATCATCGAAGAAACCATTGTAAACACAGCCATGAACGGAGGTCATGACGACAGAAAGATCGTAGACACCAGGTTGAACTATTGTGTGGAAGAGGTCGTCTTGATTTGGTACTGTGTAGCTGTCTCCGTTAGAGAAAAGATAAGCTGTAGAAGCGATGTCTTGTCCGTTGGTAGAATTATTGTGTAGTTGGAAGTCGCCGGGAGTACAAATTTGATTGTCTACTGCCGTAATTACTGGTATGATTTCTAATGGGAAGATGATTGTCATGCATTCGGTTGTGGTAGGTGAACCACAAGCTTCGCTGAGTGTCACGCAATAGACAGTACCTGAATTGATAGGATCTACGGTAATGCTGCCTCCGTTGCCAATAGCAATGCCGTTTTCTGTCCAAGAATAAGTATAGGCAGTAGATCCGCCTGCACCAGTAGCCGAAAGTAAAATGCTGGACTCTGAACAGATCATGGTGTCTTGGGTCAAGAAAGTGATGTCTAGAGGGCTTGGTTGGTTGATGTTGACTGAAATGGTTTGCACGCAACCGTTTGCATCAGTTACAGTACAAGTGTGCATTCCGGCGCCTAAATCTAAGGCAGTGGCACTTAACGAGGCGGAGATGTCCCAGTCGTAAGTATATGGAGCGGTTCCTAATGTTGCATTTATTGTTGCTTGCCCATTTGCGATGGTGTAACAGTCTGCATCTATAATATTGGTTGCGTTAAGTACCATTGCTGGAATTTCTGAAATGGTCACATATATGGTATCTGAACAACCTGTGGTATTGGAGGCGTAGCACCAATAGTTGCCGGCGCTAAGACCAGTAGCTGTTTGGGTGTTTTGACCATTACTCCATTGATAAGTAATAACTCCTGTAGCAGGTGTAACATTGGCAGTGGCAGTTCCGTCGTTGCCGCCGGGGCAAGACACCAATGTTGTGGTGGCGCTGAAGCTAGCTGGCGTATCGCCAACAACAGCTGTTGCAGTTGCACTACAGCCGTTTCCGTCTATTTGTGTAACGGTGTAGGTGCCGGCTAAAAGGTTGTTGACAGGATTGCCGGTTAGAGCGCCAGGGTTCCAGGTATATGTGCATGGGGTTGGTGAACCAGCACCCGGGTTAGCAGTGGCGCTTCCTACACCTTGTGTACATACGTCGGGTAGGGTAGTTGTGGTAACGGATGGTGTGGCGCGGGTAATCCAGGTGGTATCTTGGGTAATTGAACCAATGCTGGTTCCGCAAGCAGCACCAGATAAGAAGTAGCCGGTGGTTCCGGGAGGAACGACATTGACATTTAATGTTCCGTTGTTGTAAGGGAAAGTTTGCCCGTTTGTATTTGCCCATAAAAAGTTGCTACCTGGGCTATTGACCATCAAGTAAGGAATTTGCGACATGGTGTATGATGCCGTGTTGCTCGGCGAGGTAGGTAGGAACCTGCGGCCATCTTGATTAGCACCCCAAACAGAGTTGTTGCGACCTGGCGTGATGTGCGCGATGGGCATTGGCATGTTGTTCTCAGAACCTTGGATGGCTAAGCCGCCGTTCCAGCCATTACAAATTGGTTTGTTACCGATATGTAATTCGAAAATATTGGAGGTTTCATACATGACAATAGCCATATAGTTACATTGTGAGGTACAGCTAAACATCAGGATGTTTTTGTAGAGTACTACAAATTTACGGTTGGGAGCCGTGCCTAAAGTTTGGTATTGGATCTGACCACCCAAGGACGGATTGATGTCCTGGTAGGTGAGCATGATGGTGTTTTTCGCTGCTGCAAATCCTGCGTTTGGTAAAGTCCCAACACCATTTAAAGCCCAAGGGCAATAGCCACCGGCATTAGCGAGGTTGAATGAAACCAAACCATTGGATCCAATGACACATTGGCTGTATGTGTTGCCATAAAAACTGAAAGGAAAACCAATATTTACAGTGCCCGACCAAACGTCGTCTGAGAGTGCAACATTTGTTGGGGCATTGAGGTACAGACCCGCAGCCGTGCCTGGTGCTGTTCCTGTGTTGCAATTGTTAATGATGACGGTCTGCCCAGGACAAACTGTAGCATCTTGACCAAGACATAGTGTAACTGGGCCTTGAGCAAGTAAAGAAGAGAAGTTCAACAACTGAAAAACAAGAAAAAATATTCCTGAAAGACTGAGTAGTTTGGTATTTTTTATTTTCATTAGGTTGTATTCTTAGTTAAGGTACGTTCCTCAAACGTAAGGGATAGTATTTGGGTTGCTTTGCGCAGGGTAAAAATAGGTACTTTTTTATCTTCTTTCAAATTTGAGAACATCCTTTTATCCACACCTTTAAATTAGTGTCAATTTGACACTAATAAAATGTTGAAAAAAGATGGTTTTTGGACCTTATTTTGAATTACTTTTGCCCGAATCAAAGAAACAAAAACACCTTATTATGTCAAATCAGTATCACGCAGAAATCGAAGCTTTCATGGATCGTGTTCGTGCTAAGAATGGTCACGAACCAGAATTCTTGCAAGCGGTTCAGGAAGTAGCCGAAGCGGTTATTCCTTTTATTGAGGCCAACCCAAAATACAAAACAGCAAAGATCCTCGATCGAATTGTTGAGCCAGAGCGCACTATCATCTTTAGAATTCCATGGCTAGACGACCAAGGAATCGTTCAAGTCAACCGTGGTTACCGCGTAGAATTCAATAGCGCAATTGGCCCATACAAAGGCGGTTTGCGTTTCCACCCTTCAGTAAACTTATCTATCCTCAAATTTTTAGGATTCGAGCAAATTTTCAAAAACTCCCTTACTACATTGCCAATGGGTGGTGGTAAAGGTGGCTCTGATTTTGATCCAAAAGGAAAGTCTGACAATGAAGTCATGAAATTCTGTCAATCATTTATGTCTGAGCTCGCTCGTCATATTGGCCCGGACACCGACGTGCCTGCTGGTGACATCGGAGTTGGTGGTCGTGAAATCGGCTACATGTTTGGTCAGTACAAACGTTTGCGCAATGAATTTACTGGTGTACTCACAGGTAAAGGTCGCAACTGGGGTGGTTCATTGATTCGCCCTGAAGCTACTGGCTACGGAACTGTTTATTTTGCAAAAGAAATGCTCGCTACTAAAGGTGAGTCTTTCAATGGTAAAATTGTAGCTGTTTCTGGTTCAGGAAACGTGGCGCAGTATGCTTGTGAAAAAGCAACCGAACTTGGAGCTAAAGTTGTAACACTTTCCGATTCTGAAGGCTACATCTATGACGCAGAAGGTATTGACGCAGGAAAACTCGCTTGGGTAATGGATCTCAAAAACGTTCGTCGCGGTCGTATTTCTGAGTACACAAAACAATATCCGAATGCACAATTCGTAGCTGGTAAGCGTCCTTGGGAAGTCAAAGCACACATTGCACTTCCGTGTGCTACACAAAACGAACTCAATCGCGAAGAAGCACAAGCGCTCATCGCTAATGGCGTAATGTGTGTTGCTGAAGGAGCCAACATGCCATCTACCCCTGAGGCAATTGCAGCTTTCCAAGCGGCAAAAGTATTGTTCTCTCCTGGTAAAGCGTCTAACGCTGGCGGTGTGGCTACTTCAGGTTTAGAAATGTCTCAAAACTCTTTGCGCTTGTCTTGGTCTGCTGAAGAAGTGGATCAGCGCCTCCACGGCATCATGGTTTCTATCCACGAAGCTTGTGTCAAATACGGTAAAGATGCTGATGGAACCGTTGACTACGTCAAAGGTGCCAATGTAGCCGGCTTTGTGAAAGTGGCAGATGCCATGATCGATCAAGGTCTGGTTTAAGCACAAGAATAAATCTTACGAAAGGCCTTCCAATGGAGGGCCTTTTTTATTTTTGCACATGTTTAGATTCTTCCTGTTTTTTGTACTTTTTCAATTTTCGTATGTCCGAGGATATACGCAATATGCTTTTGGTCTTGGAGCTGCCCTTCATCGCTACGATCAAGTAGTAAGTTTGAAAGGGAAGAAAATTTCAGAGAAAGGGAACCTAGGCTTGGATGTAGGTTTGGGAGTCGAGCGTAGTTTGCAAGGTGCACTCGCACCTCAAATTGCTTTCTTTTGGCAGTCGCCTTTGCCCATTAAAAACAGACATTATCCAATGAATCATCCTTTTTATACGGCTAGGTATCAATTTGATGTGCAGAAAGCCAGTATTACCGATACGTATCACGGTGTATACTTGAGTTTAGGTTATGCCTTTGGTGCAAAGGCCCGTGCTGATCTGCAGTTATCAGTAGGGTTCGTTGGTGAAAAAATATATGGACTTGAGATTCAGACTCAACAGAAATTTCATTTTTTCTTGAATCCACAGTTGCAGTTCAATTATGATCTTTTTTCTTCAAAAAAATGAAGTGTCTTCCATTCTTGATATTTAAAAAGTCGATCTGGCTCTTACTTTCTTTATGGAGTGTGCTTGTTAGCTGCAATAAGCAAGAGTCTTATCCAGAAGTTGAAATCTACGGCCATGCCGGAATGGGGATGGATATCGGTCTAAGCGTCTATCACGACAATTCTATTGAATCCATTGCGTTTGCACTTTCTTTGCCCACAATTGATGGGGTAGAGGTGGACGTGCGCATGAGTGCAGATGGCACTTTATGGCTTTTTCATGAGAATTTACTCGAGTCCCACACCAATGGTATTGGTTGTATTTTCGAAACCACAGATGCTGAGCTAGAAAAACTCCATTACAAAAGTTTACACAAAGAAAAATTAGCCAGGCTAGATCAGGTTTGGCCGCTGCTCGGACAGCGTAAAATCATTCTCGACCTCAAGCATTGGAATGCTTGCACCGATGGCTATGTGGACATGCAGCGCTTTAAAGATGCACTCTATGAAATTCCCATACAATACCGCGCACAAATTACACTTGATTCTTCAAATCCGAATTGGTTAGCGGCCTTGAGTCAAGATTTTAGGGTGGTATTTTCCACGGTGAGCGTTGATGAAGGACTCAAGCAACTTCAAAAAGTACCTGCGCTCCAAGGATTGATGCTGCGCAGTAAGGATATCACCCAAGCTCAAATTGTGCAATTGAGGCAAATGGATAAAGACTGTTTTTTATTTGAAATGCGTTCGAGTAAAAAACAAAGGGCCGCTCTTCAGAAGCAGCCCTTCGCAATATTAGCTGATGACCCCCGTGGCGCGTTGGTCATTAGAGATTGATTTATGCTTTGTAGAAAGGTAATTTAACCACCTTTGCCTTGATTCCTTTTTCACGAATTTCAACGAAGATTTCGGAATCAAGTGCGCTGTGAGTGGTGTGCACATAGCCTAAACCTATAGCAATTTTCATGCTTGGAGACATTGTACCTGACGTAACTTTGCCGATTACAGCACCACTCGCATCTAGAATGGGGTAGTCGTGGCGGGGAATGCCGCGGTCGATCATTTCAAAGGCGACAAGCTTGCGTGTGAGGCCACTTTCTTTTTGGCCTTTCAGAAATTCAGCATCAGTGAAATCTTTAGTGAATTTGGTAATCCAGCCAAGGCCTGCTTCTAAAGGAGAGGTGGTGTCGTCGATGTCGTTTCCGTAAAGGCAAAAACCCATTTCTAAGCGGAGGGTGTCGCGGGCTGCAAGGCCAATTGGCTTGATGCCGAATGCGGCGCCAGCTTCAAAAACGGCATCCCAGAGTTTTTCAGCGTCGTCGTTTTTGACATATACTTCAAAACCTCCAGAACCAGTGTAGCCAGTTGCAGAAACCATTACGTTTTCAATACCTGCAAAGGTGCCGTATTGAAAAGTGTAGTAGGTCATGTTGCTCAAGTCAATTGAAGTGAGGCTTTGCATAGCCTCAGCAGCTTTCGGGCCTTGTATAGCCAATAAGGAGTAATCGTCTGAAAGGTTTTGCATTTCAACACCGAGGTCGTTGTGGCTGGAAATCCAGTTCCAATCTTTTTCAATGTTGGAGGCATTTACAACAATGAAGTATTCTTCAGCATTGACGCGGTAAATGATGAGGTCGTCTACGATACCGCCTTTGCCGTTTGGCAAGCAGCTGTATTGTGCTTTGCCATCGAAAAGAACAGAGGCATCGTTGCTGCATACTTTTTGGATGAGGTCGAGGGCTTTTGGTCCTTTTAACAAGAACTCACCCATGTGAGAAACGTCAAAAACACCAACGCCATTGCGGACGGTGTCGTGTTCAGCGTTGACGCCTTCGTATTGTACCGGCATGTTGTAGCCCGCAAAAGGAACCATTTTGGCGCCGAGTGCGATGTGTTTTTGGGTAAGTGCTGTATTTTTCATTTTATCCTTTTACGCGTTCAACGTAAACGCCTGTACGAGTATCAATTTTAATTACTTCGCCGTTATCGATGAACAAAGGCACGCGTACTTCTGCTCCGGTAGCAATAGTAGCTGGCTTCATGGAGTTGGTAGCGGTATCGCCTTTTACACCTGGCTCTGTGTAAGTTACTTCAGAGATGATGTACATAGGAAGTTCTACAACCAGGGGAGCCTCTTCTTCAGCATGATACAAAATATTGACTGTCATTCCTTCTTGAAGAAAACCTGGTTTTTCGACCATTTTGAGCGGAATATTGACTTGCTCAAAAGTTTCATTGTTCATGAAAATGTAGTCGTCGGATTCTTGATAGAGGTATTGGTATTCGCGGTTTTCGATGCGAACTGGCTCGATTTTGTGTCCTGCTGAGAAGGTATGATCGAGTACCTTTCCAGATTCAATTTGACGCATTTTGGTGCGTACAAAAGCTGGGCCTTTACCAGGTTTAACGTGCTGGAATTCGATGATTTGAAAGAGTTTTTCGTTGTGCTTGATGCACAATCCGTTGCGGATATCTGCAGTTGTTGCCATAATTCTGATTCAATTTGTGGGCAAAGATAGCCGAATTCCTATTGTTATCAACACATTTAGTTTATAATTTCCTTTTCTATACCGACTTCTGAGTGCTGTAGTTTGTTATTTTTGTTTGTTCCAAATTTTTTAAAGCTACATGGCTGAAAATCAATACACCGAAGACAACATACGTTCCCTAGATTGGAAAGAACACATTCGTTTGCGTCCCGGAATGTATATCGGTAAGCTTGGCGATGGCGCCGCTGCCGACGACGGTATTTACATTCTCGTGAAAGAAGTCGTCGATAACTGCATCGATGAATTCGTAATGGGTAATGGCAAGCGCGTCGATATCAAAGTCAAAGATGGCAAAGTGTCTGTCCGCGACTTCGGCCGAGGCATTCCCTTGGGTAAAGTGGTAGAGGTGGTTTCTAAAATGAATACCGGAGGTAAATACGACTCCAAAGCGTTTAAAAAATCTGTGGGTCTAAACGGGGTGGGTACCAAAGCAGTCAATGCTTTGTCTTCTTACTTTATGTTGTACGCCGTGCGCGATGGCGAAAAGAAAACTGCGGTTTTTGAACGCGGCGAGCTCGTTTCTGAATCGGCTATCGAAAAAACTGAAGAAGCGAATGGTACCTATGTAGAATTCATTCCAGACGACACCATTTTCAAAAAGTACGCCTTCAAAACGGCTTACCTCGACAAAATGATGTGGAACTATTGTTACCTCAATCGTGGCCTGTCTATATATTACAACGGTGAAAAGTTCAATTCAAAAGATGGTCTCAAAGATCTCCTCGAGAACAACATGGACGGCGATCCGCTTTATCCAATCATTCACCTAGAAGACGACGATATCGAGGTTGCTTTCACACACGGCCGCACCTACGGCGAAGACTACTATTCTTTTGTCAATGGCCAACACACCACCCAAGGAGGTACGCATCAAAGTGCCTTTCGCGAGTCCGTGGCGAAGGTTATCCGCGACTTCTACAATAAAAATTACGAGGCTTCAGACATTCGTCAATCTATTGTAGCGGCAATCGCTGTAAAAGTAGTTGAGCCTGTTTTTGAATCCCAGACCAAAACCAAGCTGGGTTCTCAAGAAATCGAGCCGGGCGGAAAGTCCATGCGCGCTTTTATCAACGACTTTCTCAAAGATAAACTAGACAACTACCTGCACCGCAATCCGGACGTCGCCGAAATCATTGAAAAGAAAATCAAGCAGTCTGAGCGCGAGCGCAAAGACCTAGCAGGCATCCGTAAATTGGCCCGCGACCGCTCCAAAAAAGCGAGCTTGCACAACAAAAAACTCCGCGACTGCCGCACGCATTTAACCGATTTAAAAGACGAACGTAGAGAAGACACCACGCTTTTTATCACGGAAGGTGATTCTGCAAGTGGCTCAATCACAAAGTCAAGAGATGTCAATACGCAAGCTGTTTTCTCGCTGCGAGGTAAGCCCCTCAATTGTTATGGGCTCACCAAAAAAGTGGTCTACGAAAACGAAGAATTCAACCTCATTCAGGCCGCGCTCGACATCGAAGAAGACATGGACAACCTGCGCTACAACCGTATTGTCATTGCTACCGATGCCGATGTCGACGGTATGCACATCCGCATGCTCTTGCTGACCTTCTTTTTGCAATTCTTTCCAGATTTAGTGAAGCGCAACCATGTTTATGTCTTGCAAACACCATTGTTCAGGGTTAGAAACAAAAAGAAAACGATATATTGTTACTCTGATGAGGAACGCCGCGCCGCAATTGCGGAGCTCGGCAAAAACCCCGAAATCACGCGCTTTAAAGGTCTAGGTGAAATCTCTCCAGACGAATTCATACACTTTATTGGTGAAGACATCCGTCTAGAGCCAGTTATCCTGACCAAAGACGCTTCCATTGATTCAATTCTGTCTTATTTTATGGGTAAAAACACCCCAGAAAGACAAGATTTTATCATAGACAACTTGCGCGTCGAAAAAGACCTACCTGAATCCTCTGCAGCCGAAGCAACTGAAGAGGCCGAAACCACCGAATTAGCATCTTAACATGGCAGAAGACGAAATAGAAGACCAAATGCCACAAGAAGAAAGTGGGCACAATCCTTTTGAGAAACAGCACGTCGATGACAAAATTGTCCCGCTCAATGGCTTATATCAAAGTTGGTTCCTGGATTACGCGAGTTATGTGATCTTAGAACGTGCCGTACCGAGTTTATACGACGGGCTTAAACCTGTTCAGCGCCGCATTTTGCACTCCATGCGCGAGATGGAAGATGGTCGCTACAATAAGGTGGCCAACATCATCGGCAACACCATGAAGTACCATCCGCACGGCGATGCCTCCATTGGCGATGCGCTCGTGCAAATTGGTCAGAAAGACCTCTTAATTGACTGCCAAGGAAACTGGGGCAATACCCTTACCGGCGACGGCGCAGCAGCAGCGCGTTACATCGAGGCTCGCTTGAGCAAATTTGCTTTGCATGTAGCCTTTAATCCCAAAACTACCAATTGGTTGTCCTCTTACGATGGCCGTAATAAAGAACCGCAGCAACTTCCAATGAAATTTCCTTTGCTGCTTGCACAAGGAGCTGAAGGAATTGCCGTCGGGATGGCCTGTAAGTTTTTACCCCACAACTTTATAGAGCTTATCGAGCAGTCGATCAATCACTTGCGCGGCAAAAAAGTCGAGATTTTACCTGATTTTCCGAACGGCGGTATGGCCGATTTCTCCGGCTACAACGACGGCCTGCGCGGCGGACGCGTGCGCATCCGCGCCAAAATCAGAAAGGTCGACAACAAAACGCTCATCATCAATGAAATTCCTTACGGAACCACCACCACCTCATTGATAGAATCTGTGATCAAAGCCAACGACAAAGCCAAGATCAAGATCAAAAAAATCGAAGACAACACCTCTTCCGAGGCCGAAATTATCGTGCATTTGGCTCCGGGTGTCTCGCCAGACAACACCATAGATGCGCTCTATGCCTTTACAGATTGTGAGGTTTCTGTTTCGCCCAATTCCTCAATCATCGACGGCGAGCGCCCACGTTTTATGGGTGTTACAGAAATTTTAAAGGTCAACACGGATCATACCGTTATGTTGCTCAAACTCGAGCTTGAAATCAAACTAGATGAACTCGAGCGCCAATGGCATTTTTCTACCCTAGAAAAGCTCTTCATCAACCACGAGATGTACATCGACTTCAAACTCTACAGCGACCGCGAAGCCCTCTATGTGTATCTCTATGAGCGTTTCAAGCCATTTAAAAAACAACTCCTCCGAGAAATCCAAGACGAAGATTTACACAAGCTAACGCAGATCCCCATGATCCGCATCACGCGCTTCGATGCCGACAAAGCCGACGAAGCCTTGCTCAAAATAGAGGAGGAGATGCAGCAAGTAAAGCATCATCTCGCACATCTTGTCGAATACGCCATCGATTACTTCAAAGACCTCAAAAAACGCTTTGGAGCGGGCCGAGAGCGCAAAACCGAGATCAAAACTTTTGATACCATTACCGCGAGTAAAGTCATTATTGCCAACCGCAAACTTTACGTCGACTACGAAGAAGGTTTCATTGGCTACGGACTCAAAAAGAATGAAGCAGTCTCGGATTGTTCCGAAATCGACGACGTCATTTGCTTTTTCTCTTCAGGCAAGCTCATGATTACCAAAGTGGCCGATAAAAAATTCATTGGCAAAGGCCTCATCTACGCCAATGTTTGGAAAAAAGGCGATACGCGTACCATTTACCATCTTTTCTATCAAGATGGAACCGGCGGCCCTACCATGATGAAGCGTTTTTACGTCAATTCCATCACCCGCGATACCGAATACGACCTCACCAAAGGCACAAAAGGATCTAAAATGCTGTATTTCAGTGTGCATCCTAATGGTGAGCGCGAGGTAGTGAGTGTATTCTTACGACCGCGCCCACATCTCAAACGCTTGCGCTTTGACATCGACCTCGGCGCACTGCTCATCAAAGGTCGCAACTCTGCTGGAAACCGCGTCACCAAAGAAATCATTCAAAAAATAGTCCAAAAAGAGGTGGGAGGCTCTACGCTTGCCGCTCGCAAAATTTGGTACGATACCGTTGTTGGACGTCTCAACGACGAGGGTCGTGGCAAGTTTCTAGGTTCTTTTAAAGGCGAAGATCGCATATTATCCCTTTACAAAAATGGCGAGTACCGCCTCAGTAGCTTTGACCTCGCCACCCACTTCGACGAAGACATGATCCATATCGAAAAGTGGATCCAAGATCGCCCAATCTCCGCTGTTTATTTCGATGCGGAAAAAGAGTTGCATTATGTCAAACGCTTTACCTGTGAAGTCACCCAAGACAAACGTGTCAGTTATATTTCTGAGGCGCCAGGTTCTTATCTAGATGTGGTGTCTACGGCATTCAGACCTGAAGCGCGAATTGTGTTCAATAAATTGCTCAAGGAAACCAAAAATTTACCAGATCAAGTCCTGAATTTAGCAGACCTCATTGACGTTAAAGGTATGAAAGCGCAGGGTAATCAAATGACCAAAATGAAGGTCAAAGAAATTGTACTTACGCACCCAATCGACGAAAGCCCGGAGCCTTGGCCACAAGCAGAAGAAATTCTTGAAGAAACCGAATTGCTGGAAGATGAAGCAGAAACACCTTCTATGGAATGGGATTTATCAAAAAATGAAGACGACAACCCCGACCAAATTCCACTTTTCACCGAAGAACCAGAGGCGGATTAACAACCCTAGAAATAAATGAGCAATATCATTTTTTTCGCGATGGTCCTTTGCTTATTTTTGTATGTATCCTAAAAAGTTGCAAAAATGAATTTGCTCAAAGAAGACCGCATCAACTACCTGAATATCGGCTTAATGCTCATCACTGCGGTGTTGGCCTACTATTTTCCTTTTGAAACCTTCCTTTTAGCCTATGCCTATTTAGGGCCTTTGCATTACCTCACCGAAATTAGCTGGCTCCACGACCGCCAGTATTTTGCGAAAGGTAAATGGGATTACCTTGTTTTGCTGGTTATTGGTATCTTATTATCTCTTGATGCGATGTTCAATGACTTGAAAATGAGCAACGATTTTGTGAGTTTTTTCAATGAAACAAACCTATCAAATCAATTGTTAATTATTGCAATATTTTCTGGAATTGTATTTGCGCTCATCAAAAACTTTTATATCAAGTTAGGTCTAATAGGTTTATTTTACCTGATTATCGTAAGAAGATGGTTACACCCTTCAAACGATATTGACAATACAGATAGTAGTTTGATTTTTACATTGACATCACTTATTCCTACGCTCATACATGTATATGTTTTTACGGGCTTATTTATGCTCTATGGCGCACTTAAATCCAGAAGTAAATCAGGTTTATTGCAGATGGTGGGGTTCATCTTATTTCCATTAATTCTTGTTTTTGGCTTGCCTAAAGATACGACTAATTCACATCTTTCCGGTTACGGTAAAGATGCTTATTATGCCGATGGCGAAGGTTTTTACAATACCAATTATTCAATTTTAAATCATTTCAACCTTTTCGACAACAAGCTCAATAATAAGGAATACTTGGATATTGTTACAAATCCAACTACTGAAAAAGCACTCATTCAGAATAAAATCATTGATTCAGTCAGCTATTATAAGCACATAGATTCCCTGAAAAAAATCCAAAACAAGAACTTTATTCTAAGTAAACAGCCCATCAATCCTCAAATTACAGATCAAGGGGGTCATATACATGATCACGTGCTATATTTTTTCAATAACGACACCAACTATGTGAAGCGATTAGATAAATATAAAAATGTAGCAATGCCCAAAGATCTTTGGATTAGTCCAATGGGAAAAGAAAGAAAAAAAAGTACGGATAACCTCATATTCTTTTCTGAGGTAGGCATCATGCTGATGCGTTTTATCGCTTTCGCATACCTTTATCATTATCTTAATTGGTTCAGTAAAACCGAAGTTATTCGTTGGCATAAGGTACCAAAAGTACGCTTCATTTTGGTCGTAGTTCTGTGGCTTGCAGCTGCTATTTTTTATTCAATTGATTATAAGTTAGGCTTAAGTGTTCTGTTCTTCCTGAGCTTCACACATGTGCTGCTTGAATTCCCATTAAATTTTATTTCAATTGCAGGAATCGGTACTGAGTCCTTGTCTATATTCAAGAATGGGTTTAAGAAGAAACCCCTCCAATCTTAAATCTAAACCAAAACCCATGCTTAAATTTTCATCTTTAATTGTCGCTGTTTTCAGCGTGAGCTTTTTCTTTGCTCAATTAGTGAGCACCACTCCCGACGGACGCTACACGCTTTCGGCTGAGGGGGCTTCTTATTTTGCTAAACTTTCCTTGGATTGTACATCTAAGCCAACACCACACTATTACTACCAAGCGTTGCGCCAACCGGGAGATACCCAAACACCAACTGATATCTGGCCATCTTTTTACGGATGTTACGACTGGCACAGTGCCGTCCACAACCACTGGGCACTCATTAAAATTCTGAAAACCTACCCAGATATTCCAGAAGCTGCCGCCATACGCGCCAAGCTCGATGAAAGTTTCAGTGAAGAGAATATCCGCAAAGAATACGAATATTTCGAAACCAATAAAGAGCGTTATGTCTTTGAATTTCCTTACGGACAAGGTTGGTTGCTCAAGGTAGCTGACGAACTTGCTCGCTGGAACGACCCCGACGCCGAACGCTGGTTAGAAAACCTTGGCCCTTTGCACCGCTTGTGCGCGGCTGCTGCTCAGGTCATCTGGAAAGACATCAAAGAGGTCAAGTTGTCGGGTTCCCACGACGCGCCTTCGCTCAACCTTTCTTTTGCAATCGACTACGCCCGTACCTTCGGCGATGAAGACCTTCTTAAGGTTGCGCTCAAAGCGAGCAAGCGTTATTTTGGCAAAATGACCAAAGCGCCTTTACGTGCAGAGCCATTTGAGTACGATTTCATGTCGGCTTCTTTATTGGTTACCGACCTCATGCGCAAAGTATATACACAAGAAGAGTACCTCAAGTGGGTCAAAGGTTTTGCTCCGGGTTTATTCGCTGCTGAAACAGCCAAAAAAGACCTTCAAATCAAGAAAACCGACAAACACGACGGCTATGAATCTCATTGGGACGGTTATCATCTGAACCGCATTTGGTGCTTAAACGGCATGCTCAAATCGTTGCCGGCAGAAAGTATAGATGCCACAACCAAAGCAGCATGGGCAAGTAGCATGAATGCCATGTGGGACTACGCGCAAGAAAGTATTGGTAAAGGCAACTACGACATCGACCACTGGTTGTCGTCGTTCTCTGTATTTGCTTTAATCGGTTACGAGTAAAGCTACGCGCGCTAGCGCCCAAGCTAATTGAGCTTCTCGACTCAATTCAGTCGTATCTAACACAATTGCATCGGAAGCCTGCGCAAGCGGGCTTTCTTTTCTTGTACTATCTAGGTGGTCTCGTTGTAATAAATTTTGCTGAACGCTCTGAGCGTCTGTCTGTTCTCCTTTGGCTTCGAGTTCAGCCAAGCGACGCTGCGTGCGTACTTCCGCAGAAGCCGTCACAAAAATTTTGAGCTCGGCAGCAGGAAACACTACTGTTCCGATATCCCGACCATCCATGACGATACCTCCATTTACACCCATTTGTTGTTGGAGTTCAACTAATTTAGTACGCACCGCTTTGAGGGCAGCAACCTGAGATACAACTGCTGCCACACGCGGGGTGCGAATGGCGTCAGTGATGTCTTGCGCATTGAGAAAGATTTTTTGATCGGGTGTCATCTCGATCTTGATGTTGTGGAGGTGTTTTTCTAATTGTTGAATTTGAATGATACCTTCTCTGTCAATGAGTTCATTTTCTAGACAATAAAAAGCAACGGCGCGATACATCGCGCCGGAGTCTATGAAAATGTATTGAAGTTGCTGAGCTAAGGCCTTGGCTAATGTGCTTTTGCCGCAGGCTGCGTAACCGTCAATTGCTATGGTGATTTTTTTTTGCATCAATAGTAAATCGCTCTGCGTACTTGCGTGATGTATTTGGCCATGCGGATCACTTGTTTGGTATAACCAAATTCGTTGTCGTACCAAGCGTAAAGCACTACATTCTTGCCGTCAACCGAAACAATGCTTGCATTGGAGTCAAAAACACTGCAGCAAGTATTGCCGATGATGTCCGAAGAAACGAGTTCTGGGTCGAAGGAATAGTAGATTTGGTTAACCAACTCGCCGTGGAGTGCTGCATCTTTGATTGCGGCATTCACTTGTTCGAGATCGACGGTTTTTTTTTTTTTTTTGCTCAAAATAGCCAAGGATCCGTTCGGAGTAGGTACACGAACAGCGTTTGCCGTAAGTTTATCTTTGAGTTCAGGAATTACTTTGGTTACTGCCGAACCTGCACCTGTTGAAGTGATGACCATATTGACTGCAGCTGCACGGCCACGACGTGGTTTTTTGTGCATGTTGTCCAAAAGGTTTTGGTCGTTGGTATAGGCGTGCACCGTTTCGATGTGTCCTTTTACGACGCCAAAATGATCATTGATGACTTTTAGAATAGGAGATATGGCATTGGTGGTACAAGACGCGGCCGAAAAGATGTTTTCGTTTTCGACGTCAAGTGTATCTTGATTGATTCCGTAAACCACATTTGGGATCTCTTTTCCTGGTGCGGTGAGCAATACTTTTTCTACACCTTTTGCTTGAAGGTGACGAGAGAGTGCTTCTCTGTTGGTAAATACGCCTGTGTTGTCAATGATGAGGGCATTTTGGATACCATAGATGGTGTAGTCGATGTCTTCTGGGTTGGCAGCGTCTATCATGTGTACAATTTGCCCGTTGATGATGAGGCTTTTATTAGGGAGGTCTTCAATGACCGTTCCTTTGAACGCGCCGTGTACGGAGTCGTTGCGCAAAAGCGATGCACGCTTAATGATATCTCCGTCTGAAGAACCGCGCGTCACAATTGCACGCAAACGCAATTGTTGGCCCTTACCTGCTTGTTTGATGAGTTCGCGCGCAGCCAAACGGCCAATGCGCCCGAATCCATAAAGCACGACGTCTCGTGGCTCTATTGCTTGTGGGGTCTGTAAACCGCCTAATTTTTCCATGAGAAAACGCGCCATGCCGCTTTGTTCGGTTTGCCCAGCAAGCCATTCGCTCGCCAATAAGCCGATGTCTAGTTTGGAGGCAGGAATGTCGAGTGTCATGAGGGTTTCTGCCAAGGCAGCGGTTGTAAACACATCAATGGGTTTGTTTACCACTTGTTTGGCATATTCGTGCAGGTTTAAAATTTCCGAAATGGTGATGTCGGTGAGGTGATTTCTGAATAATACCAGCTCGATGCCTTTGTCGTAGAGGAGTTCTCCGACTTTACTCTGTAATTTAACAGCTGCTCTTTCGCGCTCAATGTGAAGGTTGAGCTCTTTTTCATAACCGTCTTTGGTTTCCATGTTGTTGTTGATTGATGTTGATAATTGCTTGTTGATGAAAAGAAAAAGGCTACCCACAAGTAGGTAGCCTTCAAATTGTTAGCCTAAATAAGACTTCAATAGCTTGTTTCGAGAGGTGTGACGGAGTCGGCGAATCGCTTTCTCTTTAATTTGTCGCACGCGCTCTCGGGTAAGGTTGAATTTAGCGCCGATTTCTTCTAGGGTAAGGCCGTGGTTCATGCCGATGCCGAAAAACAAGCGGATGATTTCACGTTCTTTGTCGGTGAGGGTACTGAGTGAGCGCTCGATTTCTTTTTGCAAAGATTCTGCCATAAGCATGTGGTCGGTACGTGGGGAGTCTGGGTTGGCCATGACATCCATGAGCGTACCGCCGTCGTCGTTGGTCGTGAGCGGCGCATCCATAGATACGTGACGACCAGAAACATTGAGGCTTTCTTTGATTTTGTCTTCGGGAACTTCTAAAGCTTCGGCGAGCTCTTCTGCACTTGGCGGACGCTCGAATTCTTGCTCTAGGCGTGAAAATGCCTTGTTGATTTTGTTGAGCGAGCCTACTTGGTTGAGTGGCAAACGTACAATGCGTGCTTGTTCAGCTAAAGCTTGTAAGATAGACTGACGGATCCACCATACGGCATAAGAGATGAATTTAAAACCTCTGGTTTCGTCGAATTTTTGTGCAGCTTTAATGAGGCCAAGGTTGCCTTCGTTGATGAGGTCAGGAAGGGTGAGGCCTTGGTTTTGGTATTGCTTGGCAACGGAAACCACAAAACGAAGATTAGCTCTAGTGAGTTTTTCTAAGGCTTTTTGGTCGCCGGCTTTAATGCGACGTGCAAGTTCTACTTCTTCTTCTGCGGTGATGAGTTCTTCACGACCGATATCTTGAAGGTATTTGTCCAGAGATTGACTTTCTCTGTTCGTGATGGATTTGGTGATTTTTAGCTGTCTCATGCGCTTATCTATACTGGATTACTAGGTAATGTTTTGCTACTGCTTCTTGAGCAAAGTAACGACGAAAATTAGGGTTAAAAAAATCTGAAGAGGCCTTTTTTTGTTGAGTTATTAACGAGTTCTTAACTTTTTCAACGCGGCATATTTTCGCGCTCAAATGCTTATAAACCCAAGCCTCGGTAGTCTCTTTTACCAGTTTCATCCATGATTTCGAGCAAGATGCCGCGATTGACGCCACTTAGTTTTTGAGTTAATTCTTCAACGGTTTCAATTGGCTCGTTATTGATTTTAACGATAATGATTCCTTCTGTTAAGCCAATCGATTTGAGTTTGCCCGTATTGATGGTTTTGATTTTGACACCATAATTGATGTTGAGCTCTTTTTTCTCTTTTTCGGTGAGTTCGACGAAAGTGGCACCAAGGGCGGCATTTTTATTGATTTCTTCTTTGGATAACAATTGTGTTTCGCCGTCTTGGTTGCGCAATACGAGTTCTTTGGTAATGATGTCGCCATCTTTTTGACGTACGCTCAAAGAAACCTTATCGCCAGGGCGACGCTTGCCAATCTCTTCTTGCAGCGCGGCTACAGAATTGACCTCCTTGCTGCCAATTTTCAGAATGACATCACCGTCTTTAAGGCCTGCTTTGTCGGCAGAACCACCTTCGACCACTTTGGCTAAGAACACACCTTTGAGGTCGGGGAGCTTGTTTTTTTCTTTGATTTCTTGCGTGATATCTGAAATTTGAACACCTAGGTAGCCGCGCTGAACAATACCGAAATCGATGAGGTCGCGCATGACCTTGTCTACCAAATTGACAGGAACCGCAAAAGAATAGCCAGAATATGAGCCTGTTTGTGATGCGATAGCGGTGTTGATGCCGATGAGCTCCCCACGCGTGTTTACAAGAGCACCGCCACTGTTACCGGGGTTAACCGCAGCGTCTGTCTGAATAAAGGATTCTATCGGAACAACTTCTTTGGTGTTGCGTTCTGAGAGCAAATTGATATTGCGTGCTTTAGCAGAAACGATGCCAGCGGTAACGGTAGAGGTAAGGTTAAAGGGGTTGCCAACGGCCAAGACCCATTCGCCAATTTTGAGTTCATCTGAATTGCCGATTGGAATAGCAGGAAAGTTGTTGCCTTCGATTTTAAGAACAGCAATGTCCGTTGAAGGGTCGGCACCAACAACTTTTGCGTCGTATTTGGAGTTATCGTTGAGTACAACTTGAATTTCGCTAGCGTTTTCAATAACGTGGTTGTTGGTGACAATATAGCCCTGTGACGAAACAATAACGCCAGAACCAGCACCAGCTCCGTATTGCTTGAATTCGCGGCCACCGGCACCTGGGCCATAGAAAAATTCTTGGAAGGGATCGCGTTGGAAGGTGGTTTGAACAACTTTGGTGGTGATGTGAACTACTGAATGAACCGTGCTTTCTGCTGCTGCAGTGAAATCTAGGCCTTGTGGAACACCTTGGTAGTCGACCTGCTGAATTGGGGCGCGGCGGTTGCCGTCAATGACTTGGTCTGATAAGCTGCTACTGTTATGCTGAATAATGACATAAGTAGCCAATGGGAGGGTGCCACCTAGAATACCCATTCCGAATAATTTGAGTGTACTGGTAAGTGTCATACTGTCAGATTTTAATTTACTGCTTCATAAACGCAAATAGTGTTCCAAAAATTGCTTGAAAAATGTTAAATTTTGTTAAGAATTGGTATCGAATATTCAACTATTTTTGTTCGACCGCAATGACACTATCATTCTTCAAATATCAGGGTACGGGCAATGATTTCATCATGCTTAACAACACGTCCGGTATTTATGACAATTTGTCTATTGCTGACATTCAAGAACTATGTGACCGCAAATTTGGCATAGGTGCCGACGGGCTCATCTCCATTGGGTTGTGTCAGGGCTATGACTTTGAAATGGTTTATTACAACGCCGACGGCACGCAATCTTTTTGCGGAAATGGTGCGCGTTGTGCGGTTGCTTTTGCGGCTAAGTTGGGCTTACTACCTTCGTTTCAGACTACCTTTCTAGCTATCGATGGCACACACCAAGCCTGGCTTTGCGAAGAAGAAGTGAAACTCAAGATGTCAGACGTTGACCCAATTCAATGTTTGGAAAACGCATATGTAGTACAAACCGGATCTCCTCATTACGTGCAACTCGACGACTTACACACCCACGAGCACGTTTTAGAAGTTGGCCGCAGCATACGTTATAGCGAAAGCTTTCAAAAAGACGGCATCAATGTCAATTTGATGGAAATCACAGCAGATGGCATTCGGGTGGCCACCTACGAACGCGGTGTAGAAAATGAAACACTTTCTTGTGGAACCGGCGTAACTGCTGCCGCCTTGGTTTATGCCCAACTTCAGGATCTTCAAAAAGGTGCTGTCAAGGTTGTAACCAAAGGTGGACAACTACAGGTGCAATGGCAACGCAAACCAGAACACGCTTATACTGAAGTATATTTAACAGGGCCAGCAAAGCTCGTTTATAACGGAACTTATGAGCTTGAGGGGTAGTTTGGTTACTTTACGGGCGGTCGAAAAAGACGATGCGAGTACCATATTTATGTGGGAAAACAACCCGGCCAACTGGAAGGTTTCTAATACCGAAGTACCGTTTTCGCTTTATGATATTCATCAACTCATTGAGCAACAATCTGATATCCGTAAGTCGGGTCAAATGCGTTTGGTGATCCAAACCTCAACAGAAGACCGCCCGGTGGGGGTTATTGATTTATACGACCTCAATTTCAAGCATGGTTATGCCGCAGTTGGTATCCTTATTGCAGCTGACGCCGACAAAGGAAAAGGCTACGCATCTGAAGCTTTGCGGTTGTTCAGTACATACTGCAAGGAAATTCTTGAATTGCGCAATTTATATTGCCAAATACACGGCGACAATCAAGCAAGTGTTGCTCTTTTTGAAAAAGCAGGGTTTGAACATGTCGGAACCCGCAAAAACTGGCTGCGTTTCAAAAATGAATATTTTGACGAACTTACTTATCAACTATGTCTAAAAAACAAAAACTGATTTTAGTTGCAGTTGTCCTCTTTTTTGGGGCTGCTGTTTTACTTTTTCCAAAATTAAAGTATGCCTACGCTGCTTTTCAAAAGTCTAGCAATGCAGCACCAGTCGCAATTTATCTTTCAGCTAAGGACCAACCTTTAGATGTTAAAAATGTAGCGCGTTTGCTTCAAGAAAAAGGCGTTATTTCCAATACAGACCTCTTTGAATTGGTTGGCACAAACAAGGAAATGAATTCGCGCAATATTGCTCCGGGTAAATACGTCATCGAGCCGGGTACTGCGTATCGCCATATTTGGAATGGTTTGACGATAAACGGCAAGTTGAACGGTAATGCAGAGCAATCGGTACAAGTAAGCTTTGAAAATTGCCGCACCCTCAATGACCTTGCAGGAAAGCTCCAAAACCAACTCGATTTAGACAGTACCGAGTTGATGGCTTATCTCCAGAATGGCTCGACGCTTGCGCGTTTGGGTTTTACGCTAGAGCAACTCCCAGCTCTTTTTATTCCGAACACCTACGATCTTTACTGGGACCAAACGCCTCAACAATTTGTGGACCGCATGGCCCAAGAATTCAAAAATTTCTGGACCCCAGCTCGCAGGTCCAAATTAAAAACGGTTGGTTTGAATGCACCTAGCGAGGCTGTTACTTTGGCGAGTATCGTTTATTCGGAGCAGTCGAGAAGGGCCGAGGAATGGCCAATTATAGCAGGTTTGTATTTGAACAGAATCAAGCAGGGTATCAAATTGCAATCTGATCCTACTTTCAAATTTTGTTGGGGAGATCAACTAAAGGGCGTGCAGCGTTTGTTGGCCGTCCATCGCGACATCGATTGCCCATATAATACATACAAAATCAAAGGCTTGCCCCCAGGTCCCATTTATTTGCCGCCAGTGGGTGTAGTGGAGGCCGTGCTGAGCCCCGATCAAAACGATTATATTTTTATGTGTGCCAAACCAGATTACTCCGGCACACACAATTTTACAGCCTCAGGTGCTGAACACGCTAAAAATGCCAAGGCCTTTCAAAATTGGTTAGCAGCAGAACTTCGCAATAGATAAGCCTATGAAAAGAAGACAGTTTATTCGCTTTGGTGCAGCCGTTGGCGCACTGAGTATAGTCAAGCCAAGTCAAGCGACTAATATTGTGGCGCAATCATACCAAGGCAAGTCCAAAGGACCTATCGTACTTTCTACCTGGAACCATGGCTTGGCAGCCAATGAAGGCGCATGGGCAGTGTTGCAAAAAGGCGGCTCAGCCCTCGATGCGGTCGAAAAAGGCGTCATGGTGACCGAAGCCGACCTCACCAACCGCAGCGTTGGCGTTGGTGGCCGCCCAGACCGCGATGGCCACGTTACTTTAGATGCTTGTATCATGAGCGGCGATTCTCGTTGTGGCTCTGTGGCGTTCTTGGAAGGCATCGCGCATCCTATCAATGTGGCGCGCGCCGTTATGGAACGCACGCAGCACGTTATGCTCGTTGGAGCTGGCGCGCGCAAATTTGCCCTTGAGCAGGGTTTTGCAACGGCCAAAATGCCCATAGATGAAGTCAAGAAAGACTACGAAAAATGGTGCAAAGAAAACAAAGACTTATTCAAGAAACCCGAGATCAACCACGAAAACCACGACACCATCGGCATGATCGCCATGGATGCACAAGGGCACCTAGCGGGGGCTTGCACCACCAGTGGCTGGGCCTACAAAATGCATGGCAGAGTAGGTGATTCACCGATAATCGGGGCAGGTTTGTTTGTCGATGACGAAGTAGGTGCAGCCACCGCAACTGGTTTGGGCGAAGCCATTGTTCGCGTAGCGGGCAGCCATACGGTAGTAGAACTCATGCGCCACGGCTACAGCCCTTATGATGCCTGCAAAGAAGCTTGTATGCGCATCATTTCCAAACACAAAGACCTTACTGGCTTGCAATGTGGTTTCTTAGCCATAGACAAAGAGGGTAACTACGGCGCTTATTCTATTTATGCCGGTTTCAATTTTGCTTTGCGCAACGCCGAGGGTGAGGCGCTTATCGATGCCAAATTTGACCGCAATTGGTAAGATGAGTAAGATCCTTCTACTTTTATTTGTTTCGCTGATGAGCTCCATTACCGCTCAAATTACGCTCGATTGGGAGGTTTTTCATCCAATCAAAAAATCATGGTTACCGTTTGGCCAGGCTGGTACAGTCCAGGAATTTCTCTGGGAGTCAGGAGAATTACCCGATCCTTTTTACGGTGAAAATGAAGCAAAATACCAATGGATAGAAGACCACACTTGGCATTTTAGAGCTCAATTCTTTTTGAATGAAGCATTTTTTAATGCGTCATCTCTCAGCCTCGACATTCCAAACCTCGATACTTATGCGCAAATTTTCTTGAACGGGAAGCCATTGGCAACAACGGATAATTTCTTTTTACACCACCAATTTCTGATCGATGTAAAAGACCTCATATGTGGGTACAACTTGCTTGAAATCAAGATCGAATCTCCTGTTCAACACCATGCAAAATTAACGCAATACAAGGCCTTTACTTACCCTGCGCCTAATGATGTAGGAGCTGCAAAAGTGGCTTCTTTAACACGCAAACCGCAATATCAATTTGGCTGGGATTGGGCACCTCGCCTCAATACCATTGGTTTTGCGTATCCAATTACAATTGGCGTTACACCAATTGTATACGTTGAAAACCTCCACGTGAATACCTTAAGTATTTCTGAGTCCAATGAAGCCAAGATTTCTTTAAACTTCATCGTTCAAAAAGCGCAAGTTAAACTTGTATGTAAGAGCACCTATTTTGCGGATATCGAAATTTCTGAAAAATCCCCACTTGATATTCCAGAGCCTTCCTCGAAAGTTTCATCCTTCAGTTTATACGCGGACAAACTATTGTCAAACGCGCAGCTTTGGTGGCCAGTAGGGCAGGGTGAGCAACACTTGTATCACGACACCTTGCGATTTTATGACACCAATGGAAAGCTCCTTTTAGAACACCCTTATTGCTTTGGAATTCGAAAAGTAGAATTGCTTCAAGAAAAAGATGAGTGGGGCACTTCATTTGTGTTTCAAATCAATGGGCGTAAAGTTTTTGCCAAAGGCGCCAATGTGATCCCGCCCGGAATGTTT
>JAIXXP010000122.1 GCA_027490665.1 Cryomorphaceae bacterium | reverse complement strand
CAATAGAAATGACACCCGTGATCAAAGAGTGGTTTATGAAGGTAAGTCGACTTTAATGCTTGTTCCTGTCGGCGCAAAGAATCCAACTGTTTTTCAAGTTAAATATCCTATGGACAACTTGTTCTATACGAATTCTATAAATGATTTTTACCGCAAACCAAATTGATTTTGAACTTCAACCCTACCGTGAAGTCAAGGCCCCCCAAAGCATAGCTGCGCGCGTATAGTTTTTGTGGTTTAGAATTATCGGTACTGTTGTAGTTCAGCCATTCAGATTCAGTTCCAAATTCAATTTGAGCATAGTAAGGTTGAAAATCATTGTTGGCTAATAAATCGGCACCATTATATGAAAAGCTTGTCATTTTTCCATTTTTAGGGGAGAAAACCTGATTGATATATCGTACTTCTGTGAAAAATGAGCACCTTTTTGATACAGGTACATTGACGCCAATTGCGCCATTATAGCCGAGTGATGTTGGGCTAGTGTATGTATAGGTTAGCGAGGCGGTGGAGGTTCCGAGTGAGTTGAAGTTGCCGTCTTCAATTGTTTGTAGATAAGACATTTTGCCCTTGACGATATTCAGACCAACTTTGGCATATAGATCGAACTTTTTTAGCGGGACGCAGAAAATGAGTTTGGCTGCCGATTGAAAGAATGCGCCCGACATGATTTTTTGACCGAAGTCGAAGTTGTCCGAAACACTATTTGGCTTTAGGTAGCTAAATGAAAGCTCATAACCGAGTTGCTCGGTGATCATATACCCAAAATTCAAGTCAGTATGCACACTATTTTTGAAGGCGTAACTTTCTTGTCTCCAGAACCAGGGAAGTGAAATTTGATGAAACGTATTGACAATATAACTTGGCGCCTGATTGTTATTGACATTCAAAAGAAACCCACTGGAAATGGAGCCGTAAATGTGTTGAGACCAAGAAAAAAGGCTAATGGTAAAGGTCAAAAAGAGAAAGATGGTTTTCATGCAACTTATTTAGTTTAATTTCATGCCGGTTAACATCATTAAAACAAATTGAACGTGAAAAAAGTTACATACCTTACATTCCTTCTCACACTCGTCACGATAAGTGTTTTTGGACAAAAAAATCAAGAAGAGCAAGCCGCTCAAATTGTAGCAGAAGGAAAACTCCTCTACAAAACTGAAATGGCCTCGTGGTATGGCACCGATTTATTTCTTGAAAGCTATAAAGACAGAGAAAATATCGGAGGGTACTTTTCCTATATCGAAAAGGAGTTCGCTAAATGTGTTTTTTATTCAAAAGCAGCTACTCCGAAAGTAATCGGAACCATTTCATTTGACTCGACCTATAGTTTGGAGCGCGCTCAAACCGATTTGAGCGAACGAGATTTTAGCACGATAGAAAACGACTTGTATCAAATCCGTAAGATAGCTGCCGAAGAAATGAATGCCAACAAAGGCGGCTTTTTTAAGTTCTATCAGAATACAAGCCCGAATATTATACCCTTGATCAATGGCGAAGAAAAGAAAGTCTATATTTTGACAGGGCCTAAAAAAAGCGATGTAGTCATTTTTGGCAATGATTACTTACTGATGTTTGATCAAAACAACAAACTGGTTAGTAAAAAACAACTCCATCAAAATATCATCCCAATCTCCTACTCCAATACGGCACAAGGCGAAGTAGTTGAAATGCACACACACTTGCCTGAAACTGGTGAGCTCATTACCGCTACAGATGTCTGTACACTTATGCTATATGAGAAATTTGCCAATTGGACGACACACAACGTTGTGTCAAAAAAATACCTAAGCATTTGGGATTGCAAAACCGATGAACTAATGATTCTGCCGATGAGTACTGTAAAGAAAATCAACAAAGACCAACAGAAAAGACATCCTGAAAGGAATTAGGTTTGTGGTGTCGCTTACTCCGGCATGTAATAAATACTTACAAAAATGCGATAAACGAGGTAGACGCCCATTACGGCCCATATCCACCATCTGTTTTTCATGTACCAGTCCATAATAGTTCGGTTTAAGTTTGATGATAAAGGTAGGATAAAAGAATCAAGTGCAAAGATTATGCACTCACCGCCTCCTCTAACCTAGCAATATCAAATTTGCTCATCTGCATAAATGCATAAGTGGCTTTGGGAGCCGTTTCGGGGTTGGTCATGAGTTTGCCGAGGATGCTTGGTATAATTTGCCAAGAAACGCCGTATTTGTCCTCTAGCCAGCCGCACTGCCCTGCTTGCCCCTCTTTACAGAAGTAGTCCCAATAAGTGTCAATTTCTTCTTGCGTATCAACGGTCAAAACAAACGATATTTTTTCGTTGAATTGAATGTTAGGAACCGCATTGTTCAAGCACATGAAGCGCGTTCCGACCATTTCAAAAACGGCCGCCATTGGGTTTTCTGAAATAAGTTTGAAATCATTAAAGATTTGCTGATAGTATTGCGACATGCCTTTGGCATCTTGGTTCCAGAGGCAGATAGAGAATTTTGTGGCCATTTTTTAGGAATGTTTTTGTATTTTCATTCAAAGCTAAACTTTTCTTGTATTTTAGAATCATGAGACCTAAGATTATCTTGTATATAGCGATGTCCAAGGATGGTTATATAGCCTCAGAAAATGACAATTTAGATTTTTTAAATAAGTATCACATTCCTAATGAAGACTATGGTTACACTGCCTTTATGGAACGGGTTGGCTGTGTTATTGTAGGCCGCAGAACATACGACAAAGTTCTTAATATGGGTTTTCCATATCATGAAAATAAAATGGTTTATGTTCTCACACGCGATAATAAAAGAACTGAAAAAATGAATCTAATTTTTATAAATCAGGATATTAAATCACTGATTCATTCAATTCAACTCGAAAAGGATGAAGTTATATATTGTGATGGAGGTGCTGAGATTGCTCATGTTTTTTTAAAAGAAAATTTAATCGATGAAATAATTATTTCTATTGTTCCAGAGGTCCTCAGATCAGGGACTGAACTTTTTAGGAATGGTGAAATTCCTTCAAACTTTAAATTAGAAGCAAAATTAGAATTTAGTTCTGGCCTTATTCAGTATCACTTCCTTAACGAATACAACCAAACAGTTTAAAGAAAAAATAGTTATGATCGTACTTTTCGAACAAATTGATTCAAACACGAAATTAGTTCAAGATTTATTCGGGCAATTAACTCCCGAACAGCTCAATGAAACAAGTGGTGCTCATTGGAGTATTGCTCAGAATATAGAGCATCTTATTTTAATCAATTCGAGTTATTTTCCAATCATTGATCAGCTGCAGCAAAAGGTTTATAAACGTCCTTTTCACGGTCGATTTCAATTCATTGTTAAATTTTTAGGAGGTTTTGTCAAGCAATCTGTTGAACCTAGCCATCAAAAAAAGATGAAGACTTTTCCAGTTTGGGAGCCTAGAATAAATGTGCAAATACATGATATTATAGAACAATTCAAGGCGCATCATGAAGATTTAAAGCGCTATGTTGAATTGGCCACGCCGTTCATTCAAAATAAAACGGTGATCCATTCGCCTGCGAGTAAAGTCATTGTATATGAATTAGATACTGTTTTTGAGATCATCATTCAACATGAATTGCGCCATATTGAGCAAGCCAAAGAACAGTTGCAAAGAATTAAAATAAGTGTTTCATGATCAACTGGCACACCTCCACCCCACCCACGGCTCCATTTTTCGCCTCTATTTTCAACTATTACTTAAGCGATGATTTAGAGGGTTATGAAGCCTACGACACTGAAACCTTAGAATTGGTCAAGCAAATGCCGGGGTTCTTGGGTTATGAAAGCATGAAGCACGAAGGTCGGGGAACTTTCATTAGTTATTGGCAAGATGAAGCCGCAATTGCCAATTGGGCGAAGCATCCTATTCATCAAGAAGCGAAGGTGCTTGGAATTGCCAAGTGGTATCGCTATTACCATAGCATGATTGCAGAGGTCAATCGCTTTCATTCTCATTCATTTTAATTGCTCTTGCGTGCAACCTGAGTTACACTTCAGTAGCCACTTTGAAAGTAACTTTGCATAAAAATTGATCTGATGCCAACCATTCAACTCACCAATCAAATGTTCTTAGACGAAGTATTTGATTACACCACTCAAAAAGATTGGAAATTCAAGGGCAATAAACCCGCCATCATTGACTTCTATGCCGATTGGTGTGGGCCGTGTAAAATGCTTGCTCCGATTCTCGAAGAACTCAGCAATGAATACCAAGATTTAGTAATCTATAAGGTCGATACGGAAGTAGAACAAGAACTATCTGCCGTTTTTCAAATCCGCAGTATTCCAAGTATGTTGTTTATTCCGCTAGACAAACAACCAATGATGCAAGCTGGAGCCTTGCCAAAAGGAACCTTGAAAGAAATTATTGAAAAGGAATTGGGCGTTGTGAAAGGGTAAATCATCGACCCAAAAACCATATGCAAAAAAAAGCCACCTATCACAGGTGGCTTTATCATTCAGTGGAGAGTCAGTTATTGTTTGATCAACAATTGTTTACCGGATTTACCGTTGTTGGCTACTGAAATAATGTAGCTGCCAGCAGAAAGCGCTGAAACATCAAGAGCAATATTATTCAATTCTTTTGTAAGTAGAACTTTTCCGCTCATGTCAGCAATTGAAACGATTCCTTCTACATCAGCTACTTGAATTTCATTTTGTGCAGGGTTTGGATACACATTGAATGAAAGTTCTGAAGTTTCATTTAAACCAAGGTAAGATTCAAGTAAAACTTTGTCAAGAACATGAGCTACGCCGTTGTCAGCCTCTACGTCGGCTAAAATTACATTTGCATCATTGATTTTAACGCCGCTAGCCAAAGAAACGATTACATCTTCCCCGGAAAGTGTTTCAACAGGGCCATTT
>JAIXXP010000015.1 GCA_027490665.1 Cryomorphaceae bacterium | reverse complement strand
CTACAAAGACAGCAAGGATGTCCAGCTAGGGCTCTACAATTGGAAGATAATATACACAGATAACAAAATGGTGACCCGAACCATAGCGGGCCATGTCAATGTACTGAGATGATGAAGAACAGTTTATTAACGGCTATTTTTTGATGGATATACCTATTGTTAAAGTCCAGCATCTTGGTTTAATAGACTACAAAGAAGCCTGGGACCTCCAAGAATCCTTACTCAAGGAAGCAGTTGATCTCAAGATAGAAAATCGCAAGCAAAATACGGCGGTACTGCCAGCGCAGTATTTGTTATTTTGCGAGCATCCGCATGTCTACACACTTGGCAAAAGTGGCGCCGCTGAAAACTTATTACTAGACCAAGCTCATTTGGATCAAATTGATGCTCAGTTTTTCAAAATCAATCGAGGTGGAGATATCACTTACCATGGCCCCGGACAGCTAGTGATGTATCCTATTCTAGATCTCGAACAGTTTTTTACTGACATTCATAAATACATGCGCTTTTTGGAAGAGGCAGTCATTGCAACTTTGGCGCATTTCGGAATAAAAGCGACACGTTTTGAAGGCTTAACTGGTGTTTGGTTAGATCCAGAAGGCTCCAACGCTCGAAAAATTTGCGCAATGGGTGTCAAATGTTCGCGCTGGATTACCATGCATGGCATTGCACTCAATGTGAACCCTGACCTCAGTTATTTCGGTAATATTGTTCCGTGTGGCATTCAGGACAAAGCAGTGACATCTATGTCCGCTGAATTGGGTTACCAAATCGACATGAATGAAGTCAGGGAGGAACTTTCTCAACAAATGGCTTCCTTATTTAACTTTCAAATTACTCAAGAATGAGACCAGAATTATTAGGGCCTAAAATGGAAGGAATTTCCTTAGCGCTAGTTGCCTTGCCAATTGAGGGCGGAGAACCTGAATATATTGTTTATTTGCTCAGTACACGCGAGGATATCATTGAAGGTATTATCGTTACGTCAACAGGTTATGGAAAAGACCCTGTTACAGGTCAAGAAATCAAAACATCAACCCTGCGCAAGGGCATAGAAGTAATGTTGCCTAATGAAGCCGCAAGAATAGAACCGATTATGCCAGACCTTTTTGGCCTTAACAATGAATATTGGGTCAGTTTTTGGGCAGATGATGTCATGTACGACAAAGGTTTTGTCTTTGAAGCAGGCAGCATTGACCCAACAAAGTTTGAAGACATCCCGCAGCTAAATGCGAAGGGAATGGTTTTAAATTAGACTTTTTCCCGTCATTTCTTTCGGGCTAGAAAGGCCCATTCGCGCTAATATTGTTGGTGCTACATCAGCTAATATACCACTATTGAGCTGTATGTTTTCTTCAGAACTCACCAAGATAACCGGCACAGGATTCAAGCTGTGTGCTGTGTTTGGTGAGCCATCTGGATTAATGGCGTAATCGGCATTGCCGTGATCTGCAATGACTAAGAATTCATAGCCAAGTGCCAGGCCAGCTTCCACAACTTTTTGAAGTTGGGCATCTACGGTCTCGACCGCTTCAATAATTGCGGCATAAACACCAGTGTGCCCCACCATATCGGGATTGGCAAAATTTAGACATATGAAATCGGGTTGTTGTGCCGTCATGTGCGCAATGAGTTTGCTTGCTACTTCTGGTGCACTCATTTGAGGTTGGAGGTCGTAGGTAGCTACTTTAGGAGAGGCCACTAAGATGCGATCTTCACCTTCAAAAGTGTTTTCGCGTCCGCCACTAAAGAAAAAAGTTACGTGTGGATATTTTTCAGTTTCGGCTATTCTTACTTGCGTTTTTCCAGCTTTTGACACCACTTCACCAATGGTCATTTCTAGATTGTCTTTGTCAAAAATGATTTTTGTGTTTTTGAAGCTTGCGTCATAGTTGGTCATGGTGCAAAAGTTGAGCGCAAGTGGCGTCATGTTGTAGTCATGAAATGCTTCTTGTGTAAGTGCTACCGTGAGTTCTCTTGGGCGGTCTGTTCTGAAATTAAAGAAAATGACGGTATCTCCTTGCTCAATTAGACCATTAGGCTCGATGATGTGTGGTAAGATAAATTCATCGGTTAGCTCCTTCGAGTAGGATGCCTCTAACGCAGCACTCGCGCTCTTTGCTACTTCGCCTTGACCATTGACCAGTAAATGATATGCCTTGGCCACGCGCTCCCAGCGTTTGTCTCGGTCCATGGCGTAATACCTGCCAATGAGGGTAGCAATCTTGCCTTTTTGTGTGCTTAAATGTTGTTCAAGTTTTTGGATATAGGTCAAACCACTTTTCGGATCGCAATCGCGGCCGTCGGTAATGGCGTGCACAAAATAGTGATCAAGGCCAAAGTTTTGAGCCATATCGCAAAGTGTATGTAGGTGCGCTTGACTGCTGTGTACGCCCCCTTCAGATACTAAGCCAACAAAATGTACTTTTTTATTCGCCTTCTTGGCTTCTGCAAAAGCGTTAAGAATTGTTGGGTTTTGCTGAAATTCGCCATCGCGGATGCTCTTATTGATGCGGGTGAGTTCTTGATAAACCACCCTACCTGCTCCAATATTGAGGTGCCCTACTTCTGAGTTGCCCATTTGCCCTTCAGGCAAGCCCACAGCCTCTCCGCAAGCCTCTAAGGTTGCGTTGGCATATTTCGTTGTGAGATGGTCAAAAAAGGGTGTATGCGCGTTGTAAATAGCGTCTGAGCTCGAATGATCGCCGAGCCCCCAACCATCAAGAATAATTAAACCTACTTTTCTGTTCATATGGGTAAGATTAACTCGAATATGCTTCCTTTTGGGGTGTTTTCAAAACAGCGTATACTGCCATTGTGCAGCCTGACATATTCAGCTACAATATAAAGTCCTAAGCCACTACCTGCTTGCTTTCTGGTTTCTTCAGAACCAATTCGGTAAAACTTTTCAAATATATGCAAACGCTCGGTGGCTGCAATTCCAGGGCCTTCATCGGCTATTTTGATCGCAACAAAACGATCGAGTTTCTCTATGTCAAGGTGAATATGTTGCTGAAGACCTCCGTATTTAATTGCATTTTCAAGGAGGTTGACAAGAATTGTTTCGAGCATATGCTGGTCATAAGAACCGATTATACTTGCGGGTGCGTTTAAGTTAATTAGGGAGGTGTGGAACCGGGTGTGGTATCGGTGAATAATTGCATTGCTTAGTGTTACTAAATCCACTTCTTCTTTTTGAATTTGAAAAAGTTTGTTTTCAGCTTTGGAGGCATTCAAAATATTCTCAATCAGGTTACTCAGGCGTTCATTTTCTTCTAGCGCCCCTTTCAAAATGACTTCTTTTTTTTCTTCTGATAAGTTGTGCTTTTGTAGGGTCTGAATGTAGAGCTTCAAGGCTGCGATTGGCGTTTTGAGCTCGTGGGTAATGGTGAGCAGAAAGTTTTGTTGTTGTTGCTGAAAAGCCAATTCCTTAGAAATCGATTTGCGGATACGGTAAATACCAAAGGATAGGATCAGCAGAAAAACAGCTCCTTCACCAAGAACCATTCCAATGCGTTTAGAAAGCTGCGCATCTTGCTGTGGAACAGAGGAACTCAGCTGAATGAGGTGATAACCCCACCAAATAAATTGAATAATGACGTAAGCGCCTAGAAAATAGAGCCAGTATGCAGATTTGCTTTTTTTCAAGTTACCTCCGTTTTTTCTAAACGTTTAAAGGAGTATTTCAAGAGGAAAGGTGTCGAAAGCGTCGTGACAAGCCCCATGATTACTAACATAGAGAAGACCTCAACATTGATAAATCCTTCGCGGTATGCGATATTGGCAATGACTAATTCCATGATGCCACGTGCGTTCATGCCGTAAGCTAGGGTTAATGACTTTCTGTGACTGAGTAGGGAAATTCTGCCGCCAATGTAACCTCCAATGATTTTAGAAAGAAACGAAACGGCAAGAATAGCTACTAACAAGAGGATGTTGTTTATAGAGCCAAGTTTGAACTCAAGTCCAATTCCGGCAAAGAAAATAGGCGCTAAAAATCCCATTGCCATACTGTTCGTAGTTTTGTGAAAAGTGGCCAGATTTTTTTCTCCAATTAATTTTTTGGATAAGAGCATGGAAGCGAAGAAGGACCCAATAATGAAATGCAATCCAATACTTTCCGTAAGTGTTGCAAAAATCAGGATAAAAACAAAAAGTAGCGCAAACAACGACTCTTTACCTCTAAGCACACTGATCAGTTTGTCGAGTTGGGTTTCTAGGAAGTTTTCCCTTTTGGCAAAGTGCTGAATCAGTTTGTAAGTCCCTATGATGACACTCACAAAAAGGAGCAACTTAAGGATGGTCCAGATGGTCATTTTGGTAACTTCTGAATAGGTAGAGTCGAGGTCTTTGAAGTCCAATAAAATCCCTAAGATGGTGAGGGCCAATACGTCATCAAAAATCGCAACTGATATGATTTTTTGGCCAATATCGGTATGCAATTTACCTAAATCCATTAAAATGCGAATACTGACAGGCAAGGCGGTGATAGCTACACACAAACCAATAAAAACAGTTGTCATGACGGGTTGGTGAAAAGCTTGCCCTACAAGAAAACCGCTGCCAATTGGAATCAAAAACGCTAAAATGGAAACAAAAATATTGCGGCCTCTGATGGACTTAAGGATGTCGTCGAAATTGATTTCAAGTCCTGCAAGAATGACCAACAAGAATACTCCTAAATCGGAGATTACTTTTAGTTCTTCGGTGCGGTGAATAAAATTCAAGACAGAAGGGCCGAGGATAATTCCTGCAATGATTTCTCCAATCATAGCGGGTTGGCGCATTCTTTCAAAGAGTTCACCAAAAAACCGAGCCAGAACTAATAGGAGTAGAAGGGCAGCAAAGAAAGGAAGTTCAAATGCAGGAAGGTCTAGTTGCATGAGTTGTTGATTGGTATTGAGGTCTAGCGCATATATTTCTCTATTGCATCATGCGGTTGGTGTCACCTTGTCCGGGTGTACCAAGCGCGTTTACATCGATGTTGGCAGGAGGCACAGGTGTAGGTGTGGTTGTGCGGTTCACAACTGGCGCTTTCACAAGGCCGTAGTGTTCAGCATAGGCTCCCATGTAGGTTTGCAAGTTGCCTAAACGACTGGAGTAAAGGCCTTCTCCCATGCCCATTTCGCCATTTTCATTAGCTGCTTGCTCGAGTTCGCTGTAAATACGTGGCAATACTTTTTTGTAAAGCGCCTGAATGCTGCGTTCGAGGTCTTTGCTAAATGCGTTTGGTTTGCTACCTTTTGCCGTTTGTTCTTTGATCGTTGTACGCATTTTCAATAAGGCATCTGCTACGGCAATTAAATCTTCGGCGTTGTCTTCGTTGCCCGCCATTTCGATGTCGCTGTGCTCAAAATACGCGATTACAGTTTTGTAGTTATCGAGGATTTTCTGACCAACAACCGCTGCTTTTTTAGGCTGCCCCAGTAGGTAATACAGCTGTACAAATTCGTGTAGTATTCCAGCGTTGAGTGGGCGGATATCTTGCCCTTGGTACAGGAACTGATTGTGGGGTTTATTGTAATTCAAAGAGTTGAATGGGTCAACGGGGTTGATATCTCCGTAGTCCATAACGGTTTCTACCGGCATCAGTTGCATAGAGCGGTCGAGTACTTTAATTGCTTCGTTTTTGCGACCAAGCATGTATAGTTGCTCTGCCAATAACAAGAAGTTAGCGCGGTACTGAATGGTATGACGGCGCGCGTAGTAGTCAGTGAGTACACTCGGGTTGGCCATATCACCAAAGATGTAACGCTCTAGCATGTTTTTCTCCATCTGATTGACGTCCATTAATGCTGGTTCTTGCTTGGCTGGTGTTAGTGCATATGCCATTCCGACTTGCTTAATGCAGCCAGCGCTAAGAAGTGCAATAGAAAAACTTGAACCTCGGTTACTAGAAAAATAGATACCGCGCTTCCAGTCGTTGTTAGCCACAACATCCATCATCATGACTTCGTCGCGTGCCAAAGCTTGGTTGCGTTCTGGGTCAAATTCAAAGACAATTTCGTCGCTGATATTTGCCGCTTTGGTTTTGGCATCGAGTACACCAGATTTGATAGCGTTCTGACGGTTCACTTTCAAGGCAAATTTAGACGATGGGAAGAAACTAAATTTGTTTTGTTCGTCGGTAATCATGTTGGCGTCATCTCTTACAAATGCCATTGCATCGGCAAAGTCGACAGTAGACCAAATGCGCTCAAATTGAGTGAGGAGCTCTTGTAATTCTTGGGCACTGTTGTTTTTGAATTCAATTTGACCGTTGCGGGCAGCTTCGTACAAACTAAATACTTTTTGGTATTTGTCTATGGTAGCAGCAATCATGTTGAGTGAGTCAGTGCTGGCAATTTGAGCTTTCAGCAACTCGGCCTCTGGGGTTGAAGCAATAACGTTTGTGAAAATCACTTTAGCGCGTTGGTCAAAGTAACCAGCCGCCATTTTAGCTTCTGAAGGGTTGTGTTTGAGACGAAGGTCCAGTACTTTTTTAATGATGGTGTCTGCAGGGTTTTGAGAAAACAACTGCAATAATGGCATGAAGTATACTTGATCGGTATTACCTGCATACATCAGGATTTGGTCTTCTCTGAATTTGATTGGCAAGGCGTCAGACTCATAAGTCTTGAGCTTCATTTGATTGGTGTACCAGTCGGTGCCCATGAGCGAAAGGTTACAAACGCGCACATCTGTGCGCTTGCCTTCGACTTCTTGCAAGTACCATAGTGGGAAGGTGTCGTTGTCTCCGTTGGTGAAGAGAATACCGTTTTTACCACAAGATTCGAGGTAGTTGTGCGCGAGGTCGCGGGCGCTAGTTTTGCCGCTGCGGTCGTGGTCGTCCCAGTTTTGCACACCCATGAGTACAGGAACAATTAATCCAAGTGAGGTGGCAACTGCTGCGCGCACTTTGCTTTCTTTGAGGTACTTTTTGAGTAAGTCAAAAATGGCATAGACACCGATGCCAATCCACATGGCAAAAAAGTAGAACGAACCTGCGTAAGCGTAGTCGCGTTCTCTTGGCTCGTAAGGTTTTTGATTGAGGTAAACAACAATTGCCAATCCTGTAAATAAGAACGCCAAGGTAATGATGAATGCATCTTTTGGTGCTTTGCGGTAATGGAAAACCAAACCGATTAGCGCCAACAAAAGCGGCAACATGAAATAGGTGTTGCGCGCAGGGTTTTCTGAAGTAAAGTATGGAGCGTGTTCTTGGCTGCCCAAGCGCGCTTCATCTAGGAAAGAGAAACCGGAAATCCAGTTGCCGTGCATGTTGTCGCCATGACCTTGGAGGTCGTTTTGGCGTCCGGCGAAGTTCCACATGAAATAGCGCATGTACATCCAGTTGACTTGGTAACGGAAGAAATAGGTGAGGTTTTCGCCAAAAGTTGGAAGGCGCTTGCCGTCGCGGCCAATTTCTGTGCTGGCGCCGTCGTTTTCATCGTAGCCAGACCATTTAGCGTAAAGCTGTCTGTGTAAGCTTGCACCTGAACCTTCTCCGTTGTACATGCGTGGGAAGAACGTCGTTTGGGAATAAGTAGCCACCGCACCTTCTCGGATGCTCGAATTACTTTCGTAGTATTTCTCCTCGATGCTGTAAGCACCTTTGTTGGCTTTTACCCAAGATTCTGCTTCAGCCTCAGAAGCAAAAGCTTTGACCTCCACATCGTTTTCGATCACAACAAAACGTCGTAAATAATAGGCAGAGAGGTCTTTCCAGGAAGAACGGTCGAGAATTTTAGGACCTTCTTCAGTCATTTCTTCGCCGTTGCGGAAGGAATTCCAGTATTGCCCAAATAAAATAGGCGCAGAACCGTATTGTTCGCGCTTGAGGTAGGAGTGGAGTGTAACTAAGTTTTCTGGGTCGTTTTCGTCAAGGGGAGTGTTTGCATTTGAACGAATCACGATGACCGCAAATGAACCATACCCAATTAGGAGCATCACAAGACCCATCATGGCATTGTACAGAATAGTTTTGCCGCCACGTTGTGCATAGCGAACTACAAATAAACAAGCGGCAATAAGTGCCACAAAAAAGAAGATGGTTCCGCTGTAGAAAGGCAAACCAAGACTATTGACAAAAGAAACTTCAAAACTAGATGCCATGGCAATACTACCCGGAATAACGCCTTCTTGTATAAAGCCAAGCGCAACAATAGAAATGATGCCAGTAAGCAGTAAGCCTTTGATGCTAACTTCTTCTTGTGTGCGGAAGTAGATCATGTAACCGATTGCAGGCACCACCAAGATTCCGAGTAAGTGGACACCAATGGCTAAACCAAGCATAAAGAAGATGAGTAACAACCAACGGTTAGGACGGATGTCGGAGAGTCTAGAGCCGTGCTGAATGAGTTCCATTTCTTCGTCCCATTTTAGAATAGCCCAAAAAATGACGGCTGTAAACAAAGAAGCCATGGCATAAACCTCGCCCTCTACGGCAGAAAACCAGAACGAATCAGAGAAAGTATAAGCCAGAGAACCAATGGCTGCTGCGCTAAAAATGGCTATTTGATTGCCACCTTTAAGCTCATCTCCTTGCTTTAGAACTATTTTTTTGATCAAAAGTGTAAGCGACCAAAACATAAAAAGAATGGTCAGGGAGCTAGAAATAGCAGAAAGTGCGTTGATATAAACAGCAACGTTTTCAGGTGCTGCAAAGAATGAAAACAAGCGCCCAAGTACCATAAATAATGGCGCACCTGGTGGGTGACCCACCTCTAATTTGTAGGCTGCAGTAATGTATTCACCACAGTCCCAGAGACTTGCGGTAGACTCGATGGTCATGAGGTAAACAGCCGAGGCAATTGCAAAAATTAGCCAACCAAGGTATGAGTTCCATTTTGAGTAAGTCATGAGCACAGTTTAATTGTAAATAAGTTATGCGAATTTAAGAATAATCGTTCTAAAAAATTTTTCTCGAGCTATTTGCCGAGTAGAAAAAACTTATTAACTTTGCACTCGCATTGAAAGATGTAGTTTATTGGCCCATGGTGTAACTGGCAACACGTCTGATTTTGGTTCAGAAGAGTCTAGGTTCGAGCCCTAGTGGGCCAACAAGAAAAGCCTCCAATTCGGGGGCTTTTTTTATTTGCTTTAACTTTGCAAAAATCTTTACCATGACCGACAAACGCACCGAACTCTCAGACCTAGGAGAATTCGCACTCATTGAGCGCCTCACTCAAGATTTCCAACCCAAGCACCCTGAAACACTCCTTGGAATCGGCGACGACGCCGCAGTAATCGACACCGGCAATGGCTTGTGTCAGGTTATTAGTACGGATTTATTAGTAGAGGGTGTGCATTTTGACCTTACCTATATGCCCCTGAAGCATTTAGGTTTCAAAGCTGTAGCGGTCAATGTTTCAGATATCTGCGCAATGAATGCCACGCCCAAACAAATTACAGTTTCAATTGCAGTCTCTAATCGTTTTTCTGTCGAAGCACTCGAAGAATTATATGCGGGCATCAAAACAGCTTGTTCAGAATATGAGATAGACCTCATTGGCGGAGACACCACTTCTTCGCAAAGCGGTTTAATGATCAGCATCACTGCAATCGGTACCGCCTCTCAAGAAGCCATCACTTATCGTTCGGGTGCTAAAGAATACGACTTATTGGTTGTTTCTGGAGACTTAGGTGGTGCTTACATGGGCTTGCAGGTTTTGGAGCGAGAGAAAGAAGTTTTCAAAGCAAATCCCAACATTCAGCCCGATCTCGACGGCCACGATTACATTCTGCAAAGACAGCTCAAGCCGCAAGCAAGACTAGATGCCATTCGCTATTTAAAAGAACTGGGCGTGAAGCCTACTTCCATGATCGATATTTCAGATGGCTTGGCTAGCGAGGTTCTACATATTTGTAAGGCAAGTGAGGTGGGATGTCATGTCTACGACGAAAAAATACCGATCGACGCCAAAACCTCTATGGTAGCCATGGATTTCAACTTAGATCCGAGCATGTGCGCCTTAAACGGCGGTGAAGATTACGAATTGCTCTTTACTATCGAGCAAAAAGATGTTGAATTGATTCAGTCTAATCCGAATTTTACAATTATCGGCCACATCACTAATGCTGCGGATGGCATCTACTATGTGGATAAATCTGGTTCAGTAGTTACGTTGCGCGCTCAGGGCTGGAAACAATTTGACTAATGGGTTAGCCTTGCGGGTAGCGGAAGCAATCAATCTATGCGGGGCAAGTTGATTTGTTCTTTATGTATAATTGTGAGTGGATACTTCCCTCTGATGTGTTCGACCAATTCTTCAGCTTCCTTTTGCGTTCTAAAATCTCCAACCATTAAGTTGAAATTTGGCGCTTCAAATCTCACATACGTATCAATTTTAGGAAAATCTGCAACAAACTGTGCGCGGGCTTGATCAATTTGCGCTTTATCTGAGTCAAAACAGAGCTGCACACGATAACCTGGCATTTGCTTACTGTTCTTGGCAGCAACACGCTGTTCGATGCGCGGATCTGCGATCAATTGGATTTGTGCTTGTAAACCACTGTAAAATAAGGTCATAAAAGCGATACTAAAGAGGCCTTTCATAGTTGCAAAGTAAGTGAGAATTCAACGCAAAACAAAATGCTTATTTAGATTCATTTTAAATTAACATACATTAATTATTTTTTGTCATGAAAATGTCACAAAATGCCTTGATTACCTTAATTTTGCTGCCGATAAAAAGCGGTTTTTCCGCCCAATTTTAAAGAGTGAATTAGTAATTTTTTACATGGAAATATCTAACATTCAGTCGCTTAAGCGCATCAAATCCCTCGCTTTTGCCGCAATTACATTCAGCATTGCTGCTTTCTCAAACTTTGCTTCTGCGCAAGGTGAAGGCTTATTTAAAGCCAAATGTGCCACCTGTCACATGCCACACAAAGCCTCTACCGGTCCAAAATTATCTGGTGTAAGGGCTAAATGGGCAGCCGGCGGGGCCAAAGAAGGTAGTATCTATCAATGGGTAAACAACTGGCAAACTGCAGCTGCCAATGATCCTTATGCCGCTGAGGTATCTAAGGTCATGCCATCTGCAATGTCTGCCTTCCCAGATCTCAAAAAAGAAGACATCGACGCTATCCTCGATTGGGTTGATGCCCAACCGGTGCCTGGTGCAGATGGAGGCACTACTGCAAAAAATCCTGGCGACCCAACAACTCCAACTCCAGTAGAGGAAGAATCTAACTCTTGGGTTTGGCTCATCATGGGCGTTATTTTCGTAGTTGTCATTATGGCTGTTGGTGGCGTGCGCCGTCAACTCAAAATTGCTACTTCTGACGACGAAGAAGCTGAAAAAATGACCTACGGCGAAGAATTGCGCGCACTCGCTTGGAAATACCGTTTGCAAGTTGGTTTGGTTTCTTTGGTAGTTGTTATTTCTGTCATCGTGGCGCTCTTCCAATCCTTGTACTCTATCAATATCATGGAAGGTTACCAACCATCGCAACCAATTGCCTTCCCGCATGCCCAACACGCAGGCATCAATGGCATCGACTGTAAATACTGTCACAACACTGTTACTAAATCCAAATCAGCTTCTATTCCTTCAGTAAACGTTTGTATGAACTGTCACAAACAAATCGACGGCGAAGGCAAACCATGGGCAGGTCAAATCAAAAAGATTTATGCTGCTGCCGGTTGGGACAAAGCTGGAATGAAATACACAGGTAAAACCAATCCAATTGTTTGGAATAAAGTACACGTTTTGCCAGAGCACGTTTACTTTAATCACTCACAGCACGTTGTTGTTGGTGGCCTAGACTGTAAGCAATGCCATGGCGACATGACACAAATGACCGAAACCGCAATGGTTCAGCCTGTAGAAGAGCTCAACAAAATTGAAGGCAACATCAAACTTACACGCAAAACCCTTACAATGGGCTGGTGTATAGAATGTCACGGCAAAAAAGACGTCGCTATCGGAAACGGTAAAAATGCTTACTACGACGAAATTCACCGTCGCCTCAAAAAAGACCCTAAGCTTTACGCACAATACCTCAACAACGATGGTAAAGTAACTGTCAACGAACTTGGCGGTTGGGAATGCGCAAAATGCCACTATTAATTAAGTAATAACCATACTTGTCGAAATAAGACCATGGAAATGTCAAAAAAATATTGGAAAGGTATTGACGAACT
>JAIXXP010000117.1 GCA_027490665.1 Cryomorphaceae bacterium | reverse complement strand
GGGTTCAAGTCCCGCCTCGAGTACATTATTGTGAAATTAACCCTTGATTCTATTAGAATTGAGGGTTTTTTGTTTCAACTCGATTCACTTTTCCAAACATTTTTGATATTTTTAAAAATGCGCTACATCTTTCTCATCATACTTTCAAGTTTTTTATTTGGTGCTTGCTCTTCAGCTACCAAAGAAACCAAAGCCAAAAAGAAACAAGCAATCGTCTACAAAGAAGTCGAACCAAGCCAAACCTATGGCACTTGCCTTATTGGGGAACAAACTTGGATGGATCAAAACCTGAACGAGCCACATTTTAAAAACGGAGACGCCATTATGCATGCCAAAACTGCTGAAGAATGGAAAAAAGCAGGCGGCACAGGTACACCAGCATGGTGTTATTACAACAACGACCCTAAACTGGGTGAAAAATTTGGCAAACTCTATAATTGGTATGCCGTGAACGACCCAAGAGGTTTGGCGCCAAAAGGTTGGCGTATGGCTGCTGATTCTGATTGGAAAGATTTAAAAGTTGCGCTCCAAAAACAAGATTTAGACGCTATGGCCTTACAACATTCGTCGTTTATTGGTGCGTACCCGGATGCAGATGCCTTGCATTTTCATGCTTATGGCTCAGGCTATCGCAAAGAGAGTGGAATTTTTTCCAGTATAGATGAATATGCCAGTTTTTGGAGCAAAGACACAACCAATGGCTATAGCGCCAATGCATTTCACTTGCGAAAAAATCAATTCGATCCACTTTTTGGTTCGTCTTATCGCACGGTTGGTTTTTCTGTGCGCTGCCTTAAAAATTGATTGCTGCTTTACTTATGGAATTTATCCGGTAGAAAATACCAAATTGGGATACCCACAAAAATGATGTAGGACAAGTAAACAGAAAAAAACGCAAGTGGTATTGACAACAAATACAGCACACTTGCTATTAAGTTGCTTTTTTGTACCATTTGATTGTACGGAATGAGCTTCGCTTTCACTTCGATATACCTGCGCAGCAGCATAAAGGCAAACGCATTTAAAAACATAATAAAGCCATAGAACATCACCGCTTGAGGCAGAAGTGGATACTTCGATAAAAAAGCAGTAGGGAGCGGAATAAGCGACATAGCAAATAATAAAAACGCATTATACCAAACCAACTTAGAGGTAGAATGCGGAAGCTTATCAAATAAGGCATGATGATTCAACCACAGAATTGAAATCACGACGAAACTCAGGAGATAATCAAATAATTTCGGCACAATTGAAAAGATGGCATCCCAAACCTCATTTGAGGTGCAGTCCTCTTTGAGTTGAGGAATGTGCAATTGTAAAACCATAATTGTGATGACAATAGCAATCACTCCATCGCTAAAGGATTCTATCCTCCCTTTATTCATGTTAAAATTCATAGAACAAAAGTGTATTTATTTCGCTTAAGTTGCTTATGTATTTAATCTATTATCAACTAAATCAACTTAAATACTGGTAAGGGTTTCAAGTTATGAAATCCCGACAACTCAAGGCTGTAATTGCAAATTAAACAAATGTTTTTTTCCATTGTTTCTACAGTGAAGATGATCAAATGTATGTTTCATTTTACGCCAATGAAAAAATACTTACTCTGTTTTTTTGTGCTGTTTGCTTCTACGGCAGCATTTGCTCAAAAAGAAGCGAATGTATGGCATTTTGGCATCGGACACAGTTTAGATTTTAACAGTGGTACTCCCGTGCAAACCTCAGGTAGTCAAATGTTCACTTTTGAAGGGTGCACCTCTTTTTGTGATGCAAACGGCGAACTTCTTTTCTATTCCAACGGAGGAGGCAGACTTCCTTCAAGCGGACAAGATGGTGGTAAAATTTGGAATAAAAACAATGAGGTCATGTACGACATGCAAGGCCAAGAAGGTGGTGGTTGGAGTGCAGCACAGTCATCCGTGGTTGTTCCTGCACCAGGCGAAGCAGATATTTACTATCTATTTACCATGGAGGAAATTGAATTCGACCTTGACGGGGTAGTTCCTTCAGAGCCAAATGGTAGAGGGTTGCGCTATTTTAAAATTGATATGTCATTAAATGGTGGACTTGGGGAGGTAATTGAAGCAGATGTTCAAGTATATGATTACTCGTACGAAGGAATCTGTGCGATACGCCACGCCAACCAAACTGATTACTGGATTTTGATCAACCAAGACACCTCCGGAATTGGCGTTTACAGTGTGACACAAAGTGGCGTTCAGTTAGCAGGAATATATCCGACTCCTTTTTCAACCTCAGGCGGCATCATCAAAGCAAGCCCTTATCCATATGTGCCTGGCCAAACCTGTTGTAACAAGGTGATGACGCAAGCTGGACTTTTTGATTTTGACCTAAGTACAGGCGTCTTGAGTTTTGCTGCAGATTTAGGGGGTGCGAACTCCAGTTATTTTGAATTTTCACCTAATGGACAATACTTATACGCGGGGGTAATTGATCAGTTCAACGCGAGCACACAGTTGATTCAATACGACATTCTTCTTGCTCAATCTACCGGACAAGATTTGTCAGCAACAGCTCAAGTAATTGAGCAAAACTTTGATGGCAACTACATGCAACTTGCTCCTGATGGAAAAATATATTACACATATCTAACTATTGATCTGGCAACTGGAAGTATAGCAACCGGAATAGGAAGCATTAATTGTCCGAATACCTCAACACCAACAGTCAGCCTTTCTGTTTTTTCCTATCCCAGTGATTTTGTTACCTCTTTTGGATTTTTTGCATTACCGAATTTCCCTGCATGGATTTTTTACAACAGTTACGAAGCACAAATTCAGTTTGGACCCGACACCGTTTATCTTTGCGAAGGAGAAACACTACTTCTAAATGCAGGTGAAGGCACATCCTGGTCTTGGGGAGGAGCTGCCGGAGCCAACACGGGTCAGTTCTTTACGGTTACCAGTCCTGGAATTTACAGTGCAACCGTCAATGGCGCTTGCGGTTCGGGAAGTGATCAGATTGTCGTTTTACCATGTATAATTGACGAGCCGGTTGATAGTAGCAACGTAGCATTTGTCTTCCCAAATGTCATCTCACCTAACGATGACGGCATCAATGATTTTTTTGAAGTTGATAACATACCAGCAAATACAGAGGTCATCATTCTTAACCGCTGGGGAAATGTTGTTTTCTCAGCAACAAATTACCAAAACAATTGGGACGGAAAAGATACTTCAGGCAAGAACCTTCTTGAGGGCGTCTACACCTATAAATACCTCACATTTAGCGGTAAAGTTGGTCATGGATTTGTGCATTTAGTGCGCTAGATCTAAATCCTATTTGCTTACTTTTGTTCGTGCTCCAATCTAAAAACTACAACCCTGTTCGTCCAATTTCCTTCAAGGGGAAATTTTTAGTTGGCTTGGTGCGCTTGCTTTTTAAAATACGCAAAGTTTTAGGCGGACAAGATTGGGAGCAACCATTAGAAGGGCATCATGAAGACCCGCGTAAAATGACGCGAAAGCAACAGCTTTATTTTGGTTATAAATATTATTTCAGAGCAATACTTCATGCCGAAAAAGGTGCGGGAGTTGAGCAGCATTTTCAAGGTCAAGCAGCACGATTTGCACCACCCCAGACAAATGCGGATACGCCTAAACTTACGCTTAGCGCGGGTGGCGACCTCATGCCCTACTTCTGTATCACTTCTAATCAATGTCAAAAACTATGGCAGGAAGGTGGTGACTTTTTCTTTAATGCAGATTTAGTAGTAGGTAATCTCGAAACACCACTCCATCCAAAAAAATCCGCTTCGTATGTGCCAGAAGTCATGCTGAGCAATATGTATTTCAACGCCAACGAAGACATGTTCAGTGTTTTTTCGGGGTTCGGCAAATACAAAGGTTTTGATGTGCTCTCAACGGCCAACAACCACTCTTTGGATCAGGGTGAAGAAGGTGTTATTGAAACGCTACAATTTTTAGATGCGCAAAATATCGCACACGTTGGAACGGCGAGGTCCGTGGAGGAGCGCGACCAATTTCCGATCGTAGAAAAGAACGGCTTCAAAGTCGCATTTTTATCCTACACATTTTCATTAAATGCGTTGGTTTGCCCACCTAACAAATCTTACTTAGCTAATCACCTGAATCTCAACGAAGTCAATCCAGATATTTCATTGATAGCAGAACAAGCCAAAAGCGCTCGAGAAAGAGGTGCAGAATTTTTGGTGGCATTCTTACATATGGGTTGCGCGTATCAGCCATATCCATCTAAAGTTATTGTAGACAACGTGCACCAAATATGCAAAGAAACCGGCATTGACCTCGTGCTTGGCGGCCATCCGCACAATGCCCAACCAATAGAGTTTTTAGATATCAAAGATCCTTTTAGCGGACAAAACAAACAAACGACCATTGTCTATTCTCAAGGCGATTTTGTAGCCTACGACATTCATAAATGGTGCAAGTTGCCATTGCTACTGAAATTTGAACTCTCCAAAATCGAGGGCAAAGTAGTTTTAACTGACCTTCAGGCTAAATTGTTTTATAATTATGCAGAAATCAGCAACGGCAATGTACAAACGCTTCAATTGTTGGATTACCAAAACTTGATCGCAAACCCTAAGGTATTAGACGGAGATTTAGAAGCAAAAAAAGAATTCGAAGAATTGAAAACCTTTGCTGAAACGTATCTTTTAAAAGGAAATTTGGACAGGTTCTTAGTAAAAGAATAAAGCAATTGCAAAACCAATAAATAAGACGCCAACAAGTCTATTGACCAAGCGTAAAAAGCGCGCCGTAATGTAGGGTTTTAAGAAAGAAGCTCCCCATGAAATGAGGCATTCCATGATAAAAATCGCACTCAAGGCGCCAACAAAATAGAAAATTGCCTCAGAGAAACTATACTTTGCTACGGTTTGAAGTTGGGTAGTAATTGCCAACCAACCGATATAATTACCCGGATTGAGTACATTGAGCAAAAAGCCCATTGTAATGAATTTTGCAACTTGCTTTTTCTCGGTTTTCGGGTAGGCTATGTTTTCTTTTTTTAACAGATTGGAAAACCCGTAAAAAAGCAAAAAGGTGGCTCCACAAAGCCTGACAACCCAATCAGTGGTGCTGCCTTCCGGTATCAATTCTGCATTGAACCAGCTTAAGGAAATCAACAATATATCGGAAGTGATGACACCAATTGAGATGAAGACACCCGTTTTAAAGCCATGATCTATGCTATTTTGCACCAAGGCGAAGAAGACGGTGCCCAGCATGATACTCATGACCATTCCTGTTAAAAAACCATACAGCACTATCTCGGGCATTTGCTTTTTATATTTTCGTTTTTGGTCAACAAAGCTATTTATTTTTATCGACCAACATCTTAAAATACCACTTTATAGGTATTTCCAAATGCCTTGAGACCTCCTACTTTTGCCTCGTTATTTATATTTAATCTAAATAAAATGAAGCGCATATTTTTTCTGGCCATGTTGATTTCAGAATTAGCTTTTGGACAAACGAACCCTTCATCTGATTCTTTAAGGACCATAGAAACCCAAAGCATTTCTATTATTGGACTCCAAAACAAATACATTGGTGGCTCGAGTTGCCGTGTGAACAACACCCAGCTTCAAAAAATGAATCAGCTCGATATCAACAAGATTTTGCGAAGTATGCCGGGTATTCAAGTTCGAGACGAAGAAGGATTTGGCTTAAGGCCTAACATTGGCTTGAGAGGTACGCCAGTAAATCGAAGCGCAAAAATTACTGTAATGGAAGATGGTGTTTTAATGGCTCCTGCTGCATATGCCGACCCCGCCGCCTATTATTTTCCAACATTTACACGTATGAGCGGAATAGAAGTATTAAAGGGCAGTAGCCAAATTAAATATGGGCCGTATACCATCGGTGGCGCTATCAATTTGTTATCCACTAGCATACCGACTACTTTTAAAGCTTTCGCACAAGCAAGTTATGGTAGCTTTGGCCTGAACCAGCAACGCTTTTGGGTTGGCGACACCAAAGGACAGTTGAGTTATTTATTTGAAATAAATCGTTTGGCAACCAGGGGGTTTAGAGAACTTGACGGCGGCGGTAACACCGGTTTTGATCGTCGGGATTACCTCGGAAAAGTGCGTTGGCAAAGCAAAGCTGCTGCTCGCGTGCTACAAAGTGTTCAGCTCAAAGTATTGCATACCGAGGAAAACGCAAATGAAACTTATTTAGGCTTAAATTTCACTGATTTTCAAGAAAATCCTTTGCGCAGATATTCCGGCACACAAAAAGACCTTTTGAATTTATTTCATAATCATGTCGTTTTGCAACATGTGCTTACGCCTTTCAAACGTTTACAAATCACAACAAGCGGCTACCTAACTCAAACGTTCCGCGACTGGGGGCGAGCAAATAGTTTCGGGGGGCAAAGTATCAACGCAATAATCGCTGACAATAACACGAACCAGCTAGGTTATCAGATCATGACCGGTGAGGCCAATGGAGAGGTTATCTTCAGAAGTGCTGCTCGCCATTATATTACAAAAGGCTTACAAACCAATGCGCGTTATCAGTTCAAAACAGGAGCTATTGAACACTCAATAGAACTCGGCTTACGCTTGCATCAAGACCAAGCCAACAGATATGGCACGCAAAGTAAATACCAAATGACCTCTGGCCTAATGATCTTGACCGACGGCGGAGAGCAAGGTAATCAAGAAAACCAAATCAGACAAGGCACAAGCTTAGCTAGCTATCTCAATTACCAGCTTCATTATAAACATTGGACACTCAACACGGGTATCAGACAAGAATTTATCACATTAAGTTTTCTTAACTATGGAAACGCTGATTTTGCAAGAACAGGCAGCGATTTAAAAAGTGCAGATAACCAAGTACAGGTTTGGCTTCCCGGAGCTAGCTTATACTATGACCTCAACGAGAGAAACAGCTTATTTACTGGTATTCACAAAGGATTTTCACCTCCTGGTATACCCAATACAACAAGCGGAGAACAAGCCCGTGCTGAAGAAGCGCTCAACTATGAGCTCGGCTACAGACTGCTGTCAAATAAATTGCAAATTCAGGCCGCATTATTCAGAAGCGCTTATCAAAATTTACTCGGTTCAGATAACATTTCAGGTGGTGGTTTAGGAACTGGTAATCAATTCAATGCTGGCAAAGCAATGGTGCAAGGCTTGGAATTGAGCACTCAATACCTAATGAAATTGCCTTTTATGCCAAGCATTCAAGTACCAATTCAAATGAATTATACATATACCAACGCAACCTTTGCAGAAACGTTTATAAATGGTGGTGGCGATTGGGGAGTTGGCCAAATCAATAGTGGTGACTTCATTCCTTTTATTGCGCCACACCTGTTGAACTGTAGTGTTGGGCTTGAACATAAAAAATGGAACGCTTTACTCAGTGCAAATTATGTAGGTACCACAAGAACCACACCTGGACAAGACCCAAGCATTGTCGCGATTTCAAACGAAAATTATGCACTTGTAAATAGCATCAAGGGTTTTACCATCCTTGATTTCTCCAGTAATTGGGTACTAAACGAACAATGGATGCTTTACGGCAGCATTCAAAACATAGCAAACAACCTTCACATCGTAGCTAATCTTCCGCAGGGATACCGATCTGCACTGCCCAGAACTTTCGTATTGGGTCTAAAAATGAAGCTTTAAACCAGTAAAAGTCCTGCGACTTACTTAATTAGGGTCAATTAGACAATAATTCGTAACTTCACGCCTCAATTTTTTGTACATTTAGTCGCATGTGGAGTAGAATAGCCAGTTTTATATTACGGAATCGCTTGTTTATACTGGCCATTATCGCCCTTATAACCGTATTTTTTGGTTATTATGCTGTTACCTCCCTCAAGGTCGACAACCGTGTTGGTAACACCTTGCCCAAAGACGACCCCATCCAAATGGACTACGAAAACTTCAAATTACAATTTGGAGAAGATGGTTCCACACTGGTCATTGCAGTTCAGACAGACTCCCTTTATACAGAAACCAACTTCAAAAAATGGCGTGAACTCGGTTATCAAATTCTTAAAATCAAAGGCGTAGACAACGTTGTTTCTGAAGCTACACTCTTTGGGATGACCAACAACATCAAAAAAAATGAATTTGAAATCCACCGCATTTTTTCAGATACTACTTTTAGAGATAAGTCTATAGACGCTGTTCGTAGCGAAATCCGCAAGAATCCAATTTACCGTGGCTTGCTTTATAACGACACCAGTAATGTGTCGTTGTTAATGATTGGTATCGATGAAAAAGTACTCTCCAACCCTAAAAAATCTGGTGTTGTACTCAAAATAGAAGAACTCGCCAATGCTTATGAAAAACATTTTGGCAAGGTTTACTTTGCCGGCCTACCGCACATTCGTGTGGTTGTGGCCAAGCGCATCGTAGCCGAGATGTACATTTTCCTTGGTTTATCCATCTTCGCTTCTTCACTTCTATTATTTATCTTTTTTAGATCGCTTTATGTGGTCTTGCTCTGTAACGTAGTTGTCTTTATTTCTGTGATTTGGGCACTTGGTAGCATTGCATTTATGGGTTATGAGCTTTCTATCATCATGGCGCTCATTCCACCGCTCTTAATTGTGATAGGCGTTCCCAACTGCGTCTTTCTCATTACCAGGTACCATCAGGAATACGTGCGGCTCGAAAATAAAATGCGGGCCTTGTTTGTGATGGTCAAACGCATTGGTTCTATTACCTTCTTAACGAACCTCACAACAGCCGTTGGTTTTGTAACTTTTACAAGTTCCGATAAACTCGGACAGTTTGGTATTATTTCGAGTTGGAACATCATGATGGTTTTTGTGCTTTCTTTAGCCATCATTCCCATCTTTGCGTCTTTTGCCAAACCACCTAAACCTCGCCACCTCAAGCACCTCAGTCGTGTTTATTCGCAAGGATTTATTGAAATCATCGTTAAAATTGTGACCAAATACCGTCCTTGGGTATATGTTTGCTCTGTTTTATTAGTCATCTTTAGTCTATATGGCATGACTAAAATTATTTCCACCGGTAATGTCACCAGTGACCTCCCTCCAGACGACCCTATTCTACAAGACCTCAAATTCGTGGAGCGTAATTTTGGCGGTTCTATTCCTTTTGAAATTACCGTTAACTACAAAGAAAAGGGGCGCTTATTCAGTGCTGAAACCATGCGTAAGGTAGAGGAAATACAAGGCACTTTTGCCAAAGACACGCTCTTTTCTAAAAGCATTTCTTATGTCGACCTCATCAAGTCCATTAACATGGCTTACCACGGCGGAGACCCAAGCAAATACACCCTGATTTCTAACCGAGACAAACTCCGACTCAAAAAGTACATTGACAAACTCGACTTAAGCAGTCTGAACGGCGGATCCATTAGTTTGAAAAATCTTGTTGACACCAGCAAAACAACACTGCGCATCCGCATGCAAATGAAAGACCTCAACGTCGATAAAGTTGGGCCAGCCTTAGATGCTCTTAAAATCAAATCCAACGAAATCCTCAATCCGGATCAACAAACACTCGACCGACTTTATACCAAAATATCAAAAGGAAATACAGCTGCATTAGATAGCATCATTTATGAACACACAGGTGTCTTCAATAACCTAACAGCGTTAGTTTCGAAGGGCAATGACCAAAAGCAAATGGCATTGGACATGGACCCTGAAAAAATCAAGGCCTATGCAGGAAATGCGCAATTCAACAAAAACTTAAGAAAAGCCATCGACGCCGAAAAATACGACTTGATTTTTACCGGCATCAAAGTAGTACAGACGGAAGGGACAAAATACTTATTTATCAACCTCTTGCAAAGTTTGATTTTTGCAGTGATTTCTATTGCGATCATGATGGCCTTTTTGTTCCGCTCCATGCGCATCATTCTCGTATCCATGATTCCGAATATCATTCCGTTGCTCTTTACTGCGGGTATTATGGGGTATTTTCAGATTCCACTCAAGCCGTCGACAATTTTGGTCTTTGGTATTGCGCTCGGGATCACTGTAGACAACGCCATTCTTTTCTTAGGAAAATACCGCAATGAGCTCAAGCTTCATGCTTGGGATGTACGCTTTGCTATCCTTCACTCGCTGCGTGAAACAGGATTGGGTATTTTCTATACCTCGGTCATTCTCTTTTTTGGATTCTTGATGTTTGTCTTCTCGCAGTTTGGAGGTACCAAAGCACTGGGCTTATTAGTGTCTATTACAATTATGGTCGGGATGGCAACGAACCTAATTATTCTTCCAGCGCTATTATTGACACTAGAACGTAAATTTAGCATGAAGTCGTTTCAAGATCCTTACTTCGATATCTACAACGAAGAGCCTGACTACGACACAGACAAACTCGAGATTGAGTTTGCCGAACAAAAAGATTAGAATTTATTAAGCGTCTTGTAACTTCTTGACCATTGTTAGAATGGTTGCAAGCGCTACTGTTTCACCGGTTTCGTCGTAAACATCTACCAAGAACTTCACAATACCTTTTGCGATGTCTTCTGGCGAACGTTTCTCTTGATCGACCTTTTCTTTTACCGTAAAACGCACCCCTATTGTGGCACCTGGATAAACAGGCTTTGTAAAACGTGCTTCTTCAATGCCGTAATTGAGGAGTACCGGACCTTTCTTCGGGTCTACGAATAAACCAGCGGCTTTTGATAAAATGAAATAACCATGGGCAACACGGCGCTCAAAAATGGTTCCTTCCAAAGAAGTTGCATCCATGTGTGCATAAAAGTTGTCGCCTGATACATTGGCAAAATTGACGATGTCGGCGTCTGTAACGGTGTGTTTGTGGGTAAATACGGTTTCGCCCACGACCAACTCTTCAAAATGTTTTCTAAATACATGCGGCTGCGCCTCTGGCATTTCAGCACCAACCTGAAACTGTTGGGTAATAGCTGTAATAGTGCTTGGGTGGCCTTGTATAGCCGTGCGCTGCAAATAATGTAAAACCCCGCGTTTTCCGCCCATTTCTTCGCCTCCGCCCGCTCGGCCTGGGCCTCCGTGTGTAAGCAAAGGCATAGGCGAACCATGACCAGTACTTTCTTTAGCACAATCTTTATTGAGTACTAAAATTCGACCATGCATACTTGCGGCGCCTACCACATACTCCACTGCTTCTTTGTTATCTGGGGTCACGATAGAAGAAACCAACGAACCCTTACCCATTTTGGCTAATTCAACAGCACAAGCCATATCTTTATATGGCATGATAGTCGCTACTGGGCCAAATGCTTCGATTTCGTGGACCGCCGTAGCAGTAAACGGATTTTCATTGCGGAACAACACAGGTGGGAAAAAAGCTCCCACTTCTTTATTTGCACCAATTACCTCAAAATCAGAGAGGTTACCGTAAACAATTTGTTGGGTTTTAGCTAGTTCAGCTACACTTGCACTGACGCGTTCCACTTGCAATTTGGTCGCAAGTGCACCCATGCGCACGCCTTCGGCTGAAGGGTCTCCCATTTTGGTGCTCGCCAAGCGTGCCGCAATTGCACCCTGAACCTCATCTAGTAAGTTTTCTGGAACGATGATCCTACGAACAGCCGTACATTTTTGACCTGCTTTGATGGTGATTTCCTTGACGCATTCTTTGACAAATAGGTCGAATTCTTCGGTGCCTGGAACAGCAGCTTGTCCTAAGATTGTTGCATTTAAGGAGTCAGCCTCTAAATTGAAACTCACGCTTTGTTCAGAAATGATGGGCAAGCCTTTCAGGATTTTGCCCGTAGCGGCACTGCCTGTAAAAGTAACGGTGTCACCAGATGTAACAGAATCGAGGATGCCACGACCTAAACCGCAAATCAATTGCAGTGCACCTTCAGGTAAAATTTTAGATTCGATGATATCTCGGACCATCACTTCGGTCAAGAAACATGTGTACTCTGATGGTTTCACTACCGCGGGAACACCTGCCATTAAATTGACTGCGATTTTTTCAAGCATCCCCCAAATTGGAAAGTTGAATGCATTGATGTGCACTGCAACTCCTTCTTTTGGAACCATGATGTGATGCCCTATGAAGCTGCCATTTTTTGAAAGTGGTGCAGCCACCCCATCTACGTAATAAGGAAGATCTGGAAATTGACGACGCAAACTCGCATTTGCAAATAGGTTGCCAATACCCCCTTCGATATCAATCCAGGAATCAATCTTTGTGGCTCCAGTTAATGCTGAAACTTGATAATATTTCTCTTTACGCTCCATTAAAAACAACGCCAATGCCTTGAGCATACGGCCACGTTCTTGAAAAGTCATTTTGCGTAGGGCATAGCCATTTTGACGCCCATAGGCTAAAACGGAAGAAAAATCAAGGCCAGCGCTAGATACTTCGCCAATTTGAGCGCCGGTAATTGCGTTGAATAAAGGGGTTTCGACACCTTGGCCGTCTACCCATTGTCCGAGAATGTAATTTTGAAAACGTTGCATAAGTGCTTATTTCATTAACCAACGAACTAAGTCGGCGCCGTTGGCGTAAATCATCAAAGAAAGGAGTAAGAAAATCCCGATATACTGTGCAACCTCCAATACTTTTTGTGGAGCTTCTTTACCGGTGATCATTTCATATAAAAGGAAAACAACATGGCCGCCGTCTAGCGCAGGAATTGGTAAAATATTCATGAACGCCAAAATAATAGAAAGCAAAGCTGTAGTAAGCCAGAAGGTGTGCCAATCCCAAAGTGGCGGGAACATATTGCCAATAGAAGCAAAACCACCAATTTGCGTGGCGCCTTTTTTCGTAAATACAAATTTAAATTGGCTTACATAATCAGATAAAGTGTTGTAGCCATAACTCATGCCGATACCGATGCTTTGTGCAAAACCATATTTTTTCTCGGAAAGCGCTTTGCGGTCAACGAATGCGGAGTTAGTCATGATGCCAATTGTGCCATTTGATTTGACCCTAACCTCGCGGGTGATGGTATCTTTTGAATCGCTATTTTGAGCAACCTTGATGTCAACCAATTTATTTTTGTTGGCAAATAAAATAGCTTGAAATTCATCGTAATAATGAATGGGAGTTCCGTTCACCTCGTAAATGTGGTCTTTTGCTTTGAATCCTGACTTTAGCGCCGGTGAATCTTTACTCACCTCTGCAACTTTTAATGTTTTTGCGCGCAGGGAGAATGCAGGCAAAGCACCCGCTTCAAATAATTTTTGATCGATGTCTGAAGGAAGTGTAAGGTGTGCGGTTGTTCCGTCTGGGTGTTGTACTGTAATCTTGTGCGCACCACGCAATAAAATAGACTTATTGATTTCGTCGAGATTAAGTGGTTTCTTTCCTTCGATGTCTAAGATGATATCGCCAGAATAAATGCCATATTGAGCCAAGTAAGGATGCACACCTAAACCTGCTTGCAATTTATTTTGATCCAAGGTGAGTTGGCCCCAAGTAAAGACCACTGCTATGTAAATCAAGAAACCAAGTACTAAATTGACGGTAACACCACCTATCATGATGATCAGGCGCTGCCAAGCTTTTTTACTTCTGAATTCCCACGGTTGTGGTTCGTTTTTGAGCTGCTCGGTGTCCATAGATTCGTCGATCATGCCCGCAATTTTGACATAACCACCTAGCGGAACCCAACCTATACCCCATTCTGTGGTATCAGGATCTTCAGACCAATCTTTTGGAGGGGCACTGCTGAACCATGACTTTCTTTTGACACCATTGACGCTTTTCCAACGAAAGAAAGAAAAATAGGGATTGAAAAACAGATAAAATTTCTCGACACGTGTTTTGAAAAGTTTGGCCGGGATGAAATGTCCAAACTCGTGAAGGGTAACGAGAATTGCAAGGGAAGTGATGAGCTGAGCTGCTTTAATGAGAATTTCCATTTTATAAATTGTGTTTTACAAAGATACCTTAAGTTTAATTAGTGCGCTTCTAGCCAGTTGTTGGCGGTTTTCATTTCGACTTCCATCGGGACTTCCATAGAAACGGCTTGTTCCATTGCTGTTTTAACAAGCAATTGCATTTGTTCGATTTCATCTTTATGTACATCAAATACGAGTTCATCATGGACTTGAAGGATCATTTTAGATTGCAGTTTTTCTTTGCTCATGGCCTTTTGTACGGCCACCATTGCAAGTTTGATGATATCCGCGGCCGAGCCTTGGATGGGTGCATTAATGGCATTTCTTTCTGCAAAGCCTCTAACCACTGCATTTGCAGAATGGATATCCGGCAAATAACGGCGGCGCTTGAGAATGGTTTCTACATAACCCAATTCTCTGGCTTGAGCTATTACTTTATCCATATAGGTTTTGATGGTGCCGTATTGTTCAAAATAAGCATCGATGATTCCTTTTGCTTCGGTGCGCGAAATTTGAAGGTTTTGAGCCAAACCGAAAGCCGATTGACCATAAATGATACCAAAATTGACCGCTTTTGCTGCGCTGCGCTGTTCGCGGCTTACCTCAGCGATCGGGGTGTGAAATACTTTTGCAGCAGTGGCCGCATGGATGTCGTGGCCGCTTTTGAAAGCTGCAATCATATTAGGGTCGCCTGAAAGTGCCGCAATGATGCGCAATTCTATTTGAGAGTAATCGACGGCCATGAGTTGGAAGTCGGAAGAACGGGGTACAAAAGCGCGGCGGATTTCTCGGCCTTTTGCCGAACGCACTGGAATATTTTGAAGGTTAGGGTTATTAGAGCTTAAGCGGCCAGTTGCGGTTACCGTTTGCATAAAATTCGAGTGTATTCGGCCGTCAATGGGGTCGCATAGCATTGGCAATGGGTCGACGTAAGTACTTTTCAGTTTGCGCAACTGACGATACTCCAAAATATGACCTATAATTGGGTGGTCGTGCTCGTGTTTTTGCAGGATGTCTTCGGAAGTAGCATACTGACCTGTTTTGGTCTTCTTTGCCTTGCTCGAAATTTGGAGTTTCTCAAATAAGATTTCTCCTAGTTGTTTGGGAGAGTCAATATTGAATTCTTCACCTGCCAATTCTTTGATTTGTTGGTCAAGCTCTATAAGACGTTCGTCGAGTTCTTTTGAAAAAGCCGTAAGCGCAACCGTGTCTATCGCTATTCCTTCTTGTTCTATTTCTTTAAGCACCTTTGCCAAAGGCATTTCGACGTCGTAAAACAAATGATGCAGATGCGGCTTTTCAATTTCTGGCTCTAAAAGTTTTTTGAGTTGGTAGGTGATGTCGGCGTCTTCACAAGCGTAGTCTTTGATTTGTTCGGGCGCTAAATCTGACATATTGCCTTGGTTCTTGCCTTTTTTACCAATGAGCGCCTCAATAGAAATGGGCTGATAATTCAGGTAATACGTAGCCAAGAAGTCCATGCCTTGTTTGGACTCGGGGTTGATCAAGTATTGTGCAATCATAGTGTCGAAAAGTGGGCCCTTTAATTCGATGCCGTAGCGATGCAATACTTTGAGGTCGTATTTAATGTTGTGAGCGATTTTCTCAATAGAGAGGTCCTCGAACACCAATGCAAATTCGTTTACAATCGCTTTTGCGGCCTCAAAATCTGAAGGTACAGCTACATAAAATGCTTCCCGCGGTTTGTAAGCAAACGAAAAACCAACTAGGTCAGCATGAAGCGCATCAATAGATGTCGTTTCGGTGTCAAAACACACTTCACTTTGGACAAGCAGCAGTGCTAACAATTCTTTGCGCTCCTCTTCAGAAGTAATGAGGTGATAGCTCGGTTTTTCTGTAGCGATGGTTTTATAATTCGACGTAGGTGCAGCCTCCTGGGGTTCTAGCATGCTTTGCATTCCAAAAAGGTCGAGTTGCGGATCTTCTTTATTTACCGTAGATTGGGTAACTACAAGTTCTTCGCCAATGATGCGCTTGGCAAGGGTTCTGAATTCTAATTCGGTGAAGATGTCGCGAATGGCATCGGCATTGACTGGGCAAACTTCTAAATCCTTTTCATCGAATTCAATCGGAACATCTCGGATAATGGTGGCCAAAGATTTGGACATTAGGCCTTGTTGCTGAAAATTCTCTACATTTTCTTTTTGCTTGCCTTTCAATTCATGGACATGCTCAAACAAACCTTCCATAGAACCATACTTTGCTATCAAGGACTTTGCGGTTTTCTCGCCAATTCCTGGAACTCCAGGAATATTATCGGAGGCATCTCCCCACAAACCTAAAATATCGATGACTTGAATCGGTGACTCAACTTCAAATTTTTCACAAACCTCTTTAACCCCTAAAATTTCAGGCGGATTTCCTCCTCGACCAGGCTTGTACATAAATGTTTGTGGGCTTACCAATTGTGCATAATCTTTGTCGGGGGTCATCATGTAGGTGAGAAAACCTCTTGGCTCTGCAAGCTTGGCGAATGTTCCGATGACGTCGTCGGCCTCAAAACCTGCCACTTCCAATATCGGAATGTTAAAAGCCTGAACAATTTGCTTGATGGGCTGAATCATAGAGCGGATATCCTCGGGCATTTGTTCGCGCTGTGCCTTATATTCTACATATTCTTCTTGGCGCTGCGTAGAGCCACCTGGCGGATCAAAAACAACAGCAATATGTGTGGGTTGCTCCGTTTTGAGAATGTCTATAAGGACATTTGTAAATCCAAAAGCTGCCGAAGTGTTTTCTCCTTTTGAATTGACACGAGGGTTTTTGGCAAACGCAAAATACGCTCTATAAATAAGTGCATATGCGTCAAGTAAGAAAAGTTTTTTAGGAGCAACGGGTGTAAGCATCAGAAAGTAGGAATGTAAGGAATAAATTGAGCGGGTTCAATTTGGGTCTCTTTAGAAACTGGAAATGTTTTGTAAATGAACAAGGCGCCTGCCTTTGGATAGCCGCTGATTTTAACAGTGGCAAGTGGTTTTTTGGCAGCCTTATATGCTGTGGTCATAAAACCCGGCTCTGGAATAAGGCGCAAGGGAATTGTAAGCTCACTCTCGCGGTGACCACGGATTTTAATCGGTTCGTCTAGGTATAGATTTCCTATTTTTTGTTGATCGACGAATACCTCAAAAGAACCTGGTTTCATTTTTACAGGAACCCAAAGGTTGTTCTGTATATGAAAACTGGCTTTGAACTTCACGAGCTGTCCACTAAATTGTTCAATTTGTGTGCCGTCGAAGCTCACCATTTCAACCGGTTCTTCTAAGCTTTTACAAGACACTAAAACAAACAAGCCGAAGAGAAACAAAATATTTTTCATGCTTAGATCTCGCTAAAGTGCTTGTAAAAATAAGGGATGGTCTCGATGCCCTTGAAATAGTTGAACAAACCAAAATGCTCATTCGGACTATGGATGGCATCGCTATCCAAGCCAAAGCCCATTAAAATGGTTTTGAGCCCAAGCTCTTGTTCGAACATGGCAATAATTGGGATGCTTCCTCCACTGCGGACCGGTATAGGTTTTTTACCAAATGTGGTTTCATAAGCGCGACTTGCCGCTGCGTATGCTGGAGAATCGGTTGGCGTAACGACAGGTTCGCCACCATGGTGTGGCATTACTTTTACACGCACGCTCATAGGCGCAATGCTTTCAAAATGTTTTTGGAAGAGGTTGGTAATTTCTTCTGGGTCTTGGTCAGGAACCAAGCGCATGGAAATTTTAGCGTATGCTTTTGAAGCAATTACGGTTTTTGCGCCTTCGCCCGTATAACCTCCCCAAATACCATTGACGTCTAGTGTTGGCCGAATAGAGCCGCGCTCCATGGTACTGTATCCATTTTCACCGTGTGTGGCTTTGATATCTAAAGCCGCGCAATAGGCTTGCTCAGAAAAAGGCGCTTTAGCCATTTCTGCCCTATCTTCAGCAGAAAGTTCAATTACTTTGTCATAAAAACCTGGTATGGTAATGCGCATATTTTCGTCGTGCAGACTTGCAATCATTTGAGTGAGCGTATTGATTGGGTTGGCGACACAGCCACCATATAGACCTGAGTGAAGGTCGCGGTTGGGACCAGTTACTTCAACTTCTACGTAACTGAGTCCTCTCAAGCCTGTGGTAATGGAAGGGGTGTCGTTGGCCAACATACCGGTGTCAGATACAAGAATGATATCTGCCTTTAATTTGGTTTTATTTTCTCGAACAAAAATTGCCAAATTAGGACTGCCCACCTCTTCTTCACCTTCGATCATGAGCTTAAGGTTGCATGGAAGTTCTTGAGCCTGAAGCATGGCTTCAACGGCTTTTACGTGCATGAAAAACTGACCCTTGTCGTCGCAAGCACCTCGCGCAAAAATAGCGCCCTCAGGATGAATAGGTGTTTGTTTGATGACAGGTTCAAAGGCTGGTGTATGCCAAAGTTCGAGCGGGTCTGCAGGCTGAACATCGTAGTGGCCATATACTAAAACTGTTGGCAGAGAAGCATTTATGATTTTTTCTGCATATACAATTGGATGCCCCGCCGTTGGAATCACCTCTACTCCATCCAAGCCAATTTCTTTTAAATGAGTGGCTAAATGGGTGGCACAGGCGGCAACATCTTGCTGAAATGAAGGGTCTGCAGATACAGAAGGAATGCGCAATAGTGCAAAAAGTTCAGCCACAAATCTGTCTTTGTGCTGGCCAATAAATTGTTGTGTTTTTTCCATAATAATTCTATACCTCAAAGTTGCGAAAAATCGCGGTGTTTTGCTGCGTCAGAGTTTATATTAATTTTGTAATGCAACTATATTGTCAATTTTGACGTCTAAACGGCAACTTGCGCATATGAAACATTTACTACACCTCGCTTTTATCTTTGCTTTTGGCTCTGTTTTTGGACAATCCATTGGCGTATCAACCACCCAAACTCCACAACAATTAGTAGACAACGTCTTGTTGGGTTTTGGTGTAACTGCTTTTAATGTCACTATCAATGGCAACCCGGCCTTGGCCAATACAGCACAATCTAATGTAGGATATTTTACGAATACAAATCCAGCCTTTCCTATCAATAACGGCCTTATCCTCACAACAGGAAATGCAGCAGCTGCCGTTGGGCCAAATAACAGCAGTAGTTTTACACTCAATAACCCTGCAACAAGCTCAGTGAGTACTGATCCACATCTCAATGATATTGCAGCCGGTAATGTAACAAATGGTGTTGTACTTGAGTTCGACTTCATTCCTGCCGGAGACACCTTGGTTTTTAATTATATGTTTGGTTCCGATGAATACCCTGAGTTTTCACCTTCTTCCTTTAACGATGCCTTTGGTCTTTTCCTATGGGGTCCTGGAATTACAGGTCCCTATGCATTAGCTGGTTATCCAAATGGTGGCAGCAACATCGCTACTATTCCTGGCGGCATTCCTGTAACTATTAACAACGTAGGAGATGTTTCCAATACACAATACTACGTATTTAATGAAGCAGCCTCCACTTTGACCTACGGCGATGCCATCCAATACGACGGCACCACCACCTTGCTCACTGCCGCGGCAAGTGTTCAATGTAACCAACTCTATCATATCAAGTTGGCCATCTCTAACGTAGGTGACCAATCCTACGACTCTGGTGTGTTCTTAGAAGCCGGTTCTTTTAGTTCAGCAGCTGTAGACGTTGCTGTTGCAACTGTATCTGGCGACACCACCATCATTGAAGGTTGTACTTACGCTGACTTCATCTTTACACGCCCTCCAGGACAAGTCAATGATACCCTTATTATCAACTATACCATCGGCGGTGTTGCACAACAAGGCATCGATTACAACACGCTTATTAACCCAATTACATTCTTGCCAGGTGAAGACACCGTTATCATCAACCTCACGCCAACACAAGATGGCATCACCGAAGGTTTTGAATCAGTCGTGATTACCGTAGAAATTATCAATCCATGTGGGGATACCATCACCTCGTCAGGAACCATATATATTGGCGAGGGGCCTATTATCAATATAACCGGAAACAACCCAACGGTATATTGTGCAGCTGATAGCGTTTGGCTCACAGCAAGTGCCTCTGGCGGCTATGCTCCTTATGACTACGAATGGGAAAATTTAGCTGGGGCCAATCTGGGCACCAACGACTCCATTTCTGTGAGTATTAGCCAAAACGGCACCATGTACTATTTAGTAACCGCAACCGACAACTGTAATTTCACTTCTACAGACACCGTTACCATCACGATGAACCAAACACTGGCTATTGACACCATATATGTTGGGCCTTCTACCTGTGTACCTACAGGTTTTGTTTCTGTTCAGGCATCAGGTACACAAGGCGTTCCACAATACAACTGGACAGGTCCAGGGCCAAACGGCTTCATTGACGCCTCTGTTTGGCAAAATATTCCTTCTGGTTGGTATTACATTACAATTGAAGACAACGTTTGTACTGTAAGTGACAGCGCATTTGTCGATGTGCTTGACCCGCCAGTTGCAGCATTCAGCGCAAGTGTTACAACCGGTTGTGCACCACTCAGTGTTACCTTCACCAATACAAGTCAGAACGCGAGCGCATTCGGCTGGAACTTTGGCGATGGTCAAACCGGCAGCAGCAATGACCTCAGTGCTCAAAATCATGTGTTCGATGTGCCTTTCGGTACTTATACAGTAACGCTCACAGCCAATCAAGGACCGCAGTGTTCAGATGTTGCAACCGTTACTATTCAGGTAGATGTATGTGGCTGTACAGATCCGCTCGGTACCAACTATAATCCACTGGCTAACGTGAACGACGGTTCTTGTGTCTACCCTACTGGTTGTACAGATCCACTCGCGCTCAACTACGATCCGAATGCGCTTATTGACGACGGCAGCTGTGAGTACGCACGCCCTGTAGTTATTGCGCCAAATGTTTTCAGTCCGAATGCCGACAACAACAACGAAAGTTTCTATTTAGATACTAAAAATGTCATCTCGTTGCAGCTCATTATCTTGAACCGTTGGGGCAACGTGTTGTTCGATGCAAGTTCTGTAGACCTCATCAATAACAATCCTGCCTGGGATGGTAAAATCAATGGCACACCTGCAAGTGAAGGTGTTTACTTCTACAAATATGTTGGAGCTGGCTTGAACAACCAAGAGGTTACGGGTCACGGCTTCTTGCATTTGGTTGACAAAAAATAATCAAAAGGGGGCTTCGGTCCCCTTTTTTATGACACAACATCTGTACATTTGTTTCTATCAATGAAGCAAAATAAAATGATCTGGCTTGTTTTTGTTCTAGCGCTTGGCGGGCTGATCTTTTATTTTGCCACAGCACAACAAAAAAGTGCCAAAGGCGGAAAAGAATTCGGCGGTGTACTCAGAATAAGTTCAAAAAACAAGGAGCTCAGTCTTTACCCTCTTGCCGACAACACTTTAGAACACCACCGCGCTCAACAACTTATTTTTGAACCTCTGCTCAAACCCAGCAAAAGCAATCGTGGTTGGGGATATTGTTTGGCAAATAAAATTTCTACCGACACAACGCGCAAAAAGCTCGTCATTCATCTGCGCAAAAATATACACTTCGCCGATAACGCTTGTTTTCGGTTCCGTTCTTCAGAACTCTCCGCAGAGGACGTCGCCTATAGCCTCAGCCTTGCTTGTTCGCAACAAGCAAACATCAAACAAGACCTCATTTTGCCGCAATTGATCTTAGGTGGTGCGGAATTTTACAAGGCAAAAGTAGACCCGCTCAAAAGAAAAGTGCGCGGCATTCATATTATTGATAATTACACCTTAGAACTCACATTAACTGGTGCTTACAACCATGTTTTAAATGTGCTTTCTAGTCCTAGCTTAGGTATTCTGAGTAAACAAGCTGCAAAATACTATGGTAAAGACATTGCAACAAACCCGGTAGGAACGGGTCCGTATGTGTTGGCACAACGAGAGGGAAAACGACTCATCTTTGAGCGAAACGTCGACTATTGGCGCTATGACCAATATGGAAATCAGTTGCCCTATATTGATCAAGTCGAATTGAAGTGTGGAATACAAGGTCAACGTGCGCATCAGCTTTTTTTAAAAAACCAACTCGATTTACTTTTTGATTTACCGATCGACGACCTAAGAGGTGCTTTCGGAACCTTGAGTGATGCTAAATCAGGCAAAAACCCACTTCATGAGGTATATATAAAAAGTGCCGCAACGGTTCATTTTATTCAATTCAATTGCACAAAACCTCCGTTTAACCAGCCAGCAGTTAGAAAGGCTTTTGCTTTGGTAATTGATGCAAATACGATTTGTAACGAGGTCTTAATGGGTGAAGGTCGTCAACTCAATAATCAGTTTATTCCAACAAGCTCTTGGAATAAAAATTCACTAATTTATGCAGACAACAGACCCATAAATGCAAGAATACTTGAAGCAAAGTCTATTCTAAGAAAAGAAGGTTATACCACAATGCGAGCATTCCCTGCTGTAACCTTTTACGTAGGCGGCAAGAAAAACACCCTGGCTTACAAATGGTCAAAAGCCGTGGCTCAAATGCTCGAAAATCAACTAGGGGTTCAAATTTTACTAAAGGAGCAAGTAGCTCCATTAAAAATGACTGAGGCAAGTATGTGGCGAACTGGTTGGGTTGGAGATTATCCGGGCTCAGAATCTTACTTAAGGCTCTTTTACAGCAGGGCTCAGAATCCAATATACTTTAAAAATGTACTCGTTGACTCCCTTTATCTAGCTTCTGTTTTCGCTGAGAATCTCAACGATAGAAATTGGGCGCAAAAACGCTGTGAAAAAGCAATAATCAATTTACAGGCACTCATACCTATATATACTGAAGACTTTATAGTGCTTCAACAACTCCGGGTGCGGAACTTTAAACTAGATGATTCTGGTTTGTTAGACTACGCCAATTTGTATATCAAAGAGCTTAACTAAGCAGAAAATTTACTTGAGGCTCTCTTCTACCCATGCCTTGCCCCAATGTTCATGTTCGTCGGTAGACCAAAGGGAAGGATAAAAAATACGCTTTTGAAAACGTGGTGGTAAATACTTTTGCCAATTGGTGCCACCAGTAGCTGCAACATCTTTGTCTTGTCGGGCTAAATAACGAACAGCTGATTTATAATGCGCTAGTGGCCAATTGATATTCACGTTGGTGTCGTTTTGGCGCAACACTTCTTTCACGTTTTCATCGGCTTGGTCTTCTTTACTTAGGCGCAAATACACTTGCCATAAATTTTTATCCTTACAACGGTTGCCAAGCGCAATAAATTGGTCCTTATATTTTTTCTCGAACTGAATAAGTGTTAGCGTTTTTTTACCAGTAGCTACTTCTGTAGCCCCCTCTTTCCAATAAATGTGGTCAAATAGTTGTGCGATATCTGTTTGGTTGCGCAGCGCCTCGCGCTGGTCTTTTGCTACTAAATTGATGAAATCTGTACTGTAAATTTCGATTTCTCTGTATTGAGCAGACTGGAAACCTGAAGCGGGCAGCAAACTCATGCGGAATTTTAAAAACTCTTCTCTATCCATTCCATTGATCATGATTTCAAAGCTTTTGATCAAAGCATCAAAATAACGATTGATGCGGGTAACGCGGTCTATGAAATGAGCTTTTGTTGGCGCGGCAATTTGTCCAAGAGCTTCGAATTCACGCAACGCAAGTTTAAAATAGAGTTCTGTGATTTGATGGTACATAATAAAAACCACCTCATCTGGGAACGATGTTTTTGGTTTTTGTAAACTCAAAAGGGTATCGAGTTCTATGTAGTCCCAATAAGTAGTTACCTCGGCATATAAAAGTCCTTCTAAATAGGCATTGAAGTCTTCTCCTAAAGCGGCGTACTTTTCATTTAGTTGGCTGAGTTTCTCTTTGAGTTCGGGTGTGATTTCCATCTTTATATTGCTTGATTTGCTGCTTCGAAATTAAACAAAATTTAAGTGCTCAAAGAATTTTTACTTTTGTAGTACAATTGAAAATTGATGATCAACTACAATCCAAAAAACTGGCTCAACTTTATTTTTTCGTTTCATAAAAGCGACACTGTCCGCATGATGTGGAAAGAACTCGTTTATATCAGTTTACTTTCTATCCTTATCACTTACGTTGAAATGACATTTTTTCCGGAAGCAGATTTCTTGAAAAACTTAACAACTGTTTATTCCCTCCTTGGGTTTGTGATCTCGCTACTCTTGGTTTTTCGCACCAACACTGCCTATGACCGTTGGTGGGAAGGCAGAAAAGCATGGGGGGCCTTTGTCAACGATACGAGAAGTTTGAGTTCTAAACTAGGCGCGGTGTCGTTAACACCTGAAGAAAAAAGTACATTTAACAGGCTCATTCCACTTTTTGTTTTTGCTACTAAACAACATTTACGCAATCAAGACCTAAAAGATGAGTCTTCTGCGGTTCTTCAATTAGAAGGTTTGGACCTAAGCGGGCATCAACCTTTGAGAGTCGTCCAATTATTGCGCCTTGAAATCGAAAACTTACTTCAAAAAGAAACGATACATCGAGAATCTTGGCTCGCACTCAATCGCGACCTAGACGCGCTTATTACCTCTTTAGGAATCTGTGAACGCATTAAAAACACACCGATCCCTTTTTCTTATAGCTTGTTTATCAAAAAATTCATTTTTATTTATGTCGTCACGATGCCGTTGGCGTTTGTGCCGTTGTTCGGTTATTTGTCTGCATTTATTTCAACATTCGTGTTTTATGCACTAGTGAGTATGGAATTACTAGCCGAAGAAATTGAAGACCCATTTGGTGCAGACCAAAACGATTTGCCTACAGATCAGTTGTGTTTAACCATTCAAAATAACTGCCAACAAATATTTGGGGTATAAAAAAAGCGCCTTTTGGGCGCTTTCGGAATAAAGGGTTGTCTCTTTATTTAGTCTCTTCGTCAAAAATGCGTTTTGGGCGCAATTGTTCGAACAAACCTAAGGTTAGCCAATAAGGAAGGATAAATCCTAATAAAAAGAATAACATCCAAAAGGCCATTCCGCCAATTAAAAGAAACATTACAATACCGAAAGTGCTCATCTTCTATTATTTTTGCAGTTGAATACAGACCAAAATTACACAAATTAATTCATAAACACCAAAAAATGGAATTTCGCATCGAAAAAGATACCATGGGCGAGGTAAAAGTACCTGCTCAACGCTACTGGGGAGCACAAACCGAACGTTCGCGCAACAACTTTAAAATTGGCCCAGAGGGCTCGATGCCAATTGAAGTAATCCATGCTTTTGCTTACCTCAAAAAAGCAGCTGCACACGCCAATCACGAACTTGGCGTTTTGGCCCAAGAGAAAAGAGACCTCATCTCCAAGGTGTGTGATGAAATTTTAACAGGTCAACACAACTCTGAATTTCCTTTAGTGATTTGGCAAACAGGTTCCGGCACACAATCCAACATGAACTGCAATGAAGTGATAGCCAATCGTGGCCACGTTATAAACGGCGGAGACTTATTAGATGAGCAAAAAGTCCTCAACCCGAATGACGACGTCAATAAATCGCAGTCTTCCAACGACACCTACCCTACTGCCATGCACATTGCTGCCTACAAAATGGCGGTCGAGGTAACGCTTCCTGGACTCAAGCACTTGCGCGACATTCTTCAACAAAAAGTGTTGGAATTCAAAGACATCGTCAAAACAGGCCGCACACACTTCATGGATGCAACACCACTTACTTTGGGTCAGGAATTTAGTGGTTATGTAGCGCAACTTGATTATTCAATGCGCGCTATCAACAACGCTTTAGTTGTTGTTTCTGAATTGGCACTAGGTGGTACCGCTGTTGGAACCGGATTAAACACACCAAAAGGCTACGACGTGCTCGTGGCTCAAAAAATCGCCGAATTTACAGGACTTCCTTTTGTTACTGCAGCCAACAAATTTGAAGCTCTTGCCGCACATGACGCTATGGTAGAGCTTTCCGGTGCACTCAAAAGAAGCGCTGTTTCGCTCATGAAAATTGCCAACGATATCCGCATGTTGTCTTCTGGGCCTCGCTGTGGCATTGGCGAAATTATCATCCCAGACAACGAGCCTGGCTCTTCTATCATGCCAGGTAAAGTAAACCCAACCCAACCAGAAGCGCTTACAATGGTTTGTGCACAAGTAATGGGCAACGACGTCACGGTTGGTATCGCTGGTTCAAACGGTCATTTCGAACTCAATGTATTCAAGCCTGTTATTGCCGCAAATGTATTGCAGTCGGCTCGGCTCATTGGAGACGCTTGTGTTTCTTTTGCCGACAATTGCGCAGTTGGCATTCAAGCAAATTTACCAATGGTGAAACAACACCTTGACAACTCTTTAATGCTTGTTACGGCGCTCAACACTAAGATCGGCTATTATAAAGCGGCAGAAATTGCTAAGTACGCACACAAAAACGGCACCACCTTAAAAGAGGCGGCTGTAGGCCTTGGACATGTAAGTGCAGAAGAATACGACCTCATTGTTGATCCATCCAAAATGATTGGTTCGTTAGACTAAATCATATGTGCTTCTTTGTTTTTGACCTGTTTTAAACATAATAATGTTTAATTTTGTACATAAAAAATTTACATGTCAAAAATTAAAGTTGCACACCCGATTGTAGAGCTAGACGGCGATGAAATGACCCGCATTATCTGGAAATTCATCAAGGACAAACTCATTTTACCATACCTTGATCTCGATATTAAATATTACGACCTCGGTATTGAAAAACGCGACGAAACCAACGATCAAATTACTATTGATGCAGCGGAGGCTATCAAAAAATATAAAGTAGGTATCAAATGTGCCACTATTACTCCTGACGAAGCACGCGTTCAAGAATTCAACTTGAAATCCATGTGGAAGTCACCAAATGGCACCATTAGAAACATCCTAGACGGCACTGTTTTTCGCGAGCCTATCGTGATGCAAAACGTACCACGTCTCGTAACAAACTGGACAGCTCCAATTATTGTTGGACGTCATGCTTTCGGCGATCAATATCGCGCAACTGATGCGGTTTTCAAAGGAAAAGGAAAGCTCACCATGACATTCACGCCTGAAGATGGCGGCGAAACCCAAACTTTTGAAGTCTATAACTTCAAAGGCGACGGCGTCGGAATGGCCATGTACAACACAGACGAATCTATCGCTGGTTTTGCAAGAAGCTGTTTCAATATGGCCCTGACTAAAAAATGGCCCTTGTATCTTTCTACAAAAAACACCATCCTAAAAAAATACGATGGTCGTTTCAAAGATATTTTTGAAGAAATATTCCAAGCTGAATTCAAAACACAGTTCGATGCAGCAGGTATCGTTTACGAACACCGCCTCATTGACGACATGGTGGCTTCTGCCTTAAAATGGAACGGCAATTTTGTATGGGCTTGTAAAAACTACGACGGCGACGTTCAGTCCGACACAGTTGCACAAGGTTTTGGTTCACTCGGCCTTATGACATCTGTACTCATTACACCTGATGGACAAATTATGGAGTCTGAAGCGGCTCACGGAACCGTTACGCGTCACTTCCGAGACCACCAAGCGGGTAAAAAAACATCGACAAATCCTATCGCATCCATTTTTGCCTGGACCCGAGGTTTGGCTTTCCGCGGTAAACTTGACCACAACCAAGAACTCATAGACTTCTGTCTTACACTTGAAAAAGTATGTATTGAAACCGTAGAAAGCGGCATCATGACCAAAGACTTAGCGGTGTGTATTCACGGCAACAAAGTGAACCACGGTGAACACTACGTGTATACCGAAGAATTTTTAGACGCTCTAGATCAAGGATTGAAAGCAAAAATGAACTAATTTAGAGGGGCCTAGGCCCCTTTTTTTATGCGTTTACTTTTTCTTTTTTTGCTGCTGCCTACTTTGGCTTTTACTCAAGGCATTCCCGAAGAATGGCTTGGCTCCTATGAGGGTGTAATGGAAATCTATAACAACAATGGTTTACAACAAAAAATTGGCGTCAAGTTCGACTTACAAATCATGGACAGACCTAATTATTGGACCTATAACATGACTTATATCAATCTAAAAGATGGAGAAGTAGTAAGTGCCAAAGCCTACAAAATATTTTATGCAGAAGAAACCAAAAAACTTTGGATGGACGAAGGCGATAGTTTACTGATAGAAATGACACATTTAGGTAATTGCTTTTATGACCACTTTGAATTGAGCGGCATGTTTTTCAATTCAATGCTCTGCAAACAAGATGAAAACCTGCTGTTCGAAATTACCGGTGGACAAAAAAAACCAACATATACAAGTCCATACATTAAAGAGGCTGAAAGTTCTGTTGAAACCCTGCATTTCGACTTTCTCCAAAGGGTGCTGCTCAAACCTAAAAAATGAAGTATATCAATATTGTTCTCTTTCTGCTTTTAGGTTTATTTTCTTGTAAAACAATTACAATAGAATTACCAGTTCCAGACTTCAAAGTAGTAGCTGAGATAAGCGCTCCAGAACCCTCCTTTCTTTCGTTACAAACTGAATTAGCACTGAAGCCTTATTTAACAGAAGCCGATAAAAGCCTAGACAAAAAGTTCAACGGGGAGGAAAATCAATGCGAAGGGATCCGCTACAATTACCATTTTGAACGCGACCCGCTTTCTTTTCAATTGAAAGATAAAGAGGTTTTGTGTGATATAGACGGCAAGTTTGACCTAAGTTTGTCTTACTGCCCAGATTGCCAAAATATCTTTGGAGAACCAACATGTATTATTCCGCGTGTTTATGCTTCGTGTGGTGTAGGTGAACCGAAAAGAAAAGTGCACATTTCTTACAAAAGCAAAATTGCAATTAGCGAAAACTTTGAGTTAAAGTCTCAAACTAAACTACATGAATTTACACTAATTGACCCTTGTAAAATCACGGTTTTTAGGTACGACGCAACGCCAACCATTGAAAAAGAAGTAAGAGCCTCCTTGGTACAACTCGAAAAAGAAGTTGATAAGCAATTGGCTTCTGCTCCTATACACCGCACCATGACCGATGTTTGGAAGTCACTTCAAGAACCTATTTTAGTTGAACCTTACGGTTACTTTTATTTGCGGCCGCAGCAAATTGGGATTGAAGACCTGACTTTAAAAAACGAGGGTCAAAAAGCCTATTTTACTACGCAAATGGTTGCCCAACCTTTATTTTCTACAAATGCCGTAGCTTTACCGAAATCGCGCTTACCTAAAAATACGCCTCAGCCAAATGCTACAACCACAAGCATTTTTAATCTGCGGACTGTTGCATCTTATGATTCGATTAACCGCTTTTTGTTGCGCGACTTTGATACACAGCAAATTAAAATCACCGATAAAAAGTACATTAACATAGATAAAGTACAAATTCTTGGGCCTCAAGGAGAGCGCTTGGTGCTATCTGTACAGTTTTCCGGTACAAAAAAAGGAACGCTTTATTTAGTTGTTCAACCTTATATTGATCTGCAACAACACTTAAGAATCCGAGAAGTTGATTATGAATTGCGTACTAAAAGTGTATTGTTGCACTCGGCCAAATGGATGCTGAACTCAAAACTAAAAGAACAACTTACTGCGAACATAGACGTTGATTTAAGCCCTATCCTTACAGAATCAAAAGCCGCCATTGAACAACAAATCAATAGCGAAATAACAAAGGGGGTAAGACTTGAAGGTAAAATAGACGAACTGAGTGTACAGAACCTACTTTTGACGACTGGTTTTTTAGTTGTAGACTTGCGCTTAAGCGGAAGGTTGAAACTAAAAATAGACTGAGCCGTATAAAGGTTCTGTGAAAATTTTACTCGGTGTTTTCTGTATCTTATTCGTCGGCTTGTTATTTGGTCAACGCTCCACTTATAATCATTGTTCAGGAGCTGTATTTGCGCCGGTAGAAGGCAAGTTCACTCTTTCCTTTCTTGGTGCTAAAAAGGACAATCAAATTTGGGTCGTCTTTATTGCACCTAAATCAGGAGAAATTGAGCTAGAAATAACAGCCATTGGTTCGTCTTTGACAGTATCAAAGGGAGTTGTCATAAGAAGTAATGCTGAAATTTGTGATTTAACTGAAAGAAATAATCTAAGCTTAGATAGTATCTCTTTTGAATTAAGGGGAAGTGAAAATGTAAGTTTTCACATAGAAAAAAACCAGTATGCAAGTTTGTGTTTGACAACTAATTCTGGAATAAAGGATGATATAATTTTTAACTGTAAGTTCAAAGCAGACAATACGCAAGAAGAAGAACATGTATTGAACTTAGTTTACGACAAAACTTTACCTACTTATACCCTACTTATCCGTGATGAACAAACATTGACGCCTGTTGCTGGCCGCATTTTTTTACAAGGAAGTGCTGAAGTGAGTGGTTCTTATTACGCTTCCAAATTATGTATGAACCTCAAACAGCCTATTAAAAAGGGCTCTATTAAAATCGATGCGCCTGGGTACTTTCCTGTTGAATTTAAAGAGCGCAGTATTCCTTATAATGGTCAAAAAACAGATACAATACGCTTACATAAATTTGAAGCAGGTGAACTCACCAAACTAGAACAAGTATATTTTAGCGCCGGACTTCCTGAAATTATGGAAGAATCATATGGGCAACTTAATCGATTACGAGATTTGTTAATTCTGAATCCGGGTATTTCAATAGAAATACATGGTCATGTCAACTTAGATGAAAACAGTGCAAAAAAAGCACAGAAATTATCTAAACAGCGCGCTATGATGGTTAAAAAATACCTTGTTCAAAATGGCGTGGCTCCGGATCGCTTGTACCCCATAGGTTTTGGTTCTACAAAACCCGTATATGCTAAACCACAAGATGAAGAACAAAAAGAAGCTAATCGAAGGGTAGAGATTTTAATTCGTAAGAATTAACAAGATATCTTAGCCACACGTGTTGCGTGTCTACCTCCTTCAAAAGCCGTATTTAAAAAACAAGCTACCATTTCTTTTGCTTGGTCTTCTGTAATAAAACGAGCTGGTAAAGAGATGATATTTGCATCGTTGTGTAAGCGTGCCAACTCAGCGATTTCTGTTGTCCAGCACAAAGCGCAACGAATTTCTTGATGTTTATTAGCTGTCATGCTGATGCCATTTCCTGAGCCACAAAGAAGAATACCTAACGTTCCAGGATGAGCGGCTACATGTTCAGCAACAGGATGGGCATAATCAGGGTAATCAATGCTTGCTTCAGAAAAACAACCGTAATCCTTAACTTCGTGACCTAAGGATATTAAGTATTCTATTAGAACTTGTTTTGTTTGAAAACCTGCGTGATCTGCACCTATTGGAATAATCATGTTTTTCTTGTAAAATTAAGTACTATTTTGGGTTTAAACTTATAAACATTAGAAAATTAGAACGCGCTACAATACAGTAAACAGGTTCTATTTATAAACTAAAGTATGTTTGTATTCGTTTATAAGATGTTGAAAACGAATTATAACGTTTTTTGGATTTCTAGTTGTTTTATATAAGCTCAAATGTAGTTGAGATAACAACTATTTTTAAGCTTTCTTTTTACATTGCTTATGAACGTTTTTCAAACTTTATGAAGACTTCAAAAACTATATATTTTTGAACAACGGGGTTAGATTATTAATTGTTTATTAATATACAAATACTTATTTATCAGTTATTTGTAAATATTTATCAGTTGAAATCATGTTGATAAAACCAGTGTAAACAAGAAAGCAACTAAATACACAAATAATTATACACATATCAACAAGGTTAATAGTAGTAGTAAATTTTTTAGAAATAATTTTAAAAGAAATATATTAATCTAATTAAGAAGCGCTTTAGCTGTTAATTTTGTAGCTAGCAAATGAAGTAGTAGTTTTATCCTATGCAAAATTCATATCATATACTCATTGATCAAATTGATGCTTTTATCAGGAAGTATTATAAAAATCAATTAGTAAGAGGGAGTTTATTGTTTACGTTGTTTTTTCTACTGGCTTTTTTACTAACGAGTTCCTTAGAATTTTTTGGAAAATTTCCTGTTCTTGTTAGAGGTATCCTATTTTTTGGATTCATTGTACTTCAAAGTTATTTATTCATTCGTTTTATAGGTATACCCTTAAGTCGTTTATGGTCTTTCGGTAAAAGGATTTCACATTTACAAGCTGCTGAAATAATTGGTGTATTTTTTCCTGATGTTGCCGATAAATTAAAGAATACCATCCAACTTCAACAAGATCTTAACGACAACTTAGGTAATATCGATCTGATTTCAGCGAGTATTGCACAACGAGCTAAGCACTTGAGTGTTATTTCTTTTGAATCGGCTATTCAATACAAAGCACAACGCCAGTATTTGAAATACCTCATTCCGGTATTAGCTGGTTTTTTAGGTGTAGCGTGGTTTGTGCCACAAATATTAACGCAGGGTTCAGCTAGAGTTTTACAGTATACTAAAGAATTTCAGGAGCCGAATCCATATGAATTTATATTTGGTGAAATACCTAATAATCTAGAAGAAGGTAGTTCTTTTGAACTTTCTGTAAAAGTGAAACCTGCTCCAGGATTCAATAGTTTACCAAAACAATTGTATGTCATACTTGATCAAGGTAAGTTTCTAATGAAACAAGAAAAACGCAATACTTTTTCTTTCAAATTCAATCAATTACAAAAGTCCACTGCTTTTTACCTCACTACCAATGAGTTCAATAGTCCAAAACAATGGTTACGCGTCAATCGCAGGGCATTATTAGGTACGCTGCGCGCTCATTGTATTTTTCCAAAGTACCTCAATAAACCAGATCGTACTTATGAAAACACCGGTGACTTGAACTTACCAGAAGGTACAATAGTGCGTTGGGAAATAGCGACAAAGAATGCTAGTAAATTGCAATTATTGTGGCAAAATACTTCTAAGAAACTAGATCCTATTTACAGTGAATTTACACAAGAATATCGTAGTAGTGGTCGTCAAAAATTAGTACTAACAAACGCACAAACTTCTAAAACAGATACAATAAGCTCAAAGATTGAGGTTCTTAAAGATGCACATCCCTTAATTGAAATTCAAGAAGAACAGGATTCTATTTATGATGGAAGAATGTATTTTCAGGGTACTATCACCGATGATTACGGTCTGAGTAGTTTGAAGTTTGTTTATACAATAGAACAAGCTAATGGTGAAAAGAAAACTCAAAAAGTTGATGTAGAAGCCGTTAAAGGAACATTACAAAAGTTTGATTTTGCTGTAGATTTTAGACGTGAGAAAATAAAGTTAAATGATATAATCACTTATTACTTTGTGGTTTACGATAATGACGGCGTTAATGGACATAAAGCTACAAAGAGCGATTCACGTACTTATGAACTACCGAGTTTAGAAGAATTAAACGAGCAGCGCAAAGAAGATCAAAATGAACAAATCAAAGATTTAGAAGATGTCTTTAAGAAAATGCAACAGTTCAATAAAGATGTACAGCAATTAAAGAAAGAAACCAGTCAGTCAAAAACCAATAATTGGAATAAACTCAACAAAGTAGAAAAATTACAACAAGAACAACTACAACTACAACAACAAATTCAAGAGAGTTTGGAAGAAATGAAACAAAGTACAGATCAAAAAAATCAACTTTCTCCTCTTGATGAACAATTATTAGAGAAACAAGCACTTCTAGAAGAATTACTTAAAGAAGTAATGGATGATGAATTAAAGGCCCTTTTAGATCAATTAGAGGCTTTGTTAAAAGAACAAGATAAGGAACAGTCTAAAGATAAATTAGAGCAGCTAGAACAGAGTTCTGAGGATATGAACAAACAATTAGATAGAAGTTTGGAATTACTGAAGAAAATGCAAGTCAATGAACGCATAGATGACCTTGAAAAAGAATTAGATCAACTCGCTAAAGAGCAAGAAGAAATAAAAGAGGAGAGTCAAAATCTTAGTAAGGAAGATCTACTCAAAAAACAAAAAGAACTCAACGAGAAGTTTGAAGAAGTAAAGAAGGAATTAAAAGAGGTTCAAGAATTAAATAAAGATTTAGCAAGACCACTTGACCTAGACATACTCGATGCATTAGAACAGCAAGTATCTGAAGACTTACAAAATGCAGCACAAGAAATTTCTGAGGGTAAATCTAAAAAAGCCAATGAAAAACAAAAATCAGCTGCCGATGGTATGAAGGCTATGTCTTCGCAATTAAATGCAAAGCAGAATCAATCTAATAAGCAGCAACAGGAAGAAGATATGGAAAGCCTGAGAGCTATCCTAGAAGGTCTGATTAATCTAAGTTTTGATCAAGAGAAAACACAAAAACATTTTGTGAAAATCAGTACCAAAGATCCTGTTTATAGAAAGCTAGGAAGACGTCAACAAAGAATCAATGACGATACCAAAATCATCAAAGATAGTTTGTTAGCCCTCGCTAAAAGACAACCTAAAATTGCGACATTTATTGATGCTGAATTGAATGCCATAGCAACACAACAGAAAGCAACAATCGAAGCCATTGACGACCATAAAAAGAAGGATATAGAAAAGCATCAGCAATTAGTCATGACTTCCTATAATAATCTTGCCTTATTGCTCAATGAAGCTTTGCAATCTATGCAGCAACAAATGAATGCAGAAATGCAAGGAAGTGGCAGCTGTGAAAACCCTGGAAAAGGACGACCTAAACCTGGTCAGTCAATGTCTTCGGGTGATATGAAAGAAATGCTTAAGAAGCAGCTAGAGCAAATGCAGAAAGGGTCTAATCCAGGCGGAAATAAACCTGGTTCTAAACCTGGATCGGCACCTGGTAAAGAAGGTGAGGCAGGTCAAGGTTTACCTGGTTTAGGTTCAAAAGAGTTGGCCCGTATGGCTGCAGAGCAAACAGCAATTAGGCAGCGTTTAGAACAACTCAAGCAAGATTTAAATAAAGAAGGAAAAGGCTTAGGAAATCAACTGAATCCTTTATTGAAAGAGCTCGAACAACAAGAGAAAGATTTACTTCTTAAACGTGTGAATCCGCAAACGATTCAAAGACAAAAAGAGATTCTCACACGTTTGTTAGAGAGCGAGAATGCAATCATGAAAAGAGGTTACGAAGAGAAACGAGAAGCACAATCAGCAAAAGATGTAGAAAAAGGTAACCAAATTCGATTTGATGAGTATAAAAGGTCCAAATGGAATGAATTGGAATTGATCAAGTCTATTGATCCTGCTTTACAGTTATACTATAAACAAAGATCAGACGCTTATTTAAACCAGTGATTTCCCGGATTTTTATCTTATGAAAGAAGGTTTTTCTATAGTAACAGAAGTGGTTCTACCATCTGATTATCAGTCACTTATAGACGTTGAAAAGATAGTTGGTAGCGTTTGTGATGAATTTGGTGTACAGGAAGATGCATTTGGAAATGTATTGATAGCTGTGTCTGAAGCGGTAAATAATGCCATTCAACACGGTAATAAGAATAATCCAAATGCCAAGGTTGAAATTAAAGTAGCCAATCAAAACGATATCTTCTGCATACAGGTTAAAGATGAAGGAAATGGATTCTCATATGAAGACCTGCCCGACCCTACGGCACCAGAAAATCTGCTCAAAGACAGTGGTAGAGGTGTGTTTTTAATGAAGAATCTTGCCGACGAAGTAGAGTTTCAGAATACAGGAAGCATAGTAAATCTTTACTTTCATAAATGACGACAATCATTAACCTTGGTGTAAAACTACCATCATTTGTTTCCAAAAGGGATTTAAAGCAAGCTGTAAAGAATCTTGTTTTAAATGAAGGTAAATCTCTTAGAGATTTAAGTATTGTTTTCACTGACGATGATTACTTGTTAGAGGTTAACAAACAATACCTCAACCACGACTACTTTACAGACGTAATTACTTTTGATTATTCTAATCATCCTGAAGTATCAGGTGATATTATGATTTCTTTAGATCGTGTTGAAGACAATGCGCTTTCTATGAATCTTGCTTATGAGCAGGAGTTTTATCGGGTTGTCTTTCATGGTGTGCTTCATTTATGTGGCTACAAAGACAAAAGTAAAGATGATATAGTGATCATGCGCGAGAAAGAGGATTTTTATATTCAAAGGTTTGTTTCACGTGAAACAAACCAATTTTAAAACCTGTTGTTTCACGTGAAACACAAATACAATGTTAGATAAATACGATGTAATTGTAGTTGGTGCTGGACACGCCGGTTGCGAAGCCGCAAACGCCGCTGCACGAATGGGTAGTAAGGTTTTGTTGGTGACAATGAACATGAACACCATTGCACAAATGAGTTGTAATCCAGCAATGGGTGGTGTTGCTAAAGGACAGATAGTACGAGAAATCGATGCATTAGGTGGTGGTTCTGGAATTGTAAGTGATAAAAGCGCCTTGCAATTTAGAATGTTGAACAGGTCCAAAGGTCCAGCAATGTGGTCTCCCCGCACACAGAATGACCGCGTCATGTTTTCTTTGGAGTGGCGTTATTTATTAGAACAAAATCCAAATGTAGATTTTTGGCAAGACATGTGTGTAGGTGTTTTAATCGAGCAAAACACAATTATTGGTGTGCAACTTGCCATGGGAACTAAAGTATATGGAACAACCGTTGTGCTCACAAATGGCACTTTCTTAAACGGCTTGATACATCTAGGTGAGAAACAATTCGGTGGAGGCAGGGCTGGTGAAAAGGCTGCAACTGGATTAACAGAGTCTTTAGTTGCATTAGGTTTTGAAGCAGGTAGAATGAAAACAGGAACTCCTCCGAGAGTAGATGGTCGGAGTTTAGATTATACCAAAATGGAAGTACAGGATGGAGATGAAAACCCTTCTAAATTTAGCTATGGCAACACTAGTGCATTAGTTAAACAACTTCCTTGTCATATTACTTATACCAATACGGACACCCACGAATTATTGCGCACTGGTTTTGATCGCTCCCCCATGTTCAATGGGGCAATCAAAAGTAGCGGCCCACGTTATTGTCCAAGTATTGAAGATAAGATCTCGCGCTTTGCGGACAGAGATCGGCATCAAATTTTTGTAGAACCTGAAGGGTGGAATACCGTTGAAATCTATGTAAATGGCTTCAGCACTTCCTTACCGGAAGAGGTCCAGTATGCAGCTTTAAAATCTATACCAGGTTTCGCAAAAGTGAAGATGTTTCGTCCGGGCTATGCTATAGAATATGATTATTTCCCTCCGACGCAATTGAAGCACTCCTTAGAAACTAAATTGATTAACAACTTGTTTTTTGCAGGACAAATCAATGGAACAACTGGATACGAAGAAGCAGCTTGTCAAGGATTGATGGCAGGAATAAATGCACATCAAAAGGCTCACGAAAAAGAGCAGTTTATATTAACGAGAAGTGAGGCTTATATAGGTGTTTTAATTGACGACCTCATTACGAAAGGCACAAATGAACCCTATCGCATGTTTACGAGTAGAGCAGAATTTAGAATTTTGCTCAGACAAGACAATGCAGATGAAAGACTAACTCCATTAGGTTTTGAACTAGGATTAGCTGATAGAGAAGCATTAGATAAAGTGGAACGCAAGCAAGTTTTAACCAAACAATTGAAAACAAAATTGCGCGAGATAGGGATCAGTCCAGATGAAGCAAACCCTTTATTAGTTGCAAAAGATTCTGCGCCTATTAACCAACAAGTAAAGGCGAGCTCCCTTATCACTCGTCCACACATTTCTTTGACGGATTTAGTATCAGTAAGCACACAAACAGCGGCCGCTGTGGCGGAAGTACTCAATGAAGAACCATTAGCTGTAGAGCAAACTGAAATCCTATTGAAGTATGAAGGTTATATTGATCGCGAAGAAGAACAAGCTCAAAAACATCAGCGCTTGGAAAATCTTCAACTTTCAAATACGCTAGATTATTTTCAAATTAAAAGCTTGAGCATTGAAGCAAAGGAAAAGCTCTCGAAAATCCAACCGGCAACAATTGGTCAGGCAGCGCGCGTTTCTGGGGTCTCTCCTAGTGATATTTCTGTGTTATTGGTCCATTTGGGGCGTTAAAATCGATTTTAAGGCGTTTTAAAGAGTGTTTTTCAAAGCTTATGCGGAAACACATTAGACAATAGGAGAAGTGTTGTTAAAACGCGTTTAAAAGAGCGGTTTTTTCAAACAACGAGGCTAATTTCTGCTTTTTTTGTACCTTTATTGCATGTCTAAGCGCTTAGTTCTATTTATTGATAGTGTTCACCCTATATTAGAGGAAAAACTCACACAGGCCGGATTTTTATGTCAACGACATTTTAAAAGCTCTTTTGAAGAACTACAAAATATTTTACCTCAAGCATACGGTCTTGTTATTCGTTCTCGATTTACCATCGATGGAACTTTTTTAGCTTTTTGTCCAAATCTTGGGTTTATTGCCAGATCAGGGTCTGGTTTAGAAAATATTGATGTTAAACTTTGTGAAACATTGAATATTCGCCTTTATAATTCTCCCGAAGGAAACAGAAACGCAGTTGCTGAGCATGCTTTAGGAATGCTTTTGGGCCTAATGAATAAATTAAATAAGGCTCACCAGGAAGTAAAAAATGGCCTTTGGGACAGAGAAGGAAATAGAGGCGAAGAACTCGATGGAAAAACGATTGGCATCATCGGTTATGGCAATAATGGTGCTGCGTTTGCAAAAAAGTTAAGAGGTTTTGATGTAAGGGTTTTGGCTTACGATAAATATAAATCGGGCTTTGGTGATTATCAGGTGCAAGAATGTACACTTGAAGCTTTGCAAGAACAAGCTGATATACTTAGTTTTCATGTGCCACAAAACAAAGAAACAAAGCACTTTTTTAACAATGAATTTTTAGGGCAAATGGCAAAACCATTTTATTTGCTCAATCTGTCGAGGGGTAAGGTTGTTTCAACCGCCGCTTTGGTTGAAGGCTTGAAATCAGGTCAAATAAAAGGAGCTGGCTTAGATGTACTCGAATACGAGCAAAAAAGTTTTGAATCTTTCTTTGATCAAGAGATGCCAGCTGATTTTCAATATCTAGTTTCCGCAGATAATGTGTGCTTAACACCTCATGTAGGTGGTTGGACAACAGAGAGTTATGTGAAACTTAGTAGTGTTTTAGCCGACAAAATTTTAGCCGACGAACTAGCTTAATCTTCTTGCCAATCATCCATGAAACGGTCGAGTTCGCGACGGTCTTTCTTTGTAGGCTTGCCATCTGTAAGCCTGTAGTTTCGCTGAGCATCTTGGTAAGCCTTAAGTTTTTCAATTTCTTCAGGCAAAGTATGGTCTTGAATGTAATCTTTGACAAGCGGTGCGCCAACACGTTTGTCTAATAAGTCAATAACCTTATACTGAAAGCGCGCACTGTGTTTGAGTAGCACAATGGTTTCTCCTATTTTGACCTCTCGAGATGGTTTCACGTGTGCATCGTTGATCAGGACACGGCCTTTTGCAATGAGATCACTGGCTTGAGAACGCGTTTTACTTAGCCGAACAGCCCAAATATATTTATCCAAGCGGATTTTCATCTCGTACTTTTTTGGGCAGACCGTTGTAAACGAGCTGACATGAATGGTTGATGAGTTCTTTTAGCAGCTGGTCGTCGACGTCATTAAAGAATTGAATGGTATTCCAGTGTTTGTGATTCATATGAAACCCAGGAATGATGGCAGCGTATCTTTCTCGAAGCTCCAGCGCAAAAGTTGGGTCGCATTTGAGGTTTATTCCATTGAAGTCTTCGATATCTACTATCGCAAATATTTTTCCGAAGACTTTAAAAACAAGGGTCTTGTTGTCAAATGGGAAACTGTCGGTTGCGCCAACTTTTTGAATACAAAAGAGATGAAGCTCCTCTATATTCATGGCTATTTAAGCAATAACAGGATTTGGTTTACCTAAGTTTTTCAACATTTTGGTGTGCTCAGAAAGAGCTGCAGCAAAAGTATCATAAGAGTGGTAAGGTAAATTATAGTCTTTTGCCGTTTGCTCTACAATTTTAGAAATCTTGCTATAGTGGATATGACAAATTGAAGGGAAGAGGTGGTGCTCCACTTGGTAATTAAGACCTCCCACATACCAAGAAAAAAGCTTGGCTTTTGGAGCAAAATTAGCCGTGTTGTAAAGTTGACTAACCGCCCAATCGGCTTCTACAACACCAGAATTGTTTGGCATTGGAAAAGTTGAGGTCGGGACAATATGTGCAGGTTGAAAAATCATGGCTAGAATAAGACCACAAATAAATTGCATGAGTAAGAAGCCAAGTACGTTTGTAATCCAGGTTGCACCACCAAAATAAATCGGAAGGAATAAAAGAAGACCGGTGTAAATTACTTTAAAGAAAATAATTCTAAACATGTGCTGTCCGAAGGTCACGCCTTGCGCTTCAATAAGTCCTTTTTTCTTATAACGGAATGCTTGTTGGTAGTCTTTTGTGAGGTACCAGAAAAGGGTCATCATGCCATAGAAAAACCAAGCATAAAGATGTTGAAATCTATGAATAGAGTGATATTCAGAGTGCGGCGAAAAGCGCAGCGCAAAAAGTGGCGGATCGATGTCTTCGTCGTGGTCGGTAACGTTTGTGTAAGTATGGTGCAACACATTGTGCTGAATGCGCCAATTTCTTGCGCTGCCACCCAAAATAATCATGACATTACTTACAAGTGTGTTTATCCATTCTTTTCTAGAATAAGCACCATGGTTGGCATCGTGCATTACGGATAAACCTACACCAGCCATTCCAAAACCCATAATGACCCATAATCCATAATAGGCGATCATTGGCAATTCTTGCTTGAATAGGAAACCGTAAGGTGTTAGAAACAAGGCGAGTAGCGCAAATGTTTTAAAAACCATTGCTGCGTTAGCAGTTTTAGAGATATTGTTATCCTTGAAATAAGCATTTACTCTAGACTTCAGGGTTTTATAAAACTCTGTATTGTGTTCTTTAGAGAACTGGACGGGTGCGTAGGCCATTTAGTAAGATTAGACACCAAAGTTAATCAAATATAAAGAAGCAACTTAATTCCTTACATAGATTTCCTTTATGACAAGCCCTGGAGAGCACACAATTTTTTGTAATAACTTTCTTGAGAGATTAATGTTTCATGGTTTCCTCGTTCCACTATGTTCCCTTTGGAAAGCACTATAATTTCGTCTGCATTTTTTACTGTTGACAAACGATGGGCTATTACAAAAGAAGTTCTTTTCTGCATCAGGTTTTCTAGCGCTTGCTGTACAAGGGTTTCCGATGCGGTGTCTAAGGCAGAGGTTGCTTCGTCGAGGATGAGAATGGCTGGGTTTTTATAAACGGCCCGCGCAATTGCAATACGCTGTTTTTGTCCGCCAGATAGTTTATTACCACGTTCTCCCAAAATCGTTTGGTATCCGTTGTCTAGTTCGGAAATAAATTCATGCGCGTTGGCAACTTTTGCTGCTGCCATAATTCTTTCAAGATCTGGGTTTTCGTCTCCAAAAGCGATGTTTTGAGCAGCCGTCATATTGAAGAGGATAGATTCCTGACTCACTACACCAATTAGGCCGCGTAAAGATGTCAAACTAAGTTCTCTTAAATCTATGCCGTCAATTTCAATGGCACCACCAGAAACATCATAAAAGCGCTGCAATAAATCCATAAGTGTAGACTTCCCGCTTCCGGATTCTCCGACAATAGCCACTAAAGAACCTTTTTTAATCCGCCAATTGATATCTTGTAGAACAGGTTGTTCTTGATAAGAAAAACCAACTTGATGAAATGCGATATCTGTATTGAATGCTTGCAGTAGGATACTGTTGGGTTTTTCAGTGATGGTTTCTTGGGCATGCAGTAAGCTGTTGATCCTGTCTTGAGACGCCTGGGCTTTTGTCATGTTGGCCATATTGTTGGAAACACTTTGAATGGGCCTGAGAAATTGGGAGAATACAATGATGTATGTTAAAAACACCTCGCCGGTAAGGCCAATTTCTTCACCGTTTAAAATGAGGCGCCCTCCAAAATAAACTAATGCCAGCAAAACCGTGGCACCAAGTGTTTCATTCACAAGCGGTGATAGGTCTCGTTTTCTGAAAACACGTGTTGCGAGTTTTTGGTGTTGGTCATTTTTTTGTTGAAAGGCTCTAGAAATGAATCCAATAGCATCGAATGCTTTAATGACGCGCACCCCCCCGAGGTGTTCGTCCATGGAGGCATACAGAAACCCGAGTTGTTCTTGTGTTTTATGGGCGGTCCTTTTGAGACTTTTGCCAATTCGGGAAATTACAAACGCAGAAACTGGCAACAAAAGCAGGGAAATTAAGGTGAGTTGCGGACTCATGTATATGAGTGTAATCAGATTGATGAGTATGGCTAACGGCTCTCTGAAAATAAGCTCCAAAAGACTAACAACCGCCACCTCAATTTCGTTGACGTCGCTGTTCATTCGCGCCATGAGGTCGCCTTTTTTTTCGTTGCTATGGTAACTAAGCGGGAGTTTGAGTGACTTTTCAAACAATGCTCCCCTTACATCGCGCACAACAGACATGCGTAATTTGGATTGTGTCCAAACGGCTCCGTAGCGAAATATATTTTTAAATAAAAACGCTAAAAAAACACTTACACAGACAAACAGCAACGCACCTTTTGGATCTGTTTTCACCAGAATATACATTTCGTAATTGTAGCTGTCTTTTACAAAATCAACAATTCCGGAGAGGCCGCCTTGCCATTTGGGAGCACCTACAATACTTAAGGGTTCTTCGGTTCTGAAAATCAACTGCAAAACCGGAACAAACAAGACCAAAGAAAGCAAGTTGAATACAACAAATAGGAAATTGAATAAAATAGTGGCCCAAGCAAGGCCCTTGTATTTAAAGGTGTAGTTGTATATTTCTTTGTAGTAAGACATTGACACAAAGATACATTTTTGTTTAGATGCAGCCCTTCACCACAAGTATTCTTACCTTTGCAATATGAGTTCAATCCGTCAGCAAAAAATTGAAGCCGTTATTCAGGCCGAGCTAGCCGCTTTTTTCCAAAGACAAGCAGGAGAAATTTGTTTAGGAGCTATGGTGTCTGTTACGGTAGTCCGCATCACTTCTGACCTCAGTCTTGCCAGAATTTACCTTAGTATTTTTGCGGGCCCAGACAAACAAGTTGTGTTGGAGAGCATTCAGGCTAATCGCGGCAAAATCCGCCTAGAAGTAGGCAAAAGACTCAAAAATTTGCGCAAAATCCCTGACTTGGTTTTTCACATCGACGATTCTTTAGATTACGCGCTAAAGATCGACGAACTCCTCAAAAAATAAATTATCAAAACAACGCTTTACATAGCGAAACGGTATCTTTTTAGTCGTTCGAAGCGCTCGATTGTCAGTATTATTTCTAGAATTTCTGTAGTTGGAATTGCCGTGTGCACTGCCGCAATGGTGATACTTCTCTCTGCTTTCAATGGCATTGAAGAAATGATTTCCAAGCTTTATACTTCTTTTGACGCTCCAATTACAATTCAGCACCAAACCAGAAAAACATTTTTTTTACGCCAAATAGATTTGAACCAGCTGCAAAAAACCAAAGGTGTTCATTCTTACAGTAAAGAGCTAGAAGAACTGGTGGTTTTGCGTAAAAATCAACGCTGGATCAATGCCAATATGCATGCTGTTGACGCTGAGTTTATTCGCCAGGCAAAGGTGAATGCGCATTTGATTAACCATGTGGGGGCACCATTTTTGAACCAAGCAAACTATGTTTTTTTAGGTGCAGACATTTTTTCAAAATTGAAGTTAGGCTTGGGTTCCACCCAAAACAACATCCAAATTTATGCGCCCAAACGCGCCATGCGCATGAAGTTTGGCAAAACACCGTTTCACATTCAGCAAATAGAGGTCGCAGGCGCGCTGAATTACAATCAAGAATTGAATAGCAACGCCTTGCTTTGGAATTATGATGCTGCCGCTGAGCTCTTTGGTCAGGAAGGTTCCGCTACACGCCTTCATGTTTATCCGGAGCACAACGCCGATATTAATGAAGTGATATCGGCACTTAAAGCGCAGCTTGGATCAGATTTTTTGGTGCGCACACAACTCGAAAAAAACGAGCTCATTTATAAAACGAGTCGGTCTGAAAGGCTTGTTGTCTTTATAATTTTGCTCTTTGTTTTTGTTTTAGCTTCGTTCAATTTGATTGCTACACTCACTATGCTCATTCATGAAAAACAAGCCAACTTGCAAATTCTAAAAGCGATCGGCATGACCCAACAAAACCGCTTTCAGATTTTCTTTTTTGAAGGCTTATTGTTGTCGTTTTTAGGGATCCTAATTGGTTTGGTTTTTGGTCTGGTCATTTGCTGGTCGCAGCAATATTTTGGTTGGTTAATTGTGCCAGGAGCGAACGTTCCATTTCCAATTGTCTTTAAGTTGGCAGACTTCTCAAGCATACTATTCGCTTCCAGCGCATTAGCCTTTTTGTTTACGTATTTTCCTGTTCGCTTTTTATTGCGTAGGTCTTAGATTGTTTGCGTTAAAATAATTTTGCGCTTTTCTCGAGCATTTCAAATAAAATCTCGTATATTTGCGCCCGAATTTAAAAGACAAATGATGTCATCAATCAAAGGAAAAATCTCTCAAGTAATCGGCCCAGTTGTGGACGTCCGATTCGAGCGCGGTACTGCGCTACCAAACATTTATGATGCATTGGAAGTATACAAAACTGACGGCACACGCGTCGTTTTGGAAGTTCAAGCTCACGTTGGAGAAAACGCAATTCGCGCCATCTCTATGGACTCCACCGACGGTTTTACACGCGGAATGGAAGTTGTTTCAACTGGTATTCCAATCAAAATGCCTACCGGAGACCGCATCAAGGGCCGCTTATTCAATGTAGTAGGTGAGGCTATCGATGGCATCAACACAATGGACAACGCAGATGGCTTGCCAATCCACAGAGAAGCGCCAAAATTTGATCAATTATCTACAGCTACTGAAATCCTATTTACAGGTATCAAAGTAATCGACCTTATCGAACCATATGCAAAAGGTGGTAAAATTGGTCTTTTTGGTGGTGCAGGAGTAGGAAAAACAGTACTTATCCAAGAATTAATTAATAACATCGCAAAAGGACACGGAGGTTTATCCGTTTTTGCTGGTGTAGGTGAGCGTACCCGCGAAGGAAACGACTTACTTCGCGAGATGTTGGAGTCAGGAATCATCAAATACGGTGACGACTTCATGCACTCAATGGAAGAAGGTGGTTGGGACCTTTCTAAAGTTGACCTCAACGAAATGAAAGAATCTAAAGCAACATTTGTATTTGGTCAAATGAACGAGCCTCCAGGGGCACGTGCTCGTGTAGCGCTTTCAGGTCTTACTATTGCAGAATATTTCCGCGATGGTGACGGCGAAGGCCAAGGTAAAGACATCCTTTTCTTCGTAGACAACATCTTCCGATTTACGCAGGCTGGTTCAGAGGTATCTGCACTACTTGGTCGTATGCCTTCAGCTGTAGGTTACCAACCAACACTTGCTACCGAAATGGGTGCAATGCAAGAGCGCATTACCTCCACAAAAAATGGTTCCATTACTTCGGTTCAAGCGGTATACGTACCTGCCGATGACCTTACCGACCCGGCTCCTGCAAACACCTTTGCTCACTTAGATGCCACAACTGTACTTTCTCGTAAAATTTCCGAATTAGGGATTTATCCTGCGGTTGATCCACTAGACTCAACTTCACGTATCCTTACCCAAGAAATCGTAGGAGAAGAACATTACAACTGTGCTCAACGCGTCAAAATAACATTGCAACGCTACAAAGAACTTCAGGACATCATCGCTATCTTAGGTATGGATGAGCTTTCTGAAGAAGACAAATTGATTGTACATCGCGCACGTCGTGTTCAACGTTTCTTATCACAGCCATTCCACGTTGCCGAGCAATTTACTGGTATCCCAGGTGTCCTTGTAGACATCCAAGACACCATCAAAGCTTTCAACGAAATCCTAGATGGTAAATATGACAAGTACCCAGAAGCAGCATTTAACCTTAAAGGTGGAATCGAAGACGTAATTGCTGCCGGTGATAAAATGTTAGCAGAAGCTTAGTCATGATATTAGAAATCATCACGCCAGAAGCAAGCCTTTTTAAAGGAGAGGTGAGCAGCGTTAGTCTTCCAGGTCTCGACGGTGTTTTCCAGGTTTTAAATAACCACGCGCCTATTATTTCTTCATTGAGAAAAGGTGAGTTGCGTTTTGAAACAACCACTCCTGTTGAAGCCAATGCAAACCTAGAGGTGTCAGGCACTTCTGTTAGTGTCCAAATCAAAGGCGGTGTGGCTGAACTAAACAACCAAAAATTAATCGTTTTAGCTGAATAAAACGTTCACAACATTACACAAAAAGGGATTGGTTTCACCACTCCCTTTTTTTATGACATTTTCAGCAAAAGTTTGCGTATTTTCGTTTTAACTAAATGAGCACTATTAACAACCTTGATTTACAGAATATTCCACGCCATGTAGCTTTCATAATGGATGGCAATGGGCGTTGGGCTAAAAACAAGGGTCAGCACCGCTTATTTGGGCATGCTGCTGGTGTAGAATCCGTGAAGTCTGTTATTCAAACCGCCCGAGAACTCGGCATCTCTTACCTTACTTTATATGCTTTTTCTACTGAAAACTGGGCGCGCCCAAGTGATGAAGTAGAAGGTTTAATGAATTTATTAGTCGACGCGATCGCAAATGAAGTTGACGAAATGCATGCAAACGGGGTGCGTTTACTTACTATCGGTGATATCCAAGGGCTGCCTGGCAATTGCCATGAGTCTCTATTGTCTGCTATGAACAGAACCAAAGACAACACGGCGCTCACTTTAATATTAGCCCTAAACTATTCAGCCCGACAAGAAATCATCAAAGCGGCTCTTGCAGCTCATCAACTCATGCAAGACGCACAGCTTTCTAGTACTGACTTATCAGAACAAGTTTTTTCGTCCTTGCTGCAAACCAAAGACATTCCCGATCCAGAATTACTCATTCGAACGAGTGGTGAATGCCGCATTAGTAACTTTTTGCTTTGGCAATTGTCTTATACAGAGTTGCTTTTTACAGATACCCATTGGCCAGATTTTCGTCGCGAAGCGTTTATTGATGCGATCGCTAATTTTCAGAAGAGAGAAAGGCGTTTTGGAATGGTATCTGAACAAATTCAAACCACTAAATGAATAAAATACTCTTTTTCGTGCTGTTGTTTTGTGCCGGTTATGTACAGGCCCAAACTCCAAATAATTTAGGTGGCCTAGATTTCGATTATGCCAATCCGCAAACTTTTGAAATTGGCCCTGTAAGGGTTATTGGTGCAGACAACTACGACCATCAAGCCATCAAGCTCATCGCAGGGCTCCGCACGGGCCAAAAAATTACTTTACCGAGTCAGCAAATCAACAAAGCTATTCAGAACCTGTGGGCAGAAGGCTTGTTTTCAGACATTGCCATTTATGCTGAAAAAGAGATAGGGGGAATCGTGTATTTAGTCATTGAACTCAGCCCAAGACCAAAGCTCTCTAAGTTTAGATTTGTCGGGGTAAATAAACGTGAAGCTGATAAACTTCGTGAAGAGATTTCACTTTATGCGGGTAAAACAATTACTGAAAACCTCGTTTTTGAGACCAACAACAAAATCAGGGGTTATTACCGCGACAAGGGCTTTTTGCATGCAAAGGTTCAGATTGATCGTCAGATGGATACCCTTATAAACAATTCGGAAATCTTTATCATTAATGTGAATAAAGGCATCAAAATTGGCATTAAAGAAATTGAATTTGTCGGTGTTACTTCCGTGCCTATTTGGAAGTTGCGCATGGCTATGAAAGACACCAAACAAAAAGGCCCGCAGCGTTTGTTCAAGCGTTCTAAATATACAGAAGGCAGTTACGAAACAGACAAAAAAGCTTTACTCGCTAAATTTAATGCCGAAGGTTTGCGAGATGCCGCCATTGTCCGCGACTCCGTCTATATGCTCGACGACAAAAACATGAAAATCCGCATTGAAATCAATGAAGGAGAAAAGTATTATTTTGGCGACATCGAATGGATTGGCAATTCAAAATACCGCTCTAGCTTTTTGGATACCGTTTTAGGTATTAAGCCAGGCGACCTCTACAACAAAGACTTGTTTAATCAGCGACTTTATGGCAATGGTGATGGCCGCGATATCTCATCGCTATACATGGATCGCGGTTATTTGTTTTTCCAAATTTCACCAGTTGAAACTGGCGTCAAGGACAACAAAATTAGTCACCAAGTAAGGTTGATAGAAGGAAAAGAGGCGCACATTGGAGGAGTAACGATTCGCGGCAATACTAAAACCAATGACCACGTTATTTTGCGTGAAATCCGCACTAAACCAGGTGATCTGTTTAACAAAGCAGACATCATGCGTACCCAGCGCGAGTTGGCACAGCTCGGCTTTTTCGATGAGCAAGGTTTTCAGGTGAATCCAAAACCAAACCCCGCAACCGGAACGGTTGACATCGAATATGTTGTTGCTGAAAAATCTAGCGACCAAATTGAGCTTTCGGGTGGTTACGGTGGTGCTGGCCCAAATACTTCAGGACGCATCATTGGAACTCTTGGTTTGTCTTTCAATAATTTTTCTACCAAGAACTTTTTCAAAAAAGATGCTTGGAGCCCATTGCCTGGTGGTGACGGACAAAGACTCACTATCAGGGCGCAATCAACAGGACGCTTTTATCAGGGTTATAATTTTTCTTTCACCGAACCATGGTTGGGTGGTAAGAAACCAAACTCTCTCACTTTCTACGTAACGAACTCGTCTATTTCCACAAATGGTTTATTGCGCACCAATCCTGACTACAACGGCATTTCTATATCAGGAGCTGGCGTGGCCATGGGCCGTCGCAAAAAATGGCCAGATGACTACTTCGTTGCTTCGTATGAACTTTCTTATCAATATTATGACGTGCAACAATATTCATTCTTCCCACTTTTCCAGAATGGGTATGCAAACGACATCTCCCTAAAATACACATTGCAGCGCAGTTCAGTAAGCGCGCCAATTTATCCGCAAAACGGTTCTAATTTCACGTTCTCGGCAAAAGCAACGGCGCCTTATTCTATGTTTGGACCGGAAAAAGATTACTCAAGCATGTCGCAGCAAGACCGCTACAAATACCTGGAATATTTCAAACTGAAGTTTACAGGTGAGTGGTATACTCCGCTCAGTGCAGACAAAAAACTCGTCTTGATGTCGCGCTTTGGCTTTGGCTACATGGGCGCTTACAACAAGACGAAGGGAATATCTCCTTTTGACCGCTTCATTATGGGTGGTAGCGGCCTTACAGGAATGGGTGCCAATCAAATTGGTGGTCGTGAAATTATCGCTTTGCGGGGCTATGAAGACCAAACAATTTCTTCAGCTGGTGGTGATCCAATTGTGGCTAAATACACTTTGGAATTGCGCTACCCTATCTCGCTCAATCCGCAAGCAACGTTCTACGCTCTTTCTTTCTTGGAGGCAGGTAATACCTATCCGAGCTTTGACAAATTCAATCCGTTTAATGTGAAACGCACAGCCGGTGTGGGTATCCGTGTCTTTTTACCGATGTTTGGTATGCTAGGACTAGATTACGGTCTTGGTTTCGATCAACTCGATTCTTGGTCGAGCGGTTTTGGCAAGGGTTCAGACCTCGATATCAATGCGAAAGGGTATTATCCTAAACTTACATTTACAATCGGGATGAACCTCGGAGAATTGTAGCATTAACAATAAATTGGTAACTTCGTCGTTCTAAGCACGCAAATGAAACTCATGAAATACTTCGCGCTACTTATATTGGTTTTTGGCATGCGATTTGTCAGTGCTCAGACCTACGCTTTTATCGACTCTGATTACATCCTAGAAAATGTACCAGAATACGCCGAAGAAAAAGAACGCCTAGACAAAATGGCTGAGCGTTGGACCAAAGAGATTGAAGACCGCTACGCAACCATCAAAGACCTCAAAAGTAACTTTGACCGCGAAGAGGTGCTCCTTCCAAAAGAGGAAAGAGAAAAAAGAAAAATTGAAATAGATAAACTTGAAAAAGAAGCTATTGACCTCCAAACCCAGCACTTTGGGTCCAACGGTGATTACTTCCAAAAGCGCCAGGAACTGATTAAACCAATTCAAGACCGCGTTTTTACCGCCATGAAAAAAGTGGCAAAAAGAGAAGGTTATGCTTTTGTCTTTGACAAAGCAAACCAAAGTAATTTGCTCTATGCAGAAAAAGAGTTCGACATCTCTGATGAGGTACTCGAAGAAATGGGAATAACTAAATAAATATAAAAATGAAAAATGTATTACTCGGTCTGTTTGTTGTCATCGGATTTAGCTCTTTTGCTCAGACCAAAATCGGCCATGTAGACTCACAAAAACTATTGGATACTTTGCCTTCACGCAAAGACGCTATCAGAAAAATTGACTCAATGAAAACTGCGGGCATGGATGAACTCCGTATCATGGACGCTGATTTTCAAAAAGCTTACCAAGATTACATGACCAATCAGGCGAGTAAGTCACCGGCTGAACGTCAAATTATCGAAGGTCGTTTGATGCAAAAACAACAAATGTTAGAGGCAACGCAGGCGTCTTTAGAAGAAGGCCTTCAAATTGTCAGTGAAGAATTGAACAAACCGATTCTGGATCGCGTTCAAAAGTCAATTGATATTGTAGCTGAGCGCAAGAAATTGAATTATGTTTTAGATGTTTCGGCAACTATGTATTCAAAAGGTGGTATTGATATCACTAGCGAAGTTATTGTTGAGTTGCTTTTACTTGACGCAGCCGCGAAAAAATAAAACAGTACTTTCTGAAATTCGAAGGGCAGCCATTGGTTGCCCTTTTTTCGTTAGTTTTGAAACGTGGAAAAGCAAGGTCCAATAGGTGTTTTTGACTCAGGCTATGGTGGTTTGACCGTTTTAGCTGAGCTGCGCAAGAAACTGCCACATCAGGACTTCATTTATTTTGGAGACAACGCAAGGGCGCCCTATGGCAACCGATCATTTGATGTAGTTTATGATTTTACTCTTGAGGCGGTTAAGTTTCTATTTGAACAGGGCTGCCCATTAGTCATTATTGCGTGCAACACCGCTTCTGCAAAAGCCCTCCGTACTATTCAGCAAAAAGACCTGCCCCTAATTGCTCCAAACAACCGCGTTCTTGGTGTTATTCGACCAAGCACGGAAGTGCTCGGAGAACGCACCAAAACGGGCCATGTAGGTGTTTTAGGAACAACCGGCACCATCGCTTCTGAATCTTTTCCAATAGAGTTGTCTAAATTTGCCCCTGATACAGTAGTGCATCAGCTTGCTTGCCCAATGTGGGTTCCACTTATTGAGAACCAACAACACGAGCATCCGGCTGGCCGACAGTTTATTGCTGAAGATGTTCGGACTATTTTAGCGATGAGTCCGCAAATAGATACCCTTTTACTTGCCTGTACACACTACCCTGTTTTGCAGCAACAAATAGAAAATTTGGTTGGTCCGACTATACAAGTTGTGCCACAAGGCCCTATTGTTGCCGAAAAATTAGAAGCTTATTTAATTGCGCATCCTGAAATGCAAGCGCGTTTATCAAAAAATAGTGCAGTTGCTTTTTTTACTTCTGAGGCAACAAAGGTCTTCAATGAGCGCGCAACATCTTTTCTGGGTGAGCAAGTAAATGCGCTTCACCATAGCTTTTAGTGCTTCAGTTTTCCTTAATTCTGATCAATTGACTTTTCGGCTCATGCTCGTGAGCAGCGCTTCATTGAGTGCCTTTTGGTGTGCTGGGTGAGCAGCGTAGTAGCGCAGGCTTTTTTCAAATTTAGCACGGGTACAATTGGCTTTTCGAAGCGTTTTGTTGACAGATGTATCCAAAGCTTTCTTGTATTGACTTGGCACACCAAACTTACTTTGGTAATGGGTTTCGATGATTGTAATTTCTTCGACTAGACTACTCATTTCATCTAGTGGCAGTATGCCAGCGGGCAACTTGTTTTCTGAACAAGCATACAGCAAAAGAAGAAAAAAGAAGAGGGACGGCGTTTTCATCGAGGAATAAAAAGAAGTCGCTTTCCGAGGCTGTTTTCTATGATTTGTCCGTTGTCGTAAACACAATTGCCATTGATGTACGTGCTGTGTATGTGATGTGAAAATTGGTGCCCTTCAAAAGGCGACCAGCCGCATTTATATAGCAGGTTATTTTTGTCAACGGTTGCGCTAGGTGTTGTTGCCACGAGTACTAAATCGGCTGCGTACCCTTCGCGGAGGTAACCACGTTCTTTGATGCGAAATAAGGTAGCGGGTGCATGCGCCATCTTTTCAACGACGCGTTCTATTGTTATTTTTCCTTCCGAAACTTTGTCTAGCATTGCTAACAAAGCGTGCTGAACAAGCGGACCGCCAGAAGGAGCAGCACCATAAACTTGCATTTTTTCTTCGATGGTATGCGGTGCGTGATCAGTTGCAATGACATCTATGTGGTTGTCTAGCAAAGCCTCCCAAATACCTTCACGGTCTATGGCTGTTTTGACAGCAGGATTCCATTTGATAAAGTTGCCTTTGGTGGCGTAGTCAGCATCTGAAAACCATAGGTGGTGTATGCAGGCTTCAGCTGTGATTTTCTTTTGTTCTAGAGGTATGGAGTTCTCGAAGAGTTGTGTTTCTTTTGCTGTTGAAATATGAAGAACGTGTAAACGCGCCCCAAATTTTTGTGCAAGTGCCACGGCTTTTGACGACGATAAATAACAAGCTTCTTCGCTGCGGATAAGCGGATGTGCACTAACTGGAATTTGATCGTTATATTTTTCTTGAAAAGCCGCAAGATTCGCTTTTACGGTATGTTCGTCTTCACAGTGAGTGGCTATAAGCGCGCCTACACGAGAAAACAAGCCCTCTAAGACACTTTCTTTATCAACAAGCATATTTCCCGTTGATGAACCCATAAACACCTTTATACCGCAAATTTTGGTGGTGTCAGTTTTGAGTACTTCTTCGAGGTTGTCATTAGATGCCCCCATGAAAAAGGAGTAGTTGGCGATTGCGCTTTGGGCAGCAATCTGGTATTTGTCCTCAAGTAATTGTTGGGTGAGCGCGTTAGGTACCGTATTTGGCATTTCCATAAAACTGGTGATGCCTCCGGCGACTGCAGCGCGTGATTCAGTGTAGATGTTGCCTTTGTGAGTCAGACCCGGCTCGCGAAAGTGAACTTGGTCGTCGATGCAACCAGGCAGTATGAGTAGTCCGCTTGCATCGATTTCTTGAACAGCTCCTTCGACATTTATTTGTGCTGCAATCTTTTCGATTTTACCGTTGGCAATAAGGAGGTCGGCATTGAATTGTTTGCCTTCGTTGACAATTGTTCCGTTTTTGATCAGTGTTTTCATTTCCATTTCATTTTTCGCATTTGCCAGACGCCAAAAAAAGCTTCTTTAAAGATGCCGGTACTCATTTTTGACTCGCCTACCACCCGATCTACAAATGTTATTGGAATTTCTTTGACTTTGAAGCCAAGTTTGACCGCCGCGTATTTCATACAAATTTGAAAAGCATAACCTTTAAATGGAATGCGATCTAGAGGTATTTGCTCCAGGACTTTGTGGTGATAACACTTAAAACCAGCGGTGGTGTCTTTGATGTTGATCCAGAGGATGAGCCTGACGTATACACTTGCAAAGTAACTCATTAGAATGCGTTTCAAGGGCCAGTTGCTGACTTTACCGCCGCGAACATAACGCGAACCAATAGCGCAGTCGGCGCCATTTTCGCAGGCCTTGACTAAACGCGGCAAATCATTTGGATTGTGCGAAAAATCGCAGTCCATTTCAATGATGTAGGTATAGTCGCGGTCGAGGGCCCATTTAAAACCGTGGATATAGGCGGTGCCTAAGCCTAACTTACCCGGCCGCTTTTCTAGAAAAACAGTGGGGTGTCTTTCCATGAGGACTTCTATTTGGGCTGCTGTGCCGTCAGGGGAGTTGTCGTCGATAAATAGTATGTGATAACCCTGCTGAAGGTCTGTAACGGCCAAAATCATTTTAGAAATGTTTTCGAGTTCGTTATAGGTAGGAATAATGATGAGGGTTCTAGGGCTGGCCATATCTAATTTGAACGAAATTAACGAAGAAAAGTGACAAAAAAAAACCGCCACATGGGCGGTTCTTAAATAGATGTAGTTAAAGACTATGCTTCTTCTTCTTCTTCTTCTTCATCGGCATCAGCACCTTTAACTGCTCCACGAGCCATTTTGACTGATACAACCACTGCGTTTGCAGGATCTAGGATTGTAACACCAGGAATTTCAATGCTGTTTACACGAATAGACTGACCAATACGAAGTTTGGTGATGTCTAAGGTAATGGCATCTGGTAATGCGCTAGGCAAACCAATACATTGTAATTGGCGGAATACGGTCATGAGTTTACCACCTGCCATTACACCACGAGATGAACCAGTGATGCGTACAGGAAGTTTAACACGAACCTCTTTGTTTTCGTCGAGTTCGTAGAAATCGACGTGTTGGATGGTGTCTTTAGTTGGGTGTTGTTGCAACTCGCGAATGATACCTACCGCTTTTTTGCCTTCGATGTCGAGAGCAACCTGATAAACCTCAGGAGAAAAAACGATTTTGTCAATTGCTGTTCGCTTTACCGCGAAGTGAGTTTGCTCACCTTGTCCGTAAAGCACACAAGGAACTAAGCCTGCATTGCGCAATGCCGTAGCATCCTTTTTCCCTACGTTCGCTCGGAGCGAACCGCTCAAATGTGCTGTTTTCATGTTATATATTTAATTAAGAGATTACAAAATGTGAACTGATCGATTCGTTGTTGACCAAGCGCTTGATGACATCTGCGAAGAGGTCGGCAACACTCACCACGCGAATTTTGTCGCTGTGTTTTTGGAGTGGAATGGTGTCTGTAACGATGAGTTCGGTGAGTTTGGAAGCGTTGATGCGCTCAAATGCCGGCCCACTTAATACGGCATGGGTTGTAAAAGCACGAACACTTTTAGCTCCTTTTTCAATGAGTAAGTCAGCGGCTGTCGTGAGCGTGCCTGCTGTGTCGCACATGTCGTCGATGATGACGACGTCTTTACCCATGACATCGCCAATGACGGTCATTTCGGCAATTTCGTTGGCTTTTTTGCGGTGTTTGTGACAAAGTGCTAAACCGCAGTTTAGATTTTTAGCATAAGAATTAGCGCGTTTTGCACCACCTGCGTCAGGAGCTGCCACTACTAAATTTTGCTGATCAAGTTTTTCTACTTCTTTGAGGAAAAGGGTTGAAGCAAAGAGGTGGTCTACAGGAACCTCGAAGAAGCCTTGAATTTGGTCTGCGTGGAGGTCCATGGTCATGACGCGGTCTACGCCTGCAGCCATGAGCATGTTAGCGACAAGTTTGGCGCCAATTGCTACCCTTGGTTTGTCTTTTCGGTCTTGACGCGCAAAACCAAAATAAGGAATAACAGCGATGATTTTTCTTGCAGAAGCGCGTCTAGCTGCGTCTACCAGCAATAAAAGTTCAAAAAGGTTTTCGGTAGGGGGCATGGTAGACTGCACGAGGAATACATCTTGACCTCTTACCGTTTCTTCAAAGGATGGTTGGAATTCCCCATCGGAAAAAACACTAACATTGACGTCACCAAGAGATGATCCAAATGATTTAGCAATGTTGGCTGCGAGTTGTTCGGAAGCCCTGCCTGCAAAGATTTTTACGCCCACGATACTTAAAATTGGATGCAAAGGTAAGGAATTAAGAACTAATTTTGTAATACAATGAGTCAAAAG